>DATFFB010000205.1:0-5154 GCA_035250485.1 Acidimicrobiia bacterium
ACCATCACCAATTGCTCCCCGATCCGGGCCTTGCTCGGAAGATGGAGCGTTACGTGATCTTCAAGTCAGCCCAAGTCCAGGCCGGACTAAGGCTGCTAGATCGACTTCCGCCTCCCAAGGATCCACAAGGATTCGTCGAGGTCTGCCAGGAGATAGATCGGTTTGCAACCCTGAACTTTTCGAAATCGCGATCGGTGACAGCGGAAACTGTCCGGTCTGCGTTCGAGGAGATGGGTTTGCTGGTCCCCGTAACGACTGATTCGAAAGAAGAGGCTCGACAGATGGTCCTCGTAGACCAAATCTGACTGTCGGGCAATACGCCAGCTCCTCGAAAGAGGATGGAGGGATAGTCTGCACTCTTAGCGATAAGAGAAGATTGCGCGTGAGACAGTTCGGTCCCTATCCGCCGTAGGCGCAGGAGATTTGAAGGGAGCCGTCCCTAGTACGAGAGGACCGGGATGGACGTACCGCTGGTGTGCGAGTTGTTCTGCCAAGAGCACGGCTCGTTTGCTATGTACGGAAGGGATAAGCGCTGAAGGCATCTAAGTGCGAAACCCACCCTGAGATGAGATCTCCCACGGGATTAACCCGGTAAGGCCCCTGGTAGACGACCAGGTTGATAGGCCGGAGGTGTAAGTGCAGTAATGCATTCAGCCGACCGGTACTAATCGGCCGAGGGCTTGGATTGAATTCAGGATGAATGTGCTCGCTATGGAGTGCTCAAGGAGCGCTTGCGATTTGTCCGGTGGCGTTAGCGTCTGGGAACCACCCGTTCCCATTCCGAACACGGAAGTGAAACCAGACAGCGCCGATGGTACTTGGGGGGCAACCCCCTGGGAGAGTAGGTCACCGCCGGACAGCCTTTTCGAAGGGGGCCGTGCAAACGGCCCCCTTCTTCTTATGTTCAAATAGACGACTCGAAAGACAAATGTGACTGGCAGACAGAACGGAGACAAGAGGCGCCCTCGAGGACCTCGATCGGACCAGGGCCGCCCACCAAAAAGGGACCGTCCTCTTCGAGCCGAGGATCGTCAGCCGCGCCAGCCGGAACGGAAGACGATCACGGCCGTTCCCGAGGGCAATCTCCCGCGCTGGGTCCGCGACGACCTCAATCGTTCTACCCCCCGCGATCGCCGGCCGGCGGCGCTCCAGCACATGGAAGAGGGAATCGCCCGCTTCGCGGATGAGCGCTTCCGAGCGGCGGTCGACCATCTCACCCAGGTGAAGTCACTTGCTCCCCGAGCGGCGCTGGCCCGCGAACTCCTCGGCCTCTCCTACTACTACCTCGAGAACTGGTCGCAAGCTCTACAAGAATTGAGAGCGTATCGCCGCTTCACCGGCGAGACCTTGCACATGCCGGTCGAGATCGATTGCTTGCGAGCTCTTAAACGCCACGCCGATGTCGACAAGACCTATGAGCTATTTCGAGAGCTCGGAGGCGACAAAGACACCGAGCGCGAGGCGGCCGTGGTCTACGCCAGCCATCTCCTCGATCTCGGCCGGGTCGCCGAAGCCTGGCGGGTCATCAAACCCGGGCGGTTGATCAGCCCGGCATCTGAGTCGGAGATCAGACGGTGGTATGTGGCGGCGCGAGTGGCGCTGGCTGCCAACGACATCGGAGCGGCTAAGAAGTTCGTGGACGCCATTGATCGCGAGAACCCGTCGCTTCCCGGTCTCGACGAACTCAAGGATCGCGTCGGGTCATAACGCTTTTTGTCGGCACTTCTGGTGCCTTGACATCGCTCGTACCATGGGCCCGGTCCATCGATCCGAGGAGGTGCTGCCATGTCAAACCCCGATTCCTTCGACAGCACCAAACGGTGGCACTGGACCGACGACCTCGCCCGCGTCCTTGCCGATGCCGGTCACCCGAAGACCGCGGTACCGCTCGAATGGATTGCGGTTCCGATGGCGGTGCGCGGTGATGGGGAAGCCCTCGCCGTTGCCCAAGCACTGCTCGGCGCGGACGACGAGGACCCCTCTTTAGCCGCCTGACGGCCCGGCCCAGGATGCCTCCGCTACTGACCCGAAAGTGGGTCATAGCGCATCTGGTGGCCCTCTCCTTGGCGCTCCTCTTCGTCAACCTCGGTCTGTGGCAGCTGCGACGGCTCGAGGATCGACGGCTCGAAAATGCAGTGATGGCTGCCCGCATGGCTGAAGCCCCAGTGCCGGTCGCAGACCTGCTCCTGGCAGTGGGAGATGACGTCGCCAGTCTCGCCAATCGCCCGACAACGGCAGTGGGGGAGTACCGGCCGGAGGACGAGGTCTTGATCCGTTCGCAGGTCCTCGAAGGAACAGCCGGCTATCACGTCGTCACGCCTTTCGACACCGTCGAGGGGAAATCAGTGCTGGTGAATCGAGGCTGGGTCCCATTAGAGATGGACAGGGTGCCTGTTGCGGCAGCGCCGCCAGCCGGGCGGGTTGAGATCACCGGACTGATTCAGCCAGACGCCCATCGTCCGGGAGCGCCGGCGGGGGAGCGACCGATATTTCGGAGGATCGACATCAGAGCAATCGGCGGTAACGACGTCCTCCCCTTCTATGTGCTCTTGCAACACCGTCTCGACGAACAACTCCCAATCCCGGTAGCTCCGCCTGACGTCACCTCCGAAGGCAACCACCTGTCCTACGCCATCCAGTGGTTCAGCTTCGTCGTGATCGGACTAGTCGGTTATGCGCTATTGCTGCGGCGGGCTCTCATCGGTGCTCAACGCAAGCCCCTCGATGATGGAAGCGTTCTCGAGACGATTAAAGATTGAAGGAGCAACCTTGATCTTTGCCTCCCGGGTACCCGCCCCGACGATCACCCAGGGAGGGTCCATGACTCTGCGATCGATCCAAACCCTGAGATGATCGGGTAGTCCGAAGGGCGTGACCCCGCCGATCTCCATGCCCGTTTCGGCCGCAGTCTCCTCGGCGGGAGCAAACGAGGCTTTCTTGACGCCCAGCCGCCGCCGGATCTCGCCATTGACGTCGAGCCGATTCGTCGCCAGCACCAGGCAGACGGCAGACTCGCCGAGCGGCCGTCTGGAGGCAACGAGAATGGCATTGGCGGATTGCTCGGGCGGAATCCCGTAAGCGGCGCAGAATGCGGCCGTATCCGCCAGGCTGGGGTCGCAGGGCAAGACCTCATAAGGCTCGCCGATGGCATCGAGATGAGCGATGACTCGCGGATCGGGTCTGGTCAAGGGGTGGCGAGTGTATCCCTGGCTAACGTCGAAACGACATGGTCGCGGTAACCGTCGTCGGGAGCGTCAACCTCGATCTGGTGATGAGGGTGAAGAGCTTGCCGGTGCCGGGGGAGACGGTCACGGGCGGTGTCTTCTCACGCCATCCTGGGGGCAAGGGCGGAAATCAGGCCCTCGCCGCCCGACGGCTCGGCGCTGACGTCGGCTTGGTGGCAGCCGTAGGCGACGACGAAGCTGCGGAGATCGCACTCGGGTTACTCGAAGAGGAGGGTGTCGATCTCAGCCGTTGCTGGGCCCATGACTCGCTCCCGACCGGAACGGCCATCATCATCGTCGGCGAGAACGGCGAGAACTCAATCGCCGTGGCGCCGGGAGCGAACAGATCGCTTACCCCGGATGCGGTCGAACTCAAGTCGGGAGAGTCGGTCATCTGTCAACTCGAGATCCCCATCGAAACCGTGTCATCCGTGGCTGCCACCTGCTCGGGGTTCCTCTGCGTCAACGCCGCCCCTGCTCGCAAAGTGCCGGCCGAGGTGCTGCGTCGAGCCGATCTGGTGGTGGTGAACGAGGTGGAGCACGCCACGCTGGGCGACGACCTCGAGGAATGCAAGGGCCTCGTCGCTATAACCCGGGGTCCGGCGGGGGCGGTCCTCTTCCGCCATGGACGTCAGGTTGCCTCCGCCGTTCCACCGCGGGTCGAAGCCGTCGACACCGTAGGTGCAGGCGATTGCCTGGTGGCCGCTCTCACCGTTGGCCTGCTCGCCGATCTCACGCCCGAGGTGGCTCTGACCCGGGCGGTCGCGGCCGGGGCGCTGGCCACGACCAGTGAGGGAGCGCAACCATCTCTTCCAACCAGCGAACAGGTCGACGCGATCCTTCGCTGATGGCGATTCCAGTCCTCATCGATTGCGATCCTGGGCACGACGACGCCATTGCCCTGCTCCTAGCCCTGGCCAGCCCCGAACTGGAAGTGCTGGGAGTGACGACCGTCGCCGGCAACGTCGGTCTCGACAAGACGACACCCAACGCCCTGCGAGTCCTTGAACTCGCCCAACGCACCGACGTCTCGGTGGCAGCTGGCTTTGCCCGACCCCTCTATCGCCCTTTGCAGATCGCCGCCAACGTCCACGGCGAGAGCGGGCTGGATGGACCCACGCTCCCGGCCCCGAAGACAGCCGCGGTTGTCGTCCATGCGGTGGATTTTCTGGCCGAGAAGCTCGCCGCCTCACCAGAACCTGTGACCCTGGTCCCGGTCGGGCCGCTGACGAACATTGCCGTTCTGCTCAACAGCTATCCCGACATCGAGTCCCGGATCGCCCGCATCGTTCTCATGGGGGGCGCCATCTCGACGGGCAACGTGACCCCAGCCGCCGAGTTCAACGTCTACGTCGACCCGGAGGCCGCGCATCGCGTCTTTCACTCTGGTCTTCCCATCACGATGATGGGACTCGATGTGACCCACAAGGCGCTGCTTGCTGCCGATCACGCTGACCAGCTTCGTGGAACCGGCGAGGTTGGAAAGTTCGTGGCCGAGTTGCTCGACTTTTTCCTGGTCAATCACCCGCGCCACTTCGAGAGCCGTGGGGGAGTGCCGATTCATGATGCGCTGGCAGTAGCCCATCTCATTTGGCCGGACCTGGTGGAAACGGTCGACTGCCACGTCACCGTCGAGACCCAGTCCGACCTCTGCCGGGGGCGGACGGTGGTCGACCGTTGGCAGGTCACGGGCCAGACCCCCAACGCATCGGTCGGAGTTGACCTTGACGGCGGGGTTTTCGCCCGGAATCTGTTGGAGCGTCTCGGGGCTTACTAACGCGTTCGCGAAAGGGGTTGATTGCATGCGCAAAGTTGTATCGGGTCTATTCGTCTCCCTCGATGGAGTGGCCGAATCGCCTGACCAATGGCAATTCGATTTCGATGAGCAGATGGGGGAGGCGCTGACCACTGCGCTCGAAACCGCCGACAC
>DATFFB010000206.1:0-18556 GCA_035250485.1 Acidimicrobiia bacterium
CGCTTCGCCTGATCCAGGCGTCGGGTTAGCTCACGCTGGTAGATACCGCTTTCTCGATGGCGAGCCCACTCGCAACGAACGCCGCCTCCGCCGCCAGATCAACATCGCCGGGCTCGGTGCCGACCGCGGTCATGAAGACCACATCGCCATCGAAGCGAGTGTGAGCGGGGCGGACGCAAGCGCCGATCGCGTCATGGGCGCGAATTCCCAGACGGGTTAGTTCGGCCCGCGACATCGCCACATCGGTAACGATCGAAACGAGCGTCGTGTTGGTCCCTGCCCAGGGAGGTGGAGCCGGTGGTCCGGGAATCGGATCACCGCCGGTGAGGGAGCGACCATCGAGGCTGAACACGTCTCCCACCGGGTTCATCACCACCAGTGCCGCCACCAGATGGCCGTCGGGGGTGGGCACCGCGGCCGAGCCGATCCCGGTCATGACCCGGAGGTCGAAACCTCGCCACTTAGCGCAGGAAGTCGAAGCGCCGGCTCCGACCCGCCCCATCGTGACCTCATTGGTCGACGCCGCCCGATATGCCAACGCGCCCTGTTCGGGACCGGGGCGAACGCCGCCGCCCTCCAGCGGCAGATCGAAGACCACCGCGGCAGGCACGATCGGCACCGGGGTGGCGGGGGTGGGATGACCGCGACCATCCTCGAGGAGCTCGCGCACTACGCCGTCGGCAGCCGCCAGACCGAAGGCACTCCCGCCCGTCAGCAGGATGGCTTGAACCTGCTCCACTCTCATCCCCACGCCGAGCAAGTCGGTTTCGCGGGTGCCGGGGGCTCCGCCTCGCACGTCAACCCCCGTCACGTTGGGTTCGGGAAGGACGACGACCGTACATCCCGTTCTCATCTCGGGATCGGTCCAGTGACCGACTTTGACCCCGGCGATCGCGGTCAGGGTCACGATTCGTACCGGCGAGGAAGGCGTGGTCCGATCTGGCAGACCACCTCGTAGGAGATCGTGCCCAGATGCGACGACCATTCGTCGGCGGTCACTTCCTCATCGCCCTGAGGGCCGAGCAGTATCACCTCTTCACCGGCGCTTACCTCTTCGTCGCCGACGTCAACAATGATTTGGTCCATGGTGACGGTCCCCGCCAGGGGTCGGCGCTTCCCCCTGATGAGGACCTCGAGCTTGTCGGTCAAAAGACGGGGCAAGCCGTCCGCGTAGCCGAGGGGAATCGTGGCCACGTAAGCATCCGTCGCCAGCTCCCGCCGGCGGCCGTAGGACGGTCGCTCGCCTGCGGCCAATCTCTGCACGAAGGCCACGTGCGACACGATTCGCATGGCCGGGCGGAGGTCAACGTAGGGGCGGGTGTCGTCGCAGGGATGCAGCCCATAGATCCCGATTCCCAACCGGACCAGGTCACGCCGTGAAGACGGATGGAGGATGGCTCCGGCGGTATTGGCCATGTGCACCAAGGGGCCCTCAATCCCCCGCGTAGCACGGTCGAATCGTTCCACCTGTTCGCGGGTGAATCCGTCGTCCTCATCCGAGGAGGCGAAGTGGGTGAAGGTCCCGGCCAGAGCCAGGAGCGGATAACGATCGATGCGAGCGACGAGATCCGCTACGTCTTCGGGCTTGGCCCCCACCCGGTGCATACCGGTATTGATCTTCAAATGAACTCCGCTCATCACCGTGGCCGCCTCTCCCAGAGCGTCGATCATTTCCTCGCGGTAGACGGTGGGGGTTAGACCCCAATGGAGGAGCTCACCTGCGTCGGAAGGATCGGGCTCCGAGAGGACGAGAACCGGTGCCTCGATCCCGGCCTCGCGCAACCGAATCCCTTCCTCCAACAGCGCCACTGCCAGCCACTCCGCCCCCGCCGCCAGCGCTGCCTCGGCCACCGGCACATCGCCGTGCCCGTAGCCATCGGCCTTGACCACTGCGCACACGGCCGCCGGAGCGACCAGGTCCCGTAAGGCGGCCACGTTGTCAGCGATCGCTCCGAGGTCGATCTCAACCCACGACGGCCTCATCGAAGCCGACCAACTTCTTCAATCAGAGCCGGGGCGGTAACAGTGGTCCGCGCGGCGAGTTGAGCACCGGCTCGTCCGTGCCAAAAAGCGGCGGTGCGAGCGGCGGCGGCCGGCTCGAGACCCTGGGCCAGCAGGGCTCCGATCATTCCGGCGAGGACGTCGCCGGTGCCGATCGTTGCCAGCTCGGGCCCGCCGGTGTTGACGATCCACGGCTCCTCAGATGCGGCGACCACGGTGGGATTGCCCTTGAGCAAGATCGTGGCTTCCAGTTTGCGGGCCAAGGCAAGGGCATTCTCGGGCGAGGGCTCCCCCCCACCCAACCGTTCGAACTCCCCCGCGTGCGGAGTCAGCACCAATTTCGAATCGGACTCGGTCACGAGCGAGAGGGCGTCGGCATCCACCACTACCGGCCCGCTCCAAGTGGCGATGAGCTTTGACGCCAGGTCGTCATGTTCGTGACCAAGTCCGGGGCCGATCACCAATACCCGATAGCGATCCGGGAGCTCCTCGAGCCGATGGTGGAGCAGATCGGGAGCGTTGGCGGCCGCCACGCTGGCGGCCGCATCGGGCACCGCCAGGCCGACGGCGCCGGCGCCGAACTGCAGGGCCGCCCGTCCAGCCATCACCGCGGCTCCCGTCATGCCTACCGCGCCACCTACCACCAGCACCGATCCCGCCGACCACTTGTGAGCGCGGCGCGACCGTTTCGGTAACGAGGCATCCAACTCTTCCACGAGATACATGGCCGGATCCGGCGAGGGGAGGCCAATGTCGGCGACCTCGACCAAGCCCGAGAGATCCGGTCCCTCGTTCAAGAGGTGACCTACTTTGTAAGCGCCAAAAGTGACTGTGCGCTCCGCCTTGAATGCCGCCGCGGCCACGTTCCCGGTAAGCGGGTCGAGACCGCTGGGGATGTCGACGGCGAGGACTCTCTGCCCGCTCTCCATCCATGCCGTGACGGCGGAGTCGGGTCGAAAGCCGCCACCGAAGAGAGCGTCGATGACTAGATCGACCGGCTCCGGTTCGCTCAGATCACCGGTATCGACCCCCGCCTCGATGGCCCGCTGACGAGCCCGTTGGGCCTCGGCTCTTCGCGGCGGAGCCAGGGCCTGAACTCTGACTCCGACCCCGCGTTTCTTCAGGAGGCGGGCGGCGACGTATCCATCGCCGCCGTTGTTTCCCGGCCCGGCGAGAACCACCGCCTTCTTCCCGTAGGCCATGCCCATCCCCACCGCGGCCCGGACGAGGGCCCGTCCGGCCCGGTCCATGAGAACGTCCACGCCGACGGGGCTGGTTTGATCGAGGCGAGCCGCCTCCGCCGGAGTGATGACTGGTAGCACTCAGTGTTCTCCGACGGCCACGGCCATCACCAGGGCGCTTTGGTCGGTATGCGTGATCGTCACCAACACCTCGGTGACACCCAGCGCCTCCGCCCGGGCTTTTCCGGTTCCGTAGAGATTGACGGTGGGCTTGCCCCCTCCGGTGATCTCGACGTCCGTCCAGCGGATGCGCCTATAGCCGGTCCCCAGTGACTTCATCACTGCCTCCTTGCCGGCAAAACGGGCTGCATAGCGCCGGGCGGGGCTGGCAAATCGTCGGGCATAGCTTCGCTCGTGCTCAGTGAAGCAGCGCTCGGCGAAGCGGGGATAGCGCTCGAGCAACGACTCGACCCGGGAGATGTCGGCCAGGTCGACCCCCAACCCGAGAATCCTCACTCCACCGTCACCGTCTTCGCCAGGTTGCGAGGCTTGTCGACATCCAGTCCCCTGGCTGACGCGATCTGATAGGCGAGCACCTGCAGAGGCACGACCGAGGTCACGGTGTAGATCAGATCGGGACCTGAGGGCACCTCCACGATATGGTCCGCCACCGATAATGCCTCATCACGATGACCCTCTGCCAGCACCAGCAGTATCGTCGCCCCCCTCGCCTTCATCTCCGCCATGTTGGACAAAGTCTTGCCGCGGACATGGGAGTCGGTGGCGACACCAACCACTAGCACGCCGGGCTCGATCAGGGCTATCGGACCGTGCTTCATCTCACCGGCGGCATAACCCTCGGCCCGGACATAGGCGATCTCCTTCAGCTTGAGGGCCCCTTCCATCGCCACTGGAAAGTCGCCGCTGCGGCCGAGGAAGAAGACGTCGCGGGTGTCGGCCAGCTCCTTGGCCAGCTCGGTGATGGCCGGCACGGTTTCGAGCACCGCCTCCACCGAAGCCGGAAGACGGCGGATGCCTTGCACCAGATTGACAATGGTGCCCTCGTCCATGGTCCCCCGCACCTGGGCGAGGTGGAGACCGATCAGCTGCAGTGCAACCAGCTGCGTCGTGAAGGTCTTGGTGGCGGCCACACCGATCTCCGGCCCGGCCCTGGTGTAGAGCACCGCGTCGGCCTCCCGGGCCAGCGCCGAGTCGACCACGTTGGAGACGCCAACGAGGACCGAGCCCTGGGCGCGGGCGTAACGGACGGCGGCCAGGGTGTCGAGGGTCTCTCCGGATTGGGAGATTCCGATCACGAGCGACCTCCGATCGAGCACCGGGTCGCGGTAGCGGAACTCGGAGGCGATGTCGATCTCGACCGGCAACCGGGTCCAGCGCTCGATCGCGTACTTGGCCATCATCGCTGCATGGAACGAGGTTCCGCAGGCGACGACGAATACTTTGTCGATCTCGCGCAGCCGCCGCTCGGCCTCGGCGAACTCGGTGAGGCGCACCAGGCCACTGGGGCCGATCCGACCCCGGAGGGTGTCGGCGATCGCCTTCGGCTGCTCGAAGATCTCCTTCTCCATGAATGTTGCGTAGCCGCCCTTTTCAGCCGCTTCCAGGTCCCATTCGATCAGGCGCTCGGCGGCCTCGACCGGGTTGCCGTCAAGGTCGGTAAGCGTCACCGATTCGGGCCGGATAGCAACCACCCGATCGTCGTCGACGACGATCATCTTCCGGGTGTGCTCGAGAAAGGCGGGAATGTCAGAGCCAAGGAAGTTCTCCCCCTCGCCCCGACCGACCACGAGCGGGCTCCCCCGACGGGCCCCCACCAGAAGCTGGGAGTCGGAAGACCTCATCACCGCCAGTGCCAGCGACCCCTCCGCCCTTTTCATGACCAGTCGCACCGCCTCCTCGAGGGCGACCTCGGGCATCTCTTCGATCATGTGAGCGACCACCTCGGTATCGGTCTCCGAGGCGAACTCGTGGCCGTTTGCTTCCAGTTCGGCTTTCAACTCCGTCCAGTTCTCGATGATCCCGTTGTGGACCACGATCACCTGACCCGTGCAGTCGCGATGGGGATGGGCGTTGATGGTGTTGGGAACGCCGTGGGTCGCCCAGCGGGTATGACCGATCCCGGCCTGAGCGTCGGGAACTCCCGCCCTCGCCAGAGATCGCTCGAGGTCGGCAATCCGGCCTGCCTGTTTGATGATCGCGATTCCCTTTTCTTCCCAGAAAGCCACGCCGGCGGAGTCGTACCCGCGATATTCCAGCCGGGCCAGTCCGGGAATCAGGATTTCGACCGCCGAACGCGGTCCTACGTAACCGACGATGCCACACATGACGAAGTCCTCTCGCTCACGACGGCAACGTTTCGCTGACCACCGGTTGGGCCAGTGTCACCAAGACCGCCTCTGTTTCGGAATCGCTTCCGGGTTTTCTCGGTCTCTTACGGCCGTGACCGGCCGGGAAGGCATCCGCCGAATGTTTCGATGACCTTCCTCCTCGTCACCTCCCCCTAGGGAGGCCAGGCGCTATCAGTTATGAACCGTCACCATCGGTCATTCCGGTAACTCGCTATTTCCTCCTATCGCTCGGCCAGTTGTCTGGCGACCGCTTCTACCAGGCGATCAGCGTAACCGCCCGCCTGCTCTTGGCTAGCCGCTTCGACCATGACCCGGACCACGGGCTCGGTCCCCGACGGTCTGATCAGAACCCGGCCCTCGGAGCCGAGCTCCTTCTCAACTTCGGCCACGGCATCCCAGACCTCTTTGGCGGCGCTGAGGTCGACGCCCCTCGCTACTTTGACATTCTTCAGCACCTGCGGATACTCGACCATCGCCTCTTTCCGCAGCTGACGCAACTCCTGGCCCGACCCGGCCACGATGTCGAGCAGGCGTATCGCCGTCATCAACCCATCTCCGGTCCGGCCCTTGTCAAGGAAGATGATGTGACCCGATTGTTCCCCTCCGAGGATCGCACGGTGCTCATTCATAGCTTCGAGCACATAGCGGTCCCCCACCTTGGTTTCGATCAGCTCGATGTCGGCGCCCTCCATTGCCCGGCGGAAGCCCAGGTTCGACATCACCGTTGCCACCACCCGGTTGTTCTTGAGCCGGCCCTGGGCTTTCCAATGCAAGGCGACGATGGCCATGATCACGTCGCCATTGACCGGGTTCCCATCTTCGTCGATAGCGAGCAGGCGGTCGGCATCGCCATCGAAGGCCAGTCCAATTCGACCTTCGGCCTTACTCGCCAGGAACTCGGGATAGGTCGAGCCGCAGTCGAGATTGATGTTGGTGCCATCCGGCTCGACTGCAAAGCGCTCGACCTGGGCCCCCAACTTGCTGAGGACAGCGGGCGCAGCCTGAAAGGCGGCGCCGTTGGCGGCGTCGACCGCCAAATTGAGACCCCGGTAGGAGTAACGAGCGACCTTGGCCAGGAAGGAGACATAGCTGTTGAGGGCTTTCGCATCGTGAAAGCGGGTTCCCACCAGATGACCGGTGGGAATGCGCGCATTCTCGCTACGAAGCCGCACCTCGATTTGATCTTCTTCGTCGTCGGTCAGCTTGGTACCGGTGGCGCTGAGAAACTTGATGCCGTTGTCGGAAGCCGGATTGTGGGAAGCGGAGACGACCGCTCCCATGGTGGCCCCAGTCGACGCCGTCAAATACGAGATTCCCCCAGCAGGCATGATCCCGACGTCGACAGTGTCGATCCCGGCCGAATGAAATCCGGATTGAAGGGCCAAGGAGAGCATCTCCCCGGAACGCCGGGTGTCGCGCCCAACCAACGCCGGTCCAACCGAGAGCTGGAGACCGGCGGCACGCCCGAGACTCAAGGCGAGATCGGGTGTGAGCTCGAGGTTGGCTACGCCTCGCACCCCGTCGGTGCCGAAGAGTCGCCGTCCGCTTCCGAGCAGCGAACGATGCTGAGATGCCGCAGGCAACTTCAGCGCTTCGTGTACTGAACCGCCCGCCGAGCTTTGCGCAAACCGTACTTCTTGCTCTCTACTGCCCGAGCGTCGCGAGTCAGAAGTCCTGCCTTCTTCAGCATGGGTCTCATCTCGGCGTCGTATTCGACCAGCGCCCGGGCGATGCCGAGGCGAAGGGCGTCGGCCTGTCCGTTGACCCCGCCGCCTTCGAGGCGGGCATCCACGTCGAAACGGCCCTGGGTCGAGGTGAGCTGAAGCGGCTCCATCACCCTCACCCGGGTGGCCATGGTCGGGAAGTAATCCTCCAACTGGCGGCCGTTGAGCACGACCCGACCACTGCCCTCGCGTAGCCGGACGCGGACGACCGATTCCTTGCGACGGCCGACCGTCTGGGCGAGAGGCTTTGTCATCAGGCTTCGACCTTTCTCAACTCGGGGCGTTGGGCCTCGTGGGGATGGTCGGCGCCGGCATAGACCTTCAGCTTGCCGATCATCTTCCGACCGAGTTTGTTCTTGGGGAGCATGCCTTGCACGGCTCGCTCGATCACCGCCTCCGGCCTCCGCTCCCGCAGGCTTTCGAAAGACTCCTCGCGGAGCCCGCCGGGGTACCCGGTGTACCGGTAGTAGATCTTCTGTTGACTCTTCTTCGAGGTCACTTCCACCGCGGCGGCGTTGATGACGATCACGAAATCCCCCGTGTCGATATGAGGCGCAAACATTGGCTTGTGCTTGCCGCGGAGCAGGGTCGCCACCTCGGTGGCGAGGCGTCCCAGCGGCTTTCCGGCCGCGTCAACCACCCACCACTTGCGGGTGATATCGGCGGACTTGGGGGTAAATGTCTTTTGCATAGATCGCGGACGGCAAGAAACAGCCGGTGGCCGTGGAATTGGCGCCTCGAAGCGAGGCGACATCAGTCTAACCCACCCGGATTGCCTGCAAAATCAATACCCCACTTCCCAGAGGAAGAGACCGCGGGCGGGAGCCATCTGCCCGGATCGCGACCGATCCCGGTTCTCCAAGACCACAAATATCTCCTCAGGACCCCGACGCCCCCGTCCAACGTCGACCGAGAGTCCGACGATCGAGCGCACCATCTGATGACAGAAGGAGTAGGCCGAGATCTCGAACTCGATCAAGTCGACCTCGGCCTCTGCCCACTTGGCCGATATGACCCGGCGCTTGGTGCCCCCGGCCGAAGATGCGCGGCAGAAGGCAGCGAAATCGTGCTCTCCCACTAGCCCCGAAATCCCGAAATCCATGGCCTCGACATTCAGCTCTTCGGCGACATGCCAAACGGTGGCGTGACGGAACGGATCGGCGATCTGCCGGTTGAGGATTCGATAGCGATATGTCCGGAACTTCGCCGAGTGCCGGGCATCGAATGCCTCGTCGACCATGCTCAAGGAGAAGGGGGCGACCTCCGGAGCAAGGGTCTTTCCCAGGGACCGCAAAACCCGGTCCTCATCTAAAACCCGGTCCACCCAAAAGCTGAGCACCTGCTGGCGGGCATGGACGCCGGCATCGGTGCGGCCGGCAGCGACGGTCGTTACCTTCTCGCGGATTATCCGGGTGAGGGATTCCTCCACCACGCCCTGCACGGTTCGCTGTCCCGGCTGTCTCGCCAAGCCCCGAAAGCCCGACCCCAGATAAGAGAGGTCGAGCCGATACTTCGGCATCAGAATCGAAAGAGAGCTGCCCCGAAGACCAATTGCACAACGGCGATCAGGGCTGCCCCGAGGGCGACAGCGGCCACGGCCTCTTTGAGCTGGAGCCCGAGCACCACTCCAGCCGTGACCACCAGCAATGCCAGATGCCACACCAAGCCCACGAGACGAAAGATCCCAGATCCCGTCAGGTAGTCGATGACCCCAAGAAGCAAAGGCAGACGGGCAAAGCCCGAGACCCGAATCATTGCCTCGATGGCCCCTGATCCCTTGAGGACCTTGGTCCCCATCAGCCATATGGCGGCGGCCAAGATCAACCACCCGGCGATACCGAGGATGACCGCTTCGAGAAGCCCGATGAGGTCGAAGCGGCGAGTGACCGCCAACAAGACCCCGACCTGAACCGCCTCGATCGCCGCCACCAGCACCACGGCATCGGCGGTGGCGCTCGAGTCGAAGCTGATTCGGCGTGCCGCCTGGCGATCGAAGGAGGAAAGCCGGAAGGCGTGGCGCAGGTTCTCGTTCATCGACGTCGCAACCGCACCTCACGCACCGAATGGTCGCCGTCTTTGTGGAGGATGAGCGTCGCTCGTTCGCGGCTGGTAACGATGTTTTCTTCCAGATTGACGAGGTTGATCTCCTTCCAGATGCGGCGGCCCTCGTCCTCGGCTTCTGCATCCGACAGGGAGACGTAGCGGTGGAAATAGGCGGCGGGATCCTGGAAGGCGGTGGCCCGCAACGTCAGAAACCGTTCCACGTACCAGGTCTCGACATCGGAGGGGTCGGCATCGACATAAATCGAGAAGTCGAAGAAGTCGGAGACGTACGTTCCGCTCCCTCCTCCCTGAAGGACGTTCAATCCCTCGATGATGAGAATGTCGGGACGAGTGACGACTCGTTCCGCTCCGGGGACGATGTCATAGGCCTGATGGCTGTAGACAGGCGCCACCACTCGCTCGGCCCCCGACTTGAGCAGGGAGACAAACTCAATCAATCGGCGGCGGTCATAGCTTTCCGGAAATCCCTTGCGATTCATGAGTCCCCGCTCCTCGAGGACCCGATTGGGATAGAGGAACCCATCGGTGGTGACGAGGTCGACCCGGGGATGGTCGGGCCAGCGGCTCAGCAGCCGTTGCAGAACGCGAGCAGTGGTCGACTTCCCCACCGCCACCGAACCGGCTACGCCGATGACATAGGGAACGGGGGAGGCGGGGTTGCCGAGAAAAGTGTCGGTGACGCTGAAGAGGTGCTGGCTGGCACGGACGTAGAGGTTGAGGAGCCGCGACAGGGGCAGGTAGACCTCTTCGACTTCAGTCAGCGAGAGAGCTGTGTTGATGCCCCGCAGCTCGACGACATCTGCTTCGGTGAGCGTGAGCGGGGTCGAGGCGCGCAACTCCGACCATTCCGGGCGCGACAGGACGAGGAAAGGCGTTTGCTGGGCGGCCACCGGGGCAGGCTACCCGGCGCGTCAGCGGCGGTTAAACGAGTTCGATGACGGCGACTTCGGCGCCGTCTCCCTGACGGGGACCGAGCTTTGTGATCCGGGTGTACCCACCCGGTCGATCGCCATAGCGAGGGGCAACCTCATCGAAAAGCTTGGTGACGGCAACGTTGTCCCGCATGGTCTTCAGTACCACCCGACGCGAGTGGAGATCGCCCTTGCGGGCCTTGGTGATCATTTTCTCGGCGAACGGTCGCATCGCCTTGGCTTTGGCCACGGTCGTGATCACCGAGCCCTCCATCACGAGCGACCTGGTCAAGTTGGCCAGGATCATCTTCTCGTGCGCTCCGGAGTTGCCGAAACGGGCGCCTTTGCGGGGACGAGGCATCAGCCGCTCTGATCGGCTAGGGACAGACCGAGCTCGTCGAGCTTGGCGATCACTTCTTCCAGGCTCTTCTGGCCAAAGTTGGTGATGTTGAGGAGGTCGTCAGCGGTCCGCTGGACCAACTCGCCCACAGTCTTGATCTGAGCCCGACGAAGGCAGTTGCGCGGCCGCTCGGTCAAATCGAGTGCTTCGATCGGCAGATCGAGATCGGGCGAGCCGGTGCTCTCGGTATGGCGCTCACCAAGCTCAAGACCAACCCCCTCTCCCATGTCTGCAAAGAGGTTCATCAGCTCGCGGAGCGTCTTTCCGGCCGAGGAAACGGCCTCGGCGGGGGTGATGGCCCCGTTGGTCTCGACATCGAGCACCAGGCGGTCGAAGTTGGTCATCTGCCCGACCTGAGTGTTCTCCACGCGGTAGGCCACCTTGCGGACTGGCGAGAACATCGAGTCGATCGGAATCACGCCGATCGAGCTTCCGCCCTGCTTGTTGGAGTCGGCGCTGCGATAGCCCACCCCCTGGCCGACTGTGAGCTCGAGTTCGAGCTTGCCTTCGCCGGAGAGGGTGGCGATATGTTGGTCGGGATTGACGATCTCGACCCCGGCCGGAACCTTCAACTGAGCGGCGGTAACCACTCCAGCACCCTTGGCCGAAAGGTAGACCACCAGATCGTCGGCATCCTCGAGGCGAACGACGATCTGTTTGACGTTGAGGATGATGTCGACGACGTCCTCGACCACGCCGGGGATCGTCGAGAATTCGTGTTGGATACCCTCGATCCGGATGCTGGTCACTGCCGCCCCCGGGATCCGGGAGAGGAGCGTGCGGCGCAGGGTATTCCCGAGCGTGTAGCCAAAGCCCGGCTCCAGTGGCTCGGCCACGAACTTGGAACGATTCTCTCCGGATTCTCTTTCCTCGATATGAGGACGCTGAACAATCAACACAGCCCAGTTTCCTTTCTGGTCACTTGGAGTAGAGCTCGACGATCATCTGCTCCCGAATCGAGGTATCGATTTGAGCTCGATCGGGCAGGGACAGCACGGTGACTTCTCGCCCATCCCCGTTCACAGACAGCCATTCCGGCACGGGATGGCTAATGGTGTCAAGGGAGTGCTGGATGATCAAAAGATCGCGACTGCGTTCCTTGGCCGACACCACGTCGCCGGCCTTGAGCTGATACGAGGGGATATCGACCTTTTTCCCGTTGACTCGGAAATGGCCGTGGTTGACGAGCTGGCGAGCCTGAGGACGAGTGGCGGCCAATCCAGATCGCCACACGACGTTATCGATTCGCGATTCGAGGATACGCAGGAGGTTCTCGCCGGTGATTCCGGGCTGGCGGGTCGCAGTTTCGTAATAACGGCGGAATTGACGCTCCAGAATCCCATACATAGCGCGCAGCTTCTGCTTCTCGCGCAGCTGCAACTGGTAATCGCTCTCTTTGATCCGCCCGCGCCCATGCTGGCCGGGCGGATAGGGCCGGCGCTCTACCGGGCACCGCTTCGACTGGCAAAGCGGGGTGCGGGCGCGTCGGCAAGCGCGATGGCGAGGGCCGATACTCCGGGCCATTAGCCGCGCCGCCTCTTCTTGGGTCGACACCCGTTGTGAGGCATCGGGGTGACATCTCGAACCCCCGTTATCTCCATGCCCATGTTCTGCAGGGTGCGCACGGCGGTGTCACGGCCCGAGCCGGTCCCGGCCACGATCACGTCGAGCTTGCGTATTCCGTGCTCACCGGCGCGACGGGCCGCCTCTTCGGCTGCGACTTGAGCGGCGTAGGGGGTGGACTTACGGGAGCCCTTGAAACCGACCGCGCCCCCCGAGGTCCACACCACGACGTTTCCACCCTGATCGGTGATCGTGATGATGGTGTTGTTGAACGAGGCCTTGATATGCGCCTGTCCGTGGGAAATGTTCTTGCGCTCGCGGCGGCGCACCCGCTTCTGAGTGGTCCCCGCCTGCGCCTGTTTCTGCGCCATTACTTCTTCAACTTCTTCTTGCCGGCAATGGCGACCTTGGGGCCCTTGCGGGTCCGGGCGTTGGTATGGGTGCGCTGACCCCGGACCGGGAGCCCGCGACGATGGCGAACGCCTTGATAGGAACCAATCTCGATTTTGCGCTTGATGTTTTGCTGCACCTCGCGGCGAAGGTCTCCCTCAACCTGGTAGTTGGACTCGATCAAGCGGCGAATCTTGGCGGCCTCGTCCTCGGTCAGGTCCTTGATCTTGGTATCGGGGTTGAGTCCCAGATCGCGACAGATTTCGTGGGACCGAGTGAGACCGATCCCGAATATGTACGTCAAGCCAATCTCGAGCCGCTTGTCGCGGGGAAGATCAACGCCGGCGATACGAGCCATGACGCCTAACCCTGCCGCTGCTTGTGTCGGGGATTAGGGCAGATAACCCAGACGCGACCGCGCCGCCGGATGATCCGGCACTTTTCACACATCTTCTTGGTGGATGGTCTGACCTTCATCGATATCTCCAGACGATTCGGCCCCTGGTCGGATCGTACGCTGACAGTTCTACGTCTACCCGGTCACCGGGAAGGATCCGGATGTACCGCATCCGCATCTTTCCGGAGACGTGCGCGAGCACCTCTAATCCGCCGTCGATTTCAACCCGAAAGGTGGCATTCGGGAGGTTTTGAACAACGGTGCCAGAAACCCGAATGACATCGTCTTCTTCCTCAGAAGTCACGTCAGCAGGGTCCCGGAGACCGGTTGTGAATGATAGCGCAAGGGCGCGGTTACAGCGAAAGTACTGGTAGGCACGGGCCCGTTTGCCACCGTGGTCACCTGGGGTCCGTCTTTGGCCAGGATCACGGTGTGCTCGAAATGGGCCGAGAGCGAGCCATCGGCGGTCCGGACGGTCCACCCATCGCCATCTACAGAGGTCTCCCAGCCACCCAGGTTGAACATGGGCTCGATGCAGAGGGCCATGCCGTTCTTGATCCGCAGGCCCCGGCCCTCGGTCCCCAGATTCGAGACCTGAGGCTCCTCGTGCATGCTGCGACCGATCCCGTGACCGACGTATTCGCGCACGATCCCCAATCCCTGGCCCTCCCCGACCTTTTGTACCGCCGCGCCGATGTCGCCCAGACGATTGCCGGTCCTGACCGCGGCTATTCCCGCCCACATCCCGGCGGCGGTAGCCGCGATGAGGCGGGTCGCCTCCGGAGCCACCTCTCCGATCGGCATCGTGAAAGCGGCGTCCCCGTGGAAGCCCTCAAAGATTGCTCCGGCGTCCACGGAGAGAATGTCCCCTTCTCGCAGCCGGTAGGCGCTGGGGATGCCGTGAACGATCACGTCGTTCACAGATAGGCAGAGGTGCCCCGGGTATGGAACCTGATGAGGCGAGGGCTGATAACCGAGAAAGGAGGGGGTGCAGCCGTGGGCGGCGATGATCTCTCCCGCCAACTTGTCGAGCTCGAGCAGAGTCTTTCCGGGAACGGCGGCCGCCCGAACTGCATCGAGGACCGAACCCACACAACGACCGGCCACGGCCATCTTGGAAAACTCGCGTTCTGACTTGAGGGTGATCACTTTTCGAGCACGCGGAGAATCCGTTCGGTGACCTCGTCGACCTCGCCCTCACCGTCGACCGACACCACCAGTCCCCGGCTCCGGTAGAGCTCGATCAACGGGGCGGTTTGCTCTTCGTAGACCTTGAAACGGCTGCGAATCGTCTCCTCGCTGTCGTCTGCCCTCCCCCGGGCCAGCATGCGCTCCACCAGCCGTTCCTCGTCGACCTCGAACAGCACCACGCGGTCGAGGCCATCGGGCCCCAGCAGCTTGTCGAGCGATGCGACTTGACCGATCGTGCGGGGAAAGCCGTCGAGGATGAACCCCTCGTCGGTATCAGGAGACCGCATGCGGTCGGCCAGCATGGCAACCGTGATCTCATCGGGTACGTAGGCCCCGGCCTCCATCAACTCCTGAACCTGCCGGCCGAGATCCGTGCCAGAGGTGACGTGGTCTCGAAACATCTCCCCGGTCGAGATGTGGGGGACCCCCAAGCGGGAGGCGACAAGGGCGGCTTGTGTGCCTTTGCCGGCTCCCGGGGGCCCGACGAACAGCAGCCTCAAGTCAGGAAGCCCTCGTAATTGCGCATAGTCAACTGGCTCTCGATCTGTTTCATGGTTTCGATCGCCACTCCGACCACGATCAGTATCGAGACCCCGGAAAAGCCAATCGGAATGTTCCAGATCAGTGTCGCCAGAGTCGGCAGCACGGCGATGAGGCCGAGGAAAATCGATCCGGGCAAGGTGATGCGATTGAGGGTGTGGCTCAAATAGCGAGAGGTGGCCGATCCGGGTCGGATGCCGGGAATGAAGCCCCCTTGCCGTTGCAGCATCTCCCCCTGGCGCTGGGGATCGAATTGGATCGCGGTGTAGAAGTACGTGAAAAAGATGATGAGCGAGAAGAGAATCAACACGTACCAGAAACTGATCTGACCACCGCTCGCTCCGCCTCCCAGGTTGGAGTCCAACCACCGGCGGACCCCCTGCATGAACCGATTATTGAAAGGAATCGCCGTCACCAGGAGGGAGGGAAAGAGCAAGACCGAGGAGGCGAAGATCACCGGGATGACTCCGGCGGTGTTCACCTTCAGCGGGATGTAGGTCGATTGCCCGCCCATCACCCGCCGGCCCCGAACCCGCTTGGCGAATGAGATCGGAATCCGGCGCTGGGCCTGGTCGATATAGATGATCGCCACGATCATCACCACGAAGGCCAGGATGACCAGGGCGAATAGGCCGTAGCGCTCGATGGCGCCGGTGGCACCCCAGAGCTGACCGAAAATGGAGGGAAACTGGCTCAGGATCGAAGCGAAGATCAAGAGCGACATTCCGTTGCCGATCCCGCGCTGGGTGATGAGCTCGCCCAACCACATCACGAAGGCGGTGCCGGCCGTCATGGTCAAGATGATGAGCGCTACCCGGCCCGGGGTGTAGTTGGGCACCAGGTCGATGCCCTGGGTAAAGGTGCCGGTATGAAAAAGGTAGGTGAATCCCGCTGATTGGATGGCGGCCAGACCCACAGTCAGGTAGCGGGTCCACTGGGTGATGGTTTTCCGACCCGCCTCACCCTCCTCCTGCAGCGCCTGCAAACGAGGGATCACCACAGTGAGAAGCTGCATGATGATGGTGGCGGTGATATAGGGCAGGATTCCCAGGGCGAGCACCGAGAACTGCTCGAGGGCTCCGCCCGAAAAGAGATTCAGCAGCCCGTAGATGCCACCAGCCTGTTGCTGAGCCTGGAAAATCCTCACCGCCTCGAGGTCGATGCCGGGCACCGGAATCGCGGTGCCGAGGCGGTAAACGGCAAACATCGCCAGCGTGAAGAGGATCTTCCCCCGCAAGTCGGGAATCGTGAACATGTGCCGGAACATCGCCAGCATTTAGCGCGCCCCCCTCCCGGCTGCGCCGGCCCCCCCTGCGGGGGGAGAAACAAGAACCTCCACCGACCCACCAGCCGCTTCGATCTTGGCCTTGGCGGCCTCCGAGAAAGCATCCGCCTTGATCGTCAATGCGCGGTCGATCTCGCCCAAGGCGAGCACCTTCACCCGACCGTGGTGCTTGACCAAGCCTTTTTGGCGCAGATCCTCGGGAGTGATCACCGACCCGGCCGGGAACCGATTAAGCGTCGCCAGGTTGATGACCGCATAGGGCTCCTTGTTGGGGTTCCGGAACCCCTTCAGCTTCGGAATCCGCATCGACATCGGCGTCTGGCCACCCTCGAACCCGGGTCGGAGGGTGTTACGAGCCTTCAGGCCCTTGGTTCCCCGTCCCGCGGTCTTGTGACCCTTGCCCCCCGTGCCGCGCCCGACCCGCTTCCGCGCCTTACGCGACCCGGGAGCGGGGCTCAGATCATGAAGTTGAAACTGATCACTCATTGGTTGTCTTTTGTCTCTTGTCTTTTGTCTTGGGCTCGGTAGCCACCTCCACAAGATGCCTGACCTTGTGAATCATTCCCCGGGTAGCCGCGTTGTCGGGGAGCTCGTTGCTGGAATTGAGCTTGCCGAGGCCCAAGCCCTTGACGGTCTTCACCGTCCCCGGCTTCTCGCCGATGAGCGAGCGTCGGAGTATGACCTTCACGGTCCCCTCAGCCATCAGTTATCAACCGCCCGCATTGCTTCGGTGCTTCGATAGGCGGCGAGTAGTCCTGGAGGAATGACGTCCTCGGGCCTGCGTCCCCTCGCTTGAGCGACTTGGTCGGGTCGACGCTGGCCGGTGAGGGCCTTCATAGCTGCTTGGGCAACGTTGATGTGAGTCGGCGAACCGATCGATTTTGCCAGGGCGTCCTTGATACCCGCTGCCTCGAGAATCTGGCGCACGGCGCCACCGGCGATGACGCCCGTTCCGGGGGCCGCGGGCTTTATCAATACCCGCGAGGCTCCATGGACGCCGAGCGCCTCGTGAACGATGGTGCTCCCCGCCATGGGGATGGTGACCATGGCCTTGCGCGCGGATTCCATGCCCTTCTGAATGGCGGTAGGAACCTCACGCGCCTTCCCATAGCCGACGCCAACCTTGCCATTCCCGTCGCCAACGACCACCAGCGCGCTGAAGCTGAATCGCTTGGCGCCCTTGGTCACCTTGGCGACCCGGTTGATATTGATCACTCGCTCTTCAAATTGGGACTCTGCCACTACACGCTCCTTAGAAATCGAGACCAGACTCGCGGGCGGCATCGGCCAGGGCCTTGAGCCGGCCGTGATAGGCGAATCCCCCGCGGTCAAAAACGACCGTATCTACACCGGCGGCCTTGGCCCGCGAGGCGATCAGCTTTCCCACCTCGCTGGCGGTGTCGACGGAGAGCTTTCGGTCGCGGAGATCGGCCTCCTGAGAGGAGGCGGCCGCCACAGTCCGCCCGCTTTGATCGTCGATGATCTGGGCGTAGATGTAGCGGTTGCTGCGATAGACCGCCAGGCGGGGCCGGCCGGCTTCGCCGAAAACACCCTTGCGGACCCGGGCATGACGCCGGCGGCGTTGGTCGATGCGCGTGCCTCTCATCGCTTGCCGGCCTTGCCTGCCTTGCGACGGACCTGCTCGTTGCTGTACCGGATGCCCTTGCCTTTGTAAGGCTCAGGAGGGCGCAGCTTGCGGATATCGGCGGCCACCTGGCCGACCACTTCCTTGTCAAAACCAGTGATGATGACCTTGGTGGGCTCGGGTACCTCGAAAGTCACCCCCGGCGGCGCGGCGAAGCTGACGGGATGGCTGAAACCGAGCTGCAATTCGAGTTCCTGGCCTCTTTGAATAGCGCGATAACCAACGCCGACGATGGTGAGCTCGGAACGGAAACCCTCCGAGACCCCGACGACCATGTTGTTGAGCAAGGCCCGCGACAAGCCATGAAGGGCGCGGCTTTGGCGCTCGTCATCGTGCCGGGACACCACCAGCTCCCCGTTCTCCTGGGTGATGCTCACCCGATCCGAAAAGATCCGCTCGAGCGTGCCCTTTGAGCCCTTGACTGAAACGCGCGAGCCCGACACCTTCACCTCGACCCCACTCGGAATCGGAATCGGCTTCTTCCCCACCCGGCTCATCTCACCAAACCTCACACAAAATCTCGCCACCGAGGCGTCGGCGGCGGGCTTCCCGATCGGCCAGGAGACCCTGCGAAGTGGACACGACCGCCACCCCGAGACCGCCCTGGACGCGCGGTATCTCCCCGGCCTGGCGATAGACCCGGTGTCCGGGCCGAGATACCCGGCGGAGACCGGCGATCACCGGTGAGCGACGGGGTCCATAACGAAGAAACAGAATCAGGTTCTGCTGGACGCCTTCGCCCGCGGTCTCGTAACGATCGATGTACCCCTCGACCACGAGAATCTTGGCGATCCCTTCCCGCAATTTCGACAAGGGCATCTCCACCTGCTCGTGCCCGACCGCGATCGAGTTGCGGATCCGGGTCAACATGTCGGCAATCGGATCGGTCATCATG
>DATFFB010000207.1:0-7457 GCA_035250485.1 Acidimicrobiia bacterium
AGGCTGTATCCGGCCGTGGGCAGCGCCGGGAATGGAACCTGCTGGTACTGGCGCTCGGCTGCGACCGGTTGGGTCTTCATCACCCGCAACGCCGACGGCACCGCAGTTTTCGCCTTTGACCCCGATACCGATCCCGGTGGACCACTGATTGTCGATGTCACCTACCCGGTTTGTACATCGGAACCGACGCCGGGCGAGCCGGACATCTTGTTGGCGTGGGATCTTGCCAACCAGTACGTGCATGTCGAGCCCGATCCCGACCTCAATCCCCGGGTGCCATGGGGTTTGACTGGCGCCGAGACTCACCTTCGGGTGGTCCCGCCGCCGCCGTTCAGTGATTCGATTGTCGATCCGTTGGGCCAGGTGCTCGAGGTCAACGGGCGAGTGATCAGGGTGACCATCAACTGGGGCGATGGCGCGACATCCTCATTCGCCGAAAGCCAGTTCTCGCAACTGAGTGGTTATCCCAACGGCCTCGCTCGTCATATCTATGAGGTGAAGACCTGCTCGCCTCCCGGGAGCACCCCTCGTTGTCACCCGACGCTCAGATCATATCCATTGAGTGTCGATTACATCTGGGAGGTGTCGTGGCGTGCGGACACCGCACCGTTCGAGCCCCTAGCCATTCCCAACACCTCGACCAGCGTCGCCTATCCAGTACGCGAGATCATCGCTGTGCTCGACGTCCGTCCCTAGTTCCATTCTGTGGGCTGGCAGACGGGCACAGCCCATCTGCGAACCCTGGGTTTGCTTAAAGGTGACCCCAACGCTGGAGGTCCGCGAAGGTGTCGATGAGGGTCTCGCCGGCGGGGCGAAAGGTCATGCCCAGTTCGGTCCGAATCTTCTCGGTGTTGATCCGGGGATGGCGGCCCAGGTGGGTGAGTAGGTAGTCGCGACTTCCCGGGGTTTGAAACCTGGCGGCCGAGCGAGTGATGAACCTCCCGAGCGGATTGTCGAGGCCCATGCGGGGCGGCTTGCCGAGACCGAGGTTGGCCCCCCGTATCCAGTCCACCAGCCGCCGCTGCGACCACACTTCGGCCGTGCACAAGTAGCGACCGCTCGCCGTGGGTGACTCCATCGCCAGCCGGTGCGCCTTGGCCACATCTCTCACATCCACAATTGCATAGTCGAGATCGAGAATGCCTGGATACTGGCCGCGTAATAAGCCCACGAGTAGTGAATTGCTCGTGTTCACCGAAGGGACCAGCGATGGCCCGAGCACCACCGAAGGATTGATTACCACCAGGTTGAACTGAGACTGTGACCTGGCGAAACCCCAAGCGCTTCGTTCGGCGGCTGTCTTCGAGAAGTAGTAGGGATTGCGATCAACCGAAGAGCGCTCGTTCCACATTCTCTCGTCGAAGGTGCCTTCGGGCTCCTCGGTGACGGCGGCGAACGAGGAAGTGAGCACGACGCGTTTCACCGATGGATTCGCCACTGCTGCGTTAAGGACCGCGAGCGTCCCATTGACGGCGGGGTCGATCAGATCGCGCTGGGGGTCTCCGACATTGAGCACATAGGGGCTGGCCGTATGGATCACGAACTCGCAGCCCGAAAACGCAGGGCGGAATGTCTCGGGTTGGCCGAGGTCGGCGCTGACGATATCCGGTCCTAGGTCGACCAACCCCTCGGGGGCCCGGGTTGGATCTCGAACGGTCGTTCGCACTTCATGTCCGACCTGCAATAGGTCGCGGACCACCTGTGAGCCGATGAACCCGCTTCCCCCAGTAACACATACTCGGGCCACTCTCGCACCCTAACCTTCGGTCAAATGCGCATGCGGACACTGGGAGTCATCGGCGGCATCTTGATCGTGGCGGCCTGCGGGGGCGATGCCCAGAGCACCACCACGGCCGAGGCGACGGGATCGACCTCGGCTGGCGATGGCCCCATTCTCACGATCGAAGGTCGATCTTTCGGCTCCGCCCCCGACCTCGCCCCGGGCGAGTCAATGACGATCGTCAATCTCGACTCCGTTCGTCATACCTTTACCTCGGGCGATGATTCGTGGGAGTCGGTCGAATTGGCCGGCGATTCCGAGGCGAGTTTCACGGTCCCTGATGATTTGGCGCCAGGGGATTACGTCTTCTTCTGCGAAGTGCACGCGGATATGGGAGGACGCCTCACTGTCACCGGTTGAGGCGATGATCGAGGAGAGAGAGTGAATCAATTGCGGGAATCGGCGCGCTTGCTGTTTCGCGGGGCGCTTCTGATATTCGTCGTGACCATCGTCATCGGGATCCTCAATGGGCTCGATGTGTGGGAGCCGGAGCACAACATGCTCCTGACCCACGTTCACTCCGGCACGCTGGGGTGGATCACCTTGGCCGTCGGCGGATCAATCCTGTTGATGTTCGAACGAACCCTCGACGACGCAGCAGTCCGCAGCGGTCGCCAGCTGGCGGTGTCCCTGGTGGTCACCGTGGTTCTCTACGTGATTGCCTTCGCCACCGGGACCGGCATCTATCGCCCCATCGCCGGAACTCTCCTCTTTGTCGTTCTGATTTGGCTTTTGGTGTGGACCGCCGGGCGCTACCGGGCGAGCGAGAAGTCGACTGCGCAGCTGGCTATCTATCTAACCGTGGTTTCACTCGTGATCGGTGCGATTCTCGGGGTGCTGCTCGGGCTCTTCATCGCCAATGGCAGCCTGCCCGGATTCACTACCGAGAGAGCTGCCTCGTTGGGGGCGGCCCACCCGGTTTCGATGCTGATCGGCTATTTGATCCTGGCCGGAGTCGCCATCACCGCTTGGCAATTGAACGGTGCCAATAGTCGGCCGGGCCGGGTGGTGGCCTGGATGCTTTTCGCCGCCGGCCTGATCGCCATAACTTCGTTCATCTTCAACATCGAAGCCCTGATCCAGGTGTTCTCGCTGTTGCAGGTAATCGCCATCGTCACCTACTTGGTCATCATGTGGCGCCACCTCCGGCCGGGATCGACAGGATCTCCCTTTGCCCGAATGGCCGTGGTGTTTCTAGCAGTCGGAATCGGGCTGCTGGTATACGTTGTCCAGCTCGTGGTTTCGGGCACCCTCGATCCCGAGACCGGCACGGGGCCGCTGGGAGTCCTGATCGCCTTCGACCACGCCATGTTCATCGGGGTGATGACCAACGCCTTGCTGGCCGTGATCGCCGGCTTTTCAGGCTGGTCCGCGAATCGGATTTTGGTTTGGGCGGTCAACATCGGCGTGGCCGGGTTCATCGTCGGCCTGATGGTTGACTCGAGCCTCCTCAAGCAGATCTTTACCCCCGTTCTCGGGTTGGCCCTGCTGTGGGCGATCTTCACCGCCGCTCCGGCGCTGTCGCGGAGATCAGCTCCCGTTTGACCCGCTGGTCGCTGATCGCGTTGCTGGCGGTTCTGGTGGTAGCCCTGAACGCTTGCGGCGAGCCTGCAGCCACATTGGGGGATCCCGCCCTCGACGCGGGGCGGGAAACCTACGGCAGGGTGTGCGCCACCTGCCACGGGCCGAGTGGTGAGGGCGTGAGCGGACCGGCTTTGACGGACGTGGTGGAGACATTCCCTGAATGTGAGGACCACCAGCTCTGGGTCACACTGGGATCGATGGAATGGGAGAACCAGTTCGGGCCGAACTACGGCGCCAACGACAAGGAGATCACCGCCATCATGCCGAGCTTTCAGAATGTCCTCAGCGAGACAGAGATCGCCGAGGTCGCCTCCTTCGAGAGATTTCAGTTCGGTGGCTTGTCAGCGGCGGAGGCTGTCGCCGGATGCGGCCCTGATTGAGGGACTTGGCGCCGTAAGCGGGAGCCGCAACGTCAGCGTGGTGCCGACCCCCAGCGAGCTTTCCAAAATGAGGTCGCCTTTGTGGGCCCGCGCGACGTCGCGGGCTATGGCCAGGCCCAGCCCGGTGCCTGGAATGCCAGCGGAAACCGCACTACTGGCACGGAAAAATCTCTCGAAGATACGAGCCTGATCGGCCGCCGAAATGCCGATTCCTTGATCGGCGATCACGAGCTGGGCCACACCGTCAAAGGCTCGCAGGTTGATGATCACCGCGCTGTCGGGTCTCGAATACTTGATCGCATTGGATACCAAGTTGGCGACGACGCGCTCGAGTTGCTCGTGGTCGCCTTTGACGAGGACCCCCGGGTCGAAATGAGTAGCAATATGGATTTCCCGGCGGGCGGCGGCCGGAGTCAGGTGGACGGTCACCTTTTCGACCAGCGCGGAAAGGTCGACGTTCGTGATGCTGGTCTCGGCCTCGGTCGTGCGCTTGAAATCGAGGATGTCATCGACCAGATTCGATAACTCGGCGGCGCTCTTCCGAATCGTCTCCAGATCGGACTTGGTTTCTCCCTGGGCTCCTTCCAGTAGCCAGTCGGTGTACCCGATGATCGCAGTCAATGGTGTTCGCAACTCATGGGTCATGTTGGAGACGAACTGGTCCCGCATCTGTTCCAGCTTCTCCTGCGCCTCGATCCTCTGCGTCGCATCGCGGATCACCACAGCTCGCCTGACGCGTCGCGACTGTTCGATCACCCTTCCCTCCGAGACTTCTGCCCAGAACTCGCTGCCATCGGCGCGCCGTCCCCGAGTGATGACCGCTCTTTGGGCAACCATGACATCGGCGTCGAGGGGATGTACCAGAAAGTCGGTGAACCTTTTTCCCACCACGGGTTCGCCCAGCATCACCTCGCTTGAGAGATTGGCGCGCCGAATGATGTCGTTCTCATCAACCACCAACACCGCATCGAGGGCCGCATCGAACACCCCCTCGATTTCAGCTAAGAGATCACGCCTCCGACTGGCCTCGGTTGCCACCAACAGGAGGGTGATCTGGATAACGAAGAGGAAAACCTGAGCCGCGGTGAGGGGGTGCAGGGAGCTGTCGACTTCGGCAAACGGGCCGATGCCCTCTTCGGTCGACCAAACAACCAAAAAGGCCGTACCGGCCATCAGCATCGCAGTACCGCGCTGGCCCACGTAAATCGTCGCCAGGATCAGGGGGAGGAGGATGAAGTACGCAAAGCTGCGCCCGGTGACCTCTTTTCCTTCGATGGCGATCACCAGCACCAGGACAGTGATCAGGCCTACGAAGGTGGTCTTGAGCCAAATGCCTTTGGGGGTTCGGTCCCTCAGTGCCGAAACGATCGCTAGGGCTCCGGGTCCAATCAGGACGATGCCCAGAGCATCGGCGGCGAACCAGGAGAGCATCGCCGGCAAGACCTGACTGTCAAAGGTGATGGCCGTTGCCGTGCCTCCGATGACCGCTCCCACCGCCGGACCCAGTAGGCCCGCTAACAGCAGGGCTCCGATGTCGGCTAATCGGACGATGCGGTGACTCTGGGGAAGGCGGGGCCGGAGGATGGAGCCGGCCACCACCGCTTCGGCCACGTTGGCCCCGGCGGCGCCCATGACGTGGAACCAATTGACGTCGACGAACGGCGCGGCCGAGAGCACCGTGCCCACGCCAACCCCGGCGATGACGTAGGGCCGGAGCCGGGTGGAGGTGGCAGAAGCGAGGGCGGCGGCCACCCCGGCGGCGGGCCAGAAAATGGTTACCCCGATGGCCTGGGCGGAGAGGCCGCTCCCAGCAAAGGCAGTCAGCGCATAGAGAATCGAGGTGCCGACGAGGGCAATCCAGGGCGCGAACCGTCGAGGTATCTCCACTCCCACGAATCGGCAACCTGTGAGACCGCCTGTAGGCCGTTTGGACTCACCGCAGCATCAGGCTAGGTGTCGCCCGAGGGCGAGAACTCACCGTACTTCCGGACGAAACGCCAGGTTGGAAAACACGCAATAGGGGCCGGTCCCTAGCTCTTCCGACTCAATTTTGGCGGCCGCGCTGTCGATACAGCCTTTTCGGCTTTCACCCAAGGAGGAGCGGAGTGTTCAAGTTTCGTCTGGCCAGCAAGCTGGCGATGGCCAGCATTCCCATCGGGCTGGTAGCACTCCTGGCTGGCGGATACATCGCCTGGACATTTCTCGAGGGTGCCGAGGTTCAGGAAGAGACATCCCGTGCCTCGAGTGTGGCGAGCGAAGCCATGGGCGCGCTGGGGACGTTGTGGTCAGAACAGCACCTCGTCAACACCATGGTTCTCCGCCCCGATCAGGTCGATCCTCGCAACCTCGAGTCGGCCCGGCTCCAGTCTGAGGGAGCTCTTGCCACCCTCGAGCGCGCGGTCGAGGCTTATGTCTCCTCAGCCCGGATCTCGACCGAGGACTCCGCCGGCCGCATCTCCTCGGATACGGCCGAGCTCGCGGCCTGGCTCAACGAGATCCGTCAGGTCGAGCGCTTCGACGCTTCCGTCGCCTCCGAGTACAACACCGCCACCGACCTGCTCTTCGACATCATCTCCCAGGTCTCCCTGAACCTCCCCGATCGCTTGAAGGCCCAGGACGTGGGCGCGGCCGAGGCACTGGCCGAGGCCGCAAGCGTTTCCTTCCAGCAGGAACAGGTCGTGAGGACCTACATCGCTCAGGGCGAGGATTCGCAACGCCAGCTCGTGGAAGCCGCCCTCAACCTGCGGGAAGAGGAGGTTCGAGGCTGGCAAGAGCGTGCGGCGGCGTCGTCGGAAACCGCCGCCCAGGAACTGGCCGCCCTGGCGGCAATGGAGGAGGCGGTCTCGGGGCGGGCCGCTACCGAGACGGTCGACATCAACGGGTTCCCGGCCGACCGCAACGAAGTCCTGATCGTCGCCGCCGATCGCCTCGCCGCTCAAGCCTCGGATGCCGCAGAACGCGACGCCGCCCAGGCCCGAGATCGGGCCCTTCTGGTGGCAGTCACGGTGGGTTTCATCCTCCTTCTGACGGCGTTCGGGACCGTTCGCATCGAAAGGTCGCTCGTCCGGCGGGTCCGGGCGGTGACCGACTCGGCCCGTCGGGTGGCAGAGGTCGAACTCCCCAACCTGGTGTCGGCACTGCGGAACCCCGACGATGCCAATGCCGCAACTGCGGCTTCTAGCGCCATTCGCATCAAAGAAGCGGGGGCAGATGAGGTTGGCGACCTGGCCCGGTCCTTCTCCGCGCTCCACGGGACTCTGATCGACGTCGCCGCGCAGCAGATGGACATCCTGCGGAAGGGAGTGTCGGAGATCTTCGTCACTCTGGCCCGGCGCAACAGCTCGCTGGTGGACCGGCAACTGGCCCTGATCGACAAGCTCGAATCGAAGGAAGAGGATCCCGAGACCCTGTCCGGCTACTACCGCCTCGACCACCTCAGCACCCGCATGCGACGCAATGCGGAGAGCTTGCTCGTCCTCGCGGGCGCCGAGAGCCCTCGCATGTGGGAGAAGCCACTTGAGGTTGGAGACGTCGTCCGTGCCGCCCTCGGTGAAGTTGACGAGTACCAGCGCATCGACATCCTTGCCCTCGAGCCGGTCAGGGTGTCGGGGCATGTCGTCTCCGACATCGCCCACCTGCTGTCCGAGCTCCTGGACAACGCCACCCAGTTCTCGCCTCCCACGGAGCGGGTTCGGGTGGCCGGTCTGTTCGAC
>DATFFB010000208.1:0-2083 GCA_035250485.1 Acidimicrobiia bacterium
TCACTCGACAATGCCGAGCCCGGCTAACCGCGCGCCGTACCCTGTTGACATGGACACTGTTTTATTGATCCTCGCGGTGATTTGTTTTCTCATTGCTGCCTTCAATGTGAAGTTGGGGACGGTCAGTTTTGGCTGGTTGGGATTGGCGTTTTACGTCGTAACTGCCCTGACCGCCTGAGCACGTTTCTCGACCTCGCCTCTAATTCAGCGCTGCCACCTGGGATCGGCTTGTAGGATCGGGTTCGTCGCAGTTGCTGGTGAGGTCGAGATCGATAACCGCTCCCGCCGAATAGACCTCGAGACGATCTGCTTTCGCGATCGTCACTAAACCGGATCCCAGAACCTTCATGGCGCCGGGCCGACCCACTAGACCGGTCGACTCGTCGAGGCCGAGTATCCCGAGCGGCGTGATTCGACGGAGGGCGAAGTCGTGCCATTGGCGAGCCCGGAGGCGGTCAAAATGAGGTCCGGCCACGTAGCCCGATAACAATCCCAGGCCCGGAATGAGTCGCAAAGGATTAGGCGGGTAGAGGGAGATTCGGCGTTCGAAAAGGGCCATGGCGCCTGCTGACGATCCGGTGATGACGGCACCCTCACGCCAGCGAGCTGCGATCTCCTCCCAGAGCAAGGATCCAGCCATCGCCGCGACCAGGCGGCTGGGAACGCCGCCGGGAAGAACGATCACATCGGCGTTGCGAATCGTCTCGACTGTCGCCAGGTAGGGGATCCCACGCTGGCGGAACACCACCTCGACCCTGACACCGAGTCGAGTCCAATGAGATCGAGCAAGCTCTCCTGCGGCCAGTGCCTGCCAAGGCAAGGAAGCGAATGGAAGCACGACGATCGAAGGTGAACTTGCCCCAGTCTCGTCGAGCAGGTGGCGGTCGATGGACTCCGTGCACGGATAATGCTCCAAGCCTCCCAAGAGACCGATGGGACCGGGCATCAGGCCGCTCGGCTCTCAGCCTGCGCTGTCGGGATGTTGTCGCCGGCGCGCAGCATCTGCAGCCCGGGAGGAGTCCCACCGCCACCGGCAACCAATAGGAAAGGAGCCGGTAGGCCAGCACCGCCATCAGGGCGATTCCTGCCGGAACGCCGAGAGCGGCATAGGCCAGGGCGAGAGCAGACTCCATGACCCCGAGCCAGCCCGGGAGCGCATTGATGAGGTTGGCGAGGCCATATCCGACCAACAGCACCCCGGGGTGGAGGAACTCGCCGAAAGCGGCGAAGACCAACCAGAGGGCGGCGGCGTCGCTCAGCCAGCTGGCGAGAGCCCATCCTGCAACTCGAATCCCACCGCCGCGCTTGACAGCGAGGTCGTCCCAATTTCGTCGGGATGGGCCGAGGTCGAAGCGGCCCGCGAGGCGGTCGAGTCGAGAGTTCAATCGCCAGCGGAGCCTCGGATTCCCCCGCCCCAGCCGAATCCCCCCGCCCAGCGCGACCAGAGCGGCGAGGGCGAGGGCCGGGCCGAGAAGGTGGGCAGGAGGAACCTTTCCGGCGAGGACACCGAGGCTGGAGCCGGCCGCCACCAGACCGGCAAGGGTGGTCATCGAGATCCACCATGAGAGAACCATTGAGGTGACAGTGGTCGAGACGTCGTTTCCGCATCGGACCGCCTCTCGGGCGGCGAAAACGCTCCCGGCCACGCCGCCGCCTGGCAGGATCCGGCTGAGCGAGAAGGCGCCCATCGACACCCGCAAAGCACTCCGGACGCTCATCCATCCTCCCTGAGCGATCAGTGCTTGGCGGTAGACATTGGCCAGGAAGTAGGTCCACGCCGCCTCCAGCCCGAGCGCCCCGGCGATGAGTGCGCCATTGGCGGCCACCAGATGATGGGATGCCTCCCTGATGGTGGGGAAGTTGACGATCCCGGTCCGCACAAGGAATCCCACCGAGGCGACCATGAGCAGACGACGAGCCCATTTGACAGCCGCGGTCTTCCATGCTCGATCTACCACGCGCGGTCTCGCTGCCAGCGTGGTGATGTCTCCCATCAGGGCAACTAGACACGCGCCGAGCCCGCCTGCCTATTGGGGATGGCCCCACTGACGGCCTGCTTCGGTCAGGTTTTTCCCTGACGGCG
>DATFFB010000209.1:0-3643 GCA_035250485.1 Acidimicrobiia bacterium
GGCCAAGTACGGGTGGTACTCGAGCGAGCCCTACATCGACGGGGCGATCCAGTCGACCATCGACCCCGACATGGCTCCTCCCGGAAAGCACGTGATGAGCTGTTTCGTCCAGTACGCCCCCTATCACCTCAAGGGCTCGGATTGGGACCGGGAGCGTGACAACCTCGGCGATGTGGTGCAGCGCACCCTGGAGTCTTTCTTCCCCGGCTTCTCAGGCCTGATCCTCCACCGGGAGGTGGTGACGCCTCTCGACATTGAGCGGGTGGTCGGGCTCACCGAAGGCAACATCTTCGCCGGGGAGTTCCTCGCACCCCAGATGTTCTTTTTCCGCCCCGCTCCGGGTTGGAATCAGTACCGCACCCCGATCGACGGCTATTACCAGTGTGGTTCGGGCACCCACCCCGGTGGCTGCGTCATGGGGGCACCCGGCAAGCTCGCCAGCCAACAAATCCTCAAGGACCGCCAACAGGCTCGGTGAGCGTGAGAATGGCTCCGGGGGAGCGGCGAGATGCGATCGTCGCTGCCGCTTTGGCCATCGCCCGCCGCAAGGGCCTTGCCGCCACGACCGTTCGCGACGTTGCCTCCGAGATGGGCACCTCCTCGGGCCTGATCCACCATTACTTCGACTCCATGGATGACGTTCTCGCCGCCGCCTTTGACCGGGCCGCTTCCGATGACTTGGCCCGAACCACAGAGGCAATGGCCGAGGACACCGATCCTGTCGGCAAGCTCGTCGCCTTCTTTGACAACTACTCGGTCGCCGGGTCCGACTGGACCTTTCAGCTCTGGCTCGATGCCTGGGCCGAAGCGGGACGGCGGCCCGCAGTTGGGGCCACGTCCGAACGGCTCAACATCGCCTGGCAGCAGCTCCTCGCCGGGACCTTGAAGGAGGGGGTGGCAGCCGGGGTCTTCGATTGCCCCGACCCCGACGCCACCGCCTGGCGGATCATTTCCCTTCTCGACGGCCTCTCGTTGCAGGTTGTCGCTCACCAGGCGACGCTCGCTCGCGAGACCGTCTCCTCATGGATCAGGAGTTTCGCCGAGAGTGAAGCCGGGCTCGCTGCCGGCACACTCCGCTAGCTCAGCTCAAGCGCCGTCAGCCACTCCGACCAGTATTTCTTCCACAGCTCAACGTCCTCGGTCGACTCGAGCTTTTCATGGGCGATCGTCACCTTCGCCCGCCCATCGACCAGTGGTTCGAGGTAGATCAGGGCGACACCACCTCCGATTCCGATCCGGAGTGTGTTGGCGTCTTTTCGTGAGCGAAGCTCGGTTTCGAACCCGGGAAAGAGATCGTTGCGATCTTTCTCGCTTACGAGCATCTCGCGCACCGCTGTCGCGTCGGCTCGGATAGTCTTTGACTTGTTGGCGGTAAAGGTGCCGTCAAGACCTTGGTATTTCAGCCGCAGCCCCTTGATCCTCTCGTAACCGAGGGTCACCGACTGCGACCACCATCCATCGACTCCGTATTCCTCGCGCAGGTGCGTGGCGATGGCAGTGTGACCTTTGCTCTCCCCGGACCACGCATCGAGAAGCTTGGTCCACTCGTCCCAACCACGACCAGTGTTGGCCTTGATGGTCTCCTCGCTGTGCTCGGGCTCCGCCACCCAGTTGCGACGAGAAGACTGGCGGCGGTTCGACTGTTCGATCAGCACCCGCCGGGCCGCGTTGTAGCGCTCTCCGGTTTTCTCCATGCGCGAGCGGATTCGCTCTTTGAAGGATTCCTGCTTGGTCATCTCAACTTCTTTCCGTGTCCGCGCTCGCTGAGGAGATCCACGCTCACCAAAGCGGCTATGACACGCCAGTTGGTCTGACCCTTGTCCAGCACTCGAGGTCCCCTTTGTCTCCCGAGGCCGGCGGCGTGGAAGCCGGTACGGAGGTCGGGCGTGACAAGACGCCGCTCGAATCCTAACAATTCATTCCTGCGTATTCTGAGCCGGGTTTTTGGGGCGATTTCTACGCAAGAATGGAGGGATGAAGATCTCGGCCACCGTTCTCAATTCGCCCGACCCCCATGCCCTGGCCACCTTCTACGAGAAGCTCTTGGGCTGGACGAGGGTGGCAGACGAATCCGACTGGGTGAAGATCGAACCACCCGGGGGCGGCACTGGCTTGTCGTTCCAGCCGGAGTCGATTTACGTCCGTCCCACCTGGCCGGCCGCCCCCGGCGAACAGCAGATGATGATGCACCTCGACATCGCCAGCACCGACGTCGATGGCGACGTGGCCCGCGCCCAGGCGCTAGGTGCGATCCTGGCCGACCATCAACCCGAACCGGAGAACCGGGTCATGCTCGATCCCGACGGCCATCCCTTTTGTCTCTTCCCTGGGTGACGCCCTCAGGCGAAGAGCGCCTTTAGGTGATCGTTGAGGAAAGTTCCCGCCGGATCGAGACGGCGCCGAACCGAGACGAAATCGTCATAGCGGGGAAAGAGAAGAGCCACGCGCTCTCTGGTCATGAAGTGGAGCTTGCCCCAGTGGGGCCGGCCGCCGAACTCGGCGAAGAGATCGTCACAGGCGCGGAGATATGGCCAGTATTCCGTTCCGGGTTCTCCCGAGATGGAGACGACCAGGTTCGCGCGCTCATAGTTGGGACTCATCCAAGCTTGCTCACCACCTACCACCCTGATCTCGAGCGGGTAGAGACTGAGCGGCAGCCACCTCAACATCAGCTCGCGCATTGATCTCAAAACTTCCTTGGAGTCTTCGATGGGGAGGAAATACTCGACTTCGTGGAAGTTGGGGTCATAGACCATGGGATAGATCTCGTACGAGCGTCCCACTCGCTCGTGCGGTCCCAAGTCCTCTCGCGACGTCCCCACCGGAACCTCGCGGTAGCGCTTGACAACGCAGTCGTCGGCTCCTGCCCCTTCCAGGTTGTAAAGCCTGGCGGAAGCGTCGGTTGGCATCCAGAAGAAGCCGTAGTGACGGAAGTCCTCTACATCCGATTCGAAGCTTTCGATCATCTGATCGAAATGCATGACATCGGTCCGGGCCCAGAGCTCATAGGCGGGAACGACGGAGATCGTCACCTCCGTCATGATCCCCAGCAGACCAATCGACGTCTGCAAAGCAGGTAACAAATCAGGTTGGGACGTTGCGGAGATCTCGATCCGGTTGCCTTGACCATCGACCACTTTCGCTCCGGCGAGGGCCGATGAGAAGCTTCCCAACCGGCGGCCTGATCCATGAGTGGCGGTGGCGATGACTCCGGCGATCGCCTGGGTGTCGATGTCACCCTGGTTGGCAAGAGCTAACCCGTGCTGCCAAAGCGGCTCCCCGAAGTCCCGAATGGTGGTTTTAGGCCCCGCCGACACCTGCTGGCGCTCCACATCTACGTGGGAGATCCCCCGCATCGACGATGTATCGAGCAGCACATCGGTCTCGACGATGGGAGTGAATGAATGACCGGTGCCGTAGGTGCGGACCCGCCGGCCAGCTGCCGCAGCTCTGGCAACCTGGTCCTGCACCTCCTCCTCATCTGCGACCGGAATTACCTCTCGAGGCGCAAAGCTCTGGTTGCCGACCCAGTTGGTCCAGGCGCTCACTCGCTGGGAGTCAGCTGTAGCGGTCGATGAAGGCCAGCACCCTTTTCCAGGCGTCGGCCGATTCTTCGGCAAACTGCTCTTGGGCGCGGTCGAAG
>DATFFB010000210.1:0-3754 GCA_035250485.1 Acidimicrobiia bacterium
ATCGCCCCCATCTCCTCGGCGGTCATCTGCGGAGGCTCGGGATCTTCGAGGACCACCGACCGGGCACCGGTGGCCATGAATTTGATGAAGTGGGCACCTCGTCGGATTTGCTCTCGCACCGCTTTTCGCATTTCCCAGGGGTCATCGGCCTCACGGTACATGGACCCGAAGATCGCCCCACCTGGGGAAGTGGCGGAGAGAATTCGCCCACACGAGTAGATGCGCGGTCCAGGGATCAGTCCGAGTTCGATCGCCTGACCGGCGGCGAGAGACTCGTAGTCATAGCAGCCGACGTCCCGGATGGTGGTGAATCCGCTTTGGATAATCGCCCGGGCGGCGGCCGCCAGGAGGTAATGCCCGAGCGCGCGCGGGCGGGGAGCTTCGCCATGCAGAGGCGGCGGGGGCCCGAATCCGGGACTGCGCTCGGTGTCGGAAACGAAGTGGTTGTGAGCGTCGATCAGGCCTGGCAGCAAGGACTTGCCCGCCAGGTCGATCGCCCCGGTGGGAACTTCGCCTCCGGTGCTCTCGACCTTGGCGATTCGATCACCAGCGATTGTCAGTGCCAGTCCCGCACGGACCCCGTCTCGATCGACGACCCGGGCATTCCAGAGAAAGCTCACGGCCGGGGAGGGTAAAACGAATTCTTTAGCTAGGCCCTAAGGCGCGCATTGCCGGGATCCCACAGTGGTCCCTTGACCACCTCGCCCTGGAAGAACTGACCGGTGTACCTGACTCGCAGCTTTGTGCCCGGAGCTGTCAGCTCCTCGGGAACGAAAGCATGGGCGAGAAAGGCGCCGACTGAATATCCGAATTCTCCGCTTGCTATCCAACCGACCACGTCGTCTGAGCGGTAGACCGGTGTCCACGAATACATGAGAGCAGCCGGATCCTCGAAGCGGAGGGTGACCAAACGATGTCCATCACCGGTGGCGCCGTCCCGTCCGAGAAAATCTTTGCTCTTATCGAGTAACCAAGACATCCGGGCTTGCCGAGGCGTGATTTCGGGAGTGAGGTCGCTGCCGATCAAGCGGTAGCCCTTTTCGATTCGCAACGAAAACAGGGAAGCCATGCCTACCGCCGTCAGGCCATGATCTCTGCCGCCGGTCCATAGGGTATCCCAAAGGTGGCGCCCGAAACTCACGGGAACATAGATCTCCCAACCCAACTCGCCCACATAAGAGATGCGAAGGGCCACCGCCGGAGCCATCCCCACTCCAATCTCTTGCACCGAGTACCAGGGAAACGCTTTATGCGAAAGGTCGGCGTCGGTGACCGCGGCGAGGATGTCGCGGGCGCGGGGTCCCCATAGCCCGACTGCTGCAAACTGCTCGGAGCGATCGACGATCGTCACCGATCTGTCGGATGGGGCATATGTGCGGTAATAGGCCAGTTCGGCGGGAAGATTGGACTTGCCCGTCAGGAGCCAAAAGCGCTCTGGCCCGAGACGAGCGATGGTCACGTCTCGCTTGACGGTCCCTCGCGGGGTGAGGATCAGCGTGTAGGTGGCTGCTCCGACGGGGATGTCCACGTTGTTCGTGCACAGGTATTGCAAGTAGGAGAGACTCCCCGGGCCCGAGACCTCGACCGGGCCAATCGACGCCGACCAATCGATCAGGCCGGCGTGTTGTCGCAGGGCCAGGTGCTCGGCCCCGATGATGGGCGACCAGGAAGTGGCGTCGTAGCCATGCCGCCGCGGGATCTGATCAGAGTATTGGTCGACTAGAGGGGCGTTGGCCTCGTAGTAGTAAGGGGTCTCGTAGCTTGCAAAGGGGACGTAAACGGCGCCGAGCTCTTCGGTGCGGTCGTGGTAGGGAGCAAGCCGGAGACTGCGGACTGACGACGCCACCTCGTTGGGGTGCAGGATGTCAAAACCAATCTCGTAGAAGTACTTGCTCTGGCGAGACAAAAAGGAGCGGTTGGACTGGTGATCATGAAAGCGATTGATGTCGGCGACGGAGACATCCATCCCCGGGTCGCCGGCTGTCATCCAGCGAGCCATCAGTTTTCCCACCTCAGAGGCGTACGACAGCCAGGCCCCCACGGCGGCCCAGAGCCCCTTGATTGGCGACTCACCCAGGATCGGGTAGTGGTCGGCGGTGAAGGAGAACATGCCGTTGAAGCCGGTCTCGACTTCGACTTGATCCAGGGCCGGCAAGTGCTTTCTCATTAAACCCCAGGCCTCGTCGAAATCGCGGGGAGTGAATGGGAGCTGGGCCCGTTCCGGCAAGGACCAGGGGTCGACCAGTCGGGCCTCGTGGTGGTAGCTACCGATCCCGAGCCGGTCGTGATGCTGGCGAAAGTACACCGAGATGTCGTCGATCGTGGAGATGGGCATGGTCACCTCGCGATCAGCTCGGTCGCCCAGCTCAGGGACAGGAGTCGTGAAGACGTACTGATGCTCGCCGGGGAAGAGAGGCATGTTGATCCCGACCTTCGCCGCCAGCACCGGTGCCCAGATGTTCGTGCAAAGCACGACCTGTGGGCACTCGATCATTTCGATATCGCGGTTCGTAGTACGAACTCCCTTGACCCGCCCACCCTCGACGAGTAGATCCGTCACTTCGGTTTCGGCGTGGAAGGTGGCTCGGCCAGTGGCAGCCGCGACCTGCTGCATCGAGGCCGCCACCAGACTGGTTTTTATCACCCCCGAGGTGGGCGAAAACAAACCGGCGACGACGTGGGATGGGTCGAGCAGGGGAACCATCTCGGCCGTTCGCTCGGGCGAGAGAAGGTCCGAGGGGACTCCGAGGCTCCAGCCGATCTCCTGGATGCGCTTGTAACTGTCGTAGCGGGCGGCCGTCGAGGCCACCTGGACGAAGCCGGTGCGGAAGAATTGCTCTTGACCTGGCTCGGCGAGCGGCAACTGGTCGTAGACCTGTCGAGAGGCAATGCCCAGGCTGGTGAAGAATTTCGAGATGGTGAGAGTGCGGAGGCCGCCGGGGGCATGGGATGTGGAGCCGTCGTTGTCGGTGAGACTTCCCTTGTCGACGACGACGATTCCCTCGACTCCCAGATCGGCCAGGTGATAGGCGACGCTCGAGCCGATGATCCCGCCGCCGATCACCACCACGCTGGCCTGCCGTGCCACCTCTGGATCGTAGAGTTCAGTTGTGAATCAGCAAGCCGGCTCCGAGGTGGCGACTCGTAGGCGGCCCCGGCGGGAACGGCGGCCCAGTGCGGGTCGGGTGGAGCCGCGCTACCGCCGTTTGCTCAACCCCTTCGAACCTCTGCGGGTTTTGAGCGACGACGAAACCGCCGGGATCCATCATGCAGCCCTGACGATCCTCGCCGAGGACGGCATCAAGGTTCTGCTCGAGGATGGACGTCGCCGCTTCGAGAACGCCGGTGCCTCGGTTGATGCGGACTTCATGGTCAGAATCGACCCGGAGCTTGTGAGCTCGGCATTGGAGTCGGCTCCGACCGAATTCGAATTGGTGGCCCGCAACCCGGAGCGCAACGTGCTGGTCGGCGGCCATAGTGTGGTCCTGGCACCGGTAGGCGGTCCTCCCCATGCCACCGACCTCGACCGCGGGCGTCGAGCTGGAACACTCCAGGACTTCTCAGATCTGCTCCGGCTGTCCCAGGCCTTTGACGTGATTCATGTCACCAGCCAACAGGTGGAGCCGCAGGACGTTCCGGTCAACTTGCGCCATCTCGAAACGACGAGGGCATACCTGGCGCTTTCGGACAAGGCGCCCTTCATCTATTCCCGGGGAATCGGGCAGGTGACTGACTGTCTGGAGATGTTGCGGAT
>DATFFB010000211.1:0-2779 GCA_035250485.1 Acidimicrobiia bacterium
TCACGCAATGCCGTGTCCATGTCGCAGAACAGGACGCCGAGCGACTCGAGGTCCTCGCGGTTGCGGTGATAGACCACTTCGGAGTTGTGGACGATGACACCTTCAGCGACGAAGTTGTGGGGGCCGTCGATCTCGATGTCGAAGACCGGGGCCACATCGGCCGGATCGATCGAGACGATGGCGGCGTAGTCGACCCGTCCATCTGGCGCGGTGATGCCCGTCAACTCGGCCAGCTCGCCCACATCCCCGGTGAGCGGTCCGCTCAGCCCCAGCTGACGCGAGCCATCGAGCAGGCCCCTGAGGAAGGCCGCCCGTTCGGTGAGTGGCAATCCGAACACCCAGGCCGGGACCCGGCGCACGTCAGGATCGCCCACCAGTCCGTTGCGCTGGAACCAGCGGATCAAGGGCTTGTGATCGGAGCGAACCGACCCGCCTCCGACCTCGGTGGCGACCCCGAAGATGGAACCGATGGTTCCGTGGAGAATGGCGGCGGTGTCACCATCGGCGACCAAGGTGAGCAGACCGGAATCGGCGTCAACCGTTCCGCCGCCCACCGAGTATCCAAACAACCAGGCGAGCTTGGGAGAAGTCTGTGCCGGGAATGCCTCGGGAGTTCCCTTGGGACGCTCGGGGGTGTAGTTGCGGCCGGCGTCGGGCAGGGCCAACGCCACTGCCACCTCGTCGCCCGGTTTGAGGTCCTTCACCTCAACGAACCCGTCGCGGGTGAGGATGGGATGATTGTCGGTGGCGTAGAGAACACGACCGCCATCGACTTCGACCCGGAAGGTCTGCCTGACGTCGGTTTGGGTGGCCGACTTGACCTTTCGCACTTCCAGGTTCTTGGTCTTTTCATTCAGTGAGAAGACCCGATCTCCGGCCTCAATCTCCTTGATGGCGACCATGCCCCGGTCGACGGTGAAGACCCGGACGTCCCCCCGCAGGCACTCGTACTGCGCCGTCACCCCCGCCAGGTATTTCCGTTCCGCCTGGGGGATCCCCAGCTTCTCATACGTCTCTTTGATCCCCTCGGGGACCATGTCCCAGTCCTTGGACTGGCCGCCGGAGGGCTTGATGTAGTAGTAGATGTCGTCGAAGTCGATCTCGTTGAGCGCCCCGCCTCCGCCCCATTGCGGAATGGGCTTGCGCAGGAAACGCTTGTAGGCCTTGAGCCGCTGGTCGAGCATCCAGGCGGGCTCGCCCTTCATCCCCGACATTTTTCGGATGATGTCCTCGTTCAAGCCCTTCTCGGGCTTGAACTCGTATTCGATCTCGTCGTGCCAGCCGAGCTTGTAAGCACCCAAATCGATGTCAACTGTGGCCATTTGCTGCTCCCATGGCCGGTTCGTACCCGGCCTTTTTCACTATCACCGTAGTTTAAATCCGTGAGGCCCCTACCTCACAGCCAGATCAAGGGGCTGGCGTCGTCGCCAGGTCCAAAACGGGCACCAAAGTCTTGGATCCTGAGCTTCCGGCTCGCAGAATCCAGAAACGTTCCACCGCCTGATCCCAGCTCGACAAGACCGAGTCGGCGATCGGGCTGCGGGTGTCCCGCTGATACCAGTTCAACAACTGATGTAGGTCGATCTGTTCCGCCTCCGTGAGGCGGTGAGCGGCCGGGCTGGTCTCGGCCAGGTGGCGATGGAGACGCAGATCCGGATCCCAGACATAAGCGGCGCCGCCGGTCATGCCGGCCCCGAAGTTTCGTCCCACCGGCCCCAAGACGACGACGGTTCCTCCGGTCATGTACTCGCAGCCGTGATCGGAGCACCCTTCGACCACCGCCACCCCGCCCGAATTGCGCACGGCAAAGCGCTGACCAACCGACCCCGCCAGAAAGGCCACGCCCCCGGTGGCGCCGTAGAGGACAGCGTTTCCTGCCGCATGGGGCACGAACCCGTTCTGACGCCGGGGCGTGACGACGAGGTGCCCGCCACCCATACCCTTGCCGACGTAGTCGTTGGCCGCTCCGGCGAGACGAAGGTCGATCCCCTCGGTGAGGAAGGCTCCAAAACTCTGCCCAGCCCAGCCGGTGAAGTAGACCTTGATGTTCCCGGTTTGGTGGCCGCTGGCCCGGCGGCGGACCAACTCTCCGGCGAGGCGAGCACCAACGGTGCGGTCGCCGTTGTGAATTGGAAAGGCCAGTTCTACCGGACGTCCGCCATCGAGAGCTGCGGCAGCATCCTCCACCAAACGCTCGTTGAGACGCGACGGCAGCGAACGCACATAACCCTGGTGCCGTTTGCTGGCCGCCGCCCTGACGAGGAGGCGATCGAGCCCTCCCGCCAGCGGATGATCACGTGGTCGGAGAAGGTCCGCACGACCGATGACGTCAGCCAGGCTGGCGTATCCGATCGCGGCCAGGTGCTCCCGAACCTCTTCGGCCAAGAGACGGAAGAGCTCGACCACCCGGTCGGGACTGCCCGCGAACTTGGCCCGCAGCTCTTCGTTTTGAGTGGCAATGCCAACCGGGCAGGTGTTGAGGTGGCATTGGCGGACCATCTTGCAGCCCAGGGCGAGGAGAGGGAGGGTGCCGAATCCAAACCGCTCGGCCCCGAGCAGCGCCGCCACCATGACGTCGCGGCCGGTTCTGAGGCCACCGTCGGTCTCGAGGAGCACTCGCGAGCGAAGACCATTGGCCACCAGCACCTGGTGGGCCTCGGCCAGGCCCAGCTCCCAGGGAGCTCCGGCGTGTTTGATCGACTCGAGAGGGGAAGCTCCGGTGCCGCCTTCCATGCCCGAAATGAGGATGGCGTCTGCCTGGGCCTTGGCCACCCCAACC
>DATFFB010000212.1:0-4602 GCA_035250485.1 Acidimicrobiia bacterium
GTGCTCGCTGGAACATGGAGGAGGTTGCGCGCCAAACAATCGGCGCCGAAGCAGTCGATAACGCTCTAGCCAAAGGACGGCTCTTTACCCTCGAAGAGGCAGTCGAGTACGCCACGCAGCTTCTCACCACCTGATCAGGAAGCACTGCGATTTGACCGCCAACTGGCGGGACGGGCCGATGGTCCCGGTAGTGATCTCGGCCTCACAAATCAAGGCTCGAGCTAGGCTTACCAGCGATGCATTAGCGTCGGGTGTGAGGATCAGACGGCTGGTTCTCGCTGGACCCAAGACCTTGGTCCCTTCTGTTTCGCCGCATTTGGACTCCCATCGGCGGGGTGTGCGACCTCAGGCATTCGCCAACAAGGCAGGCAACTAGCCGCCAACCAATCCGGAGTCACCATGCCCCTCGAAGACCCCTTTGTTCGAATCCTTCTTTCTTTTGTCAGTTCGATGTCGCGCACATACGACTTGACCGACATGTGCTACGAGTTATGTGACCGCGCCACGGAGGTCCTCGGCGTGACCGGTGCCGGAGTAGCGGTCGGTGACGAAAGAGAGAAACTCAGGTTTGTCACCGCGACCAGCGATCAAATCGTCCAGATGGAGAAGGTGCAGGAAGAAAATCAGGAAGGGCCTTGCATGACCGCCTTCCGGAGTCAACGTCCGGTCATCATCGAGGACATCCAAAGCGTGGAGCAGTGGCCGAGTTATAAAGCAGCCGCCGACCAACTGCATTTGCGAGCGGTGATGGGATTTCCGCTTAGCTTCGATTCGAAACGACTCGGCGCCCTCAACATCTATCACCAAGAGCCGAGGTCATGGACGGATGACGAAATTAAGACCTCCACCATCCTGGCGGAAATGGCAACCGCCTATTTAGTCCGTGCCAGTGAGCTGCAGCAGGTTCGCCAAGTCAATCAGCAGCTTCAGAACGCATTGGAAAGCCGGATTGTCATCGAGCAAGCCAAGGGTCTCTTGGCAGGGGAGCGGGGGGTCGATCTCGACAAGGCCTTCGAGATTCTTCGTTCGCACGCCCGCCACAACAGCATATTGCTCAAGGACGTTGCGACCGCGGTTGTCAAAATGGGCCTCCGCATACCGGACAGATCTCCGCCCGACTCACCGCTTTAAGGACAAACCACCAAATTCGCCGGCAGCTTCCTTCTTGTGAGTTCTCGGCAAGGCGTTAATATCACCGGCGGCCCGAGACCCCGGCTCGAAGTCTGCCCAGGACCTCGGCAGATGGTGTCAGGAAGTTCTGCCCTAGACCCAGGCGGCAAAGTGTCAGGGAGGTTTCAGTGGCGGCCATTTATCCCTTTCGTCGCAAAGGCGCTTTCGGCAGGGATATCCCGACTGCAAACAGCGCTTCACCATTCCGGGTGTCTCACCGATTATCGGGGGATACTGCTTTTGTCGAGATCGAAGGCGAGCTCGATGTGCTCACCGCACCTCGGCTGCGCGACGTCCTCTCGATGATTCTCGCGGGAAGGATCAAGCCCGATCACCTGGTCATCGACGTGTCCAAAGTCGCCTTCATGGACAGCACCGGCTACCTCGCTATCGAACATGGTGTGGGCGAAACTGGTTGGAGAGGCGAGTTTGAGATCAAAAATCCCTCACCACAGGTGAGACGCCTTCTCGAACTGATTTGGCAACTTCCTGCACCGTCGGACGAGCTCGATGAGGGTGTCTCGTTGTAAGGAGAACCTCTGGATTCCAATTCCCCGGGTTCGAAGTGCCGTCCGTGCGCGTCGACTGACTGATTACCGCTCTGAGTCGAGCCGAGCCAGCGAACCAATACCCTGAAGGCGTGAGTCCTTACAACCTCGACGACGCGGCCGGCCGTGCCGGGGTCCGCCCGGAATCGGTTGCCCGTCTGACTCAGCTGGGAATCGTTTCGCCCGACGGGCAAGGCCGCTTTTCAGATGCGGATGTGCGCACCATCCAGGTAATGCTTTCCCTGGAGCGTGCAGGAATGGCCCTTGAGGGGGTAGCTGCACTGATTCGGGGGCACGAGATGTCATTGGATTTCATCGAGGCGGCTGGGCAATACGTCTTCGCACCATTGAGCGATGCAACGTTCGCAACCCTCAGCGAGCGAACCGGCATTCCCGTAGAAGTCCTGCTGATCGTGCGCGAGGCGGTCGGCGGCGGGCAACCCACGCCCAATGACCGTGTCCGCGAGGATGAGCTGGCGATCGTGCCCTTAGTGGAGCTTCAATATGGTCTCGGGTTCTCTCCGCGCGCGATTGAGCGGGGGTTACGGGTGTACGGGGACAGCCTCCGCCGCGTAGCCGAGGCCGAGGCCGAATGGTGGCGAAGCGAGATCCAGGAGCCGATGCTCACCCAAGGCAAGACCGAGGACGATGTAGGCCGGCGTGCCGCCGAGATCTCGCCGCGATTGTCCGCCGCGTCCGACCAAGCCGTCATGGCGGTATACCACGGGCAGCAAATGCATGCCTGGTCGGTGAACATCGTCAACGGCTTCGCCAGAGCACTTGAGTCGGCTGGCCTCCACACCCGGGAAGAGCGTCCACCAGCCATGTGCTTTCTCGACATCAGCGGTTACACGCGCCTGACACAGGAGCGGGGCGACAGCGCGGCGGCCGACCTTGCAGAGGGCCTCCGAAGGATCGTCCAGCGAAGCGCAGTTCAACACGGCGGGCGGTCCGTCAAGTGGTTGGGAGACGGAGTGATGTTCTACTTCCCTGACCCTGGAGCCGGTGTGGTTGCCGCCTTAGCAATGGTCGAGGCCGTAACTCGAGAGGGGCTGCCCCAGGCTCACGTCGGCCTGCACGCTGGCCCGGTCGTATTTCAGGAGGGCGACTTTTATGGCCAGACGGTCAACATCGCCGCGCGGATCGGTGATTACGCCCGTCCGGGTGAAGTGCTCGTCAGCCAGGAAGTCGTCGAGGCCTCCGACGCTGTCCTCATCTCGTTCCGCGACATTGGTCCGGTGGAACTCAAAGGTGTAGCCGGGGGCGTCCGGCTATATGCCGCAGAGTCAACCGCTTCACCTCTCTGATTTCGCAGCGGACGAAGGCCCGCGTCGAGGCAGGCAAGGCACGCCAACCGGCGGGAAGCCACTCTCGTTGCGGCTGGGAGCCTGTAGGTATGCTCCCGCTCGATGCAGGGGCTTCCCGATGGAGTGGTCACGTTCCTTTTTACCGATGTGGAGGGGAGCACCCACATTTGGGAAGAGGCCCCTGATTCGATGATGGATGCGCTCCGCCAGCATGACAGGGAGATCGACGAGTCGGTGGCCGCCCACGACGGTATCTCGGTAAAACCTCGGGGTGAAGGCGATAGCAGATTTGTTGTTTTCCGTTCCGCAGTCGATGCGGTAGAGGCCTCGGCAGAGATTCAGCGTCGGCTGGCTGCGGTGGATTGGGCGACTCCGAGACCTTTGCGGATACGGGCCTCGTTGCACACAGGTATGGCCGACTTGCAGTTGGGTGACTATTACGGGGCTGCGGTGAACCGAGCGGCTCGGCTCCGAGCGATCGCTCATGGCGGTCAAACGATCCTCTCAGGTTCGACCTGGGAGCTCGTTCAGGATCAGCTGCCTGACGGTGTGACGATCACCGATATGGGCCAACACCGCCTTAAGGATCTGACCCGACCCGAACACGTCTACCAGCTCAACGTCGATGGGCTCACCAGCACCTTCCCGCCTTTGGTGTCCCTCGATGCAGTGCCTAACAACCTGCCGGAGCAACTGACCGATTTCATCGGACGCCAATCTGAGCTGGTCGAAACCAAACGTCTTCTCAGCGAGACGAGATTGCTCACGATCCTCGCACCCGGCGGCGCCGGAAAGACTCGTCTTGCGATCCAGGCGGCTGCCGACGTGACAGCCAACTACCCCGACGGCGTGTTTTTCATTGGTCTCGCCGACATCGATTCCAGCGCCGACATCATCCAGACAGTGGCCGAGTCGTTGGAGCTCGGATTCTCATCCGAGGAGGATTCACAGATCCAGTTGCTTGCCTATTTGGCAAGTAGGCGCTTGCTATTGGTCTTCGACAACTTCGAGCATCTGAGCGACGGTGTCCCGATCATTTCGGCGATTCTCAAAGCTGCACCGCAGGTCAATGTGTTGGCAACCTCGCGTTCGAAGCTCAATGTAACGGGTGAGACCGTTCTCACCCTGGCAGGTCTCGAAACTACTTGGGATACGCCTGAGGAGGCTTTGCAGACAAGCGGGGCTCGCTTGTTTCTCGATGCTGCCAATCGATCTCACCCTGGGTTCGTTCTCGAACCCAGACATCTCGATTCCCTGGCCAAGGTCCTCCGACTGACCGGTGGCGTACCGCTCGGCATCCTGCTGGCGGCCGCATGGGCGGACATGCTGAACATAGACGAGATTGCATCCGAGATCGCCAAGAGTATGGACTTCCTCGAGACCGACATGGGGGATGTCCCGGATCGACATCGCAGCGTTCGAGCGGTGTTCGACTACTCGTGGGAGCTCTTAGCTCCCGAGGAGCGGAGCATCTTCGCCGCGTTATCGGTGTTTCGGGGAGGTTTTACCCGTGAGGCGGCCGAGGTAGTAGCAGGAGCGTCGCTGCGTGGACTGGCCAACCTCGTTAACAAGTCACT
>DATFFB010000213.1:0-8051 GCA_035250485.1 Acidimicrobiia bacterium
CGGCGGTCTCGGAACCATGGGCTTTGCCGTTCCGGCCGCGATCGGAGCCAAGGCCGGCGTTCCCGGGGACCTGGTCTTTGCGGTGGATGGCGACGGGTGCTTCCAGATGACCTGCAACGAGCTGATCACCGCGTCAACCGAGAAGATCCCGATCAAGGTCGCGGTCTTCAACAACGGAGTGCACGGCATGGTCACGCAGTGGCAGCGGCTGTTTTACAACGGACGGTTCTCGCAGACCTTCCTGGGAGATGGAGTGGACTACGCCAAGCTGGCCGAGGCGATGGGTTGCGTCGGATTGCGGGCCGAGAGCCCCGACGAACTCGGACCTACCTTTGAAAAAGCACTTTCCATCGACGACAAACCGGTGGTGATCGACGTCGTGATCGATCGGGAGGAGATGGTGTTTCCGATGGTGCCGGCTGGCGGCTCCAACGACGAAGTCATCCTCGGACCGACCGAGAAGGTCATCTCCCCGGCGAGCGATTTGCCATGAGGAAGACAAAAGACGAAAGACAAAAGACGAAAGACCAGAGACAAAAGACAAAAGACGAAAGACACACAAGCGAGCGCAGCGAGCGATCTTCAGTCTTTTGTCTGCAAGCGAGCGCAGCGAGCGATCTTCAATCTGGCGTCTCACCATGAATCACACGCTGAGCGTCGTCGTAGAGGACAAGCCCGGAGTGCTGGCCCGGGTCTCCTCGCTGCTGGCCCGGCGGGGATTCAACATCCACTCCCTCGCCGTCGGACCCTCGCATGAAGATGGCATGTCGCGGATGACGGTCGTGGTCGAGGCCGATGACGTCGAACAGGTGAAAAAACAACTTCACAAGCTCATCAACGTTGTCAAGATCTCGGAGTTCGATCCCGAGACATCGATCGAACGCGAGATCATGCTCGTACGGGTCACCGGGGGCGCCGGCAAGCGGGGCGAGATCCTCGAGATCGCCACCATTTTCTCGGCCATTCCCGTCGACGTCGGGCATAGCGCGATCACTTTTCAGATCGCCGGTGAGCCCCGCAAGGTGAACGACTTCCTCGAGTTGGTCCGCCCCTACGGTCTGGTCGAGTTGGTCAAGTCCGGCCGGGTGGCCCTCTCGCGAGAGCCCAAGGGCAAACCGGCGCCACGGCTACGGGCCGTCAACTGAGGAGGAGGAATGGGCAAGATCTATTACGAGCACGACGCCGATCCCGCGCTGATCAAAACCCGGCGGATCGCCGTCATCGGCTACGGCAGCCAAGGCCATGCCCATTCGCTCAACCTCTCCGAGTCAGGAGCCGACGTGGTCGTGGGCCTGCGCTCGGGGTCGAGTTCGGCGGCCAAGGCCACTGAACTCGGACTCAAGGTGATGGCCCCGGCCGAGGCCGCCCGCTGGGCCGACACGGTGATGATGCTGGTCCCCGACCAGCACATGGCCGACCTTTACCAGCAGGAGATCGGCCCCCAGCTGGATGGGGGCGACGCCCTGATGTTTGCCCACGGTTTCAACATCCACTACGGGGCCATCGTCGCCCCCGAAGATGTCGACGTATTGATGGTGGCGCCGAAGGGTCCGGGCCACCTCGTCCGCCGCACCTTCACCGAAGGCTCCGGGGTCCCATGTCTCCTCGCCGTCCACCAGGATGCCACCGGCCACGCCCACCCCCTCGGGCTCTCCTATGCCTGGGGAATCGGTGGCGCCCGGGCCGGAGTGCTGGAGACCACGTTCAAAGAGGAAACCGAGACTGATCTTTTCGGCGAGCAGGTCATTCTGTGCGGCGGCGTCTCGGCCCTCATCAAGAGCGCCTACGAGACGCTGGTTGACGCCGGCTACCAGCCCGAGTCGGCCTACTTCGAGACCCTGCACGAATTGAAGTTGATCGTCGACCTTCTTTATGAAGGCGGCCTTTCCTGGATGCGATATTCGATATCCGACACCGCCGAATATGGCGATTACACGCGGGGCCAGCGAATAGTCACCGATGAGACCAAGGCCGAGATGCGCAAAGTGCTCGACGAGATTCAGTCGGGGGCCTTCGCCCAAGAGTGGCTTTCCCAGGCACGGGAAGGGGCGCCCTTCCTCCTCGAGCAACGGGCGGCCAACCGCAACCACCCCATCGAAAAAGTAGGACGCCAACTCCGGGGCCTCATGCCCTTCCTAACGCCGAAGGAGGCACCGTGATCCCCTCCGATCGACTGGTGATCTTCGACACCACGCTGCGCGATGGCGAACAAGCCCCCGGCATCGCCCTCACCCCCGACGAGAAAGTCACGATCGCCCATCAGCTGGCGAAGCTGCGGGTGGACATCCTCGAAGCCGGGTTCGCCGCATCTTCCCCTGGGGATTTCGAAGCCGTCACTCGCATCGCCAACGAGGTGCGGGGTCCGGTGATCGCTTCCCTCGCCCGAGCCCACCCCGATGACATCGACAAGGCTTATGAGGCCCTCAAAGGGGCGGACAACTTCCGCATCCACGTCTTCATGTCGACGTCGCCGATTCATATGGAGAAGATGCTGCGACTCACTCCAGACGAGGTGTTTCGAGCTTCGGTTGAAGGCGTTCGCAGGGCCCGGCAGTACACCGACGACATCGAGTTCTCCCCCCAGGACGCCACCCGCTCTGATCCGGACTTCCTGATCTCGGTTTGTCGGGCAGCGGTGGAGGCGGGGGCGACCACGATCAATATTCCCGACACCGTCGGGTTCGCGACTCCGACCGACTTCGTCGAGCTGTTGCAGCGGGTCTTCAAGGAGGTCAAGGGCGACCGCGACGACGTCATCATGTCGGTCCATTGCCACAACGACCTCGGCCTGGCAGTCGCCAATTCGCTCTCGTCGATTTCGGCCGGGGCCCGTCAGATCGAGGGCGCCATCAATGGGATTGGCGAACGAGCGGGAAATACCTCGATCGAGGAAGTCGTAATGGCGGTCAAAACCCGCCAGGATGCCTTCGGAGTCGACTTGGGAGTCGATACCACCCAGCTCTACGAGACCTCACGGCTGGTCTCCCGGCTCACGGGATATCCAGTGCAGTACAACAAAGCAGTGGTCGGGCGCAATGCCTTCGCCCACGAATCGGGCATCCACCAGCACGGCGTGCTGCGAGACAAGGAAACCTACGAGATCATGGACGCGGCCGCGGTGGGTCAACAGGCAGCCCAGATCGTTCTCGGCAAGCACTCGGGGCGGGCCGGCTTCACCGACGCCTTGGAGAAAATGGGGATCGTCCTCGAAGACGAGTCATATGCCCGCGCCTTTGAGAGGTTCAAGCAACTTGCCGACCGCAAGGTCCAAATCGGAGAGGACGAGATCAGGGCGATCGTCGAGGATCAGATCGGCGAAACGAAGGAGAAGGTGCGCCTGGTGGGCATCCACGTCGCCGGAGGAAGCGACCTCACTCCCCTTGCCACCGTCCGAGTCGTCAAAGACGGCACCGAGCAGCTTTTCTCCGGTCAGGGAGACGGCATGATCCATGCCACTTTTGCCGCCCTCCGACTCGCCTTCGGAACCGAAGCCAAGCTGCTCGACTACCGGGTGGTGCCGGTTACTTCCGGAGCCGACGCCATGGCCGAGGTGAATGTCGTCGTCCAGATCGACGATCGGACTTACGCCGGTCACTCGGTCAACACCGACGTGGTCGAAGGGTCGGCCGAGGCCTTCGCCAACGCGCTCAACAAGGCTGGCTAACCCCTAGATTCATTCTTGCGTAAAAATCGTCGCATAGACGTATCCATTTCTACGCAAGAACGAAAGAGGAGAAGAGTCTGATGCGTCGAGGTCGAAATTTGGTTCTGGCGGCGCTCGTCATGGTCCTGCTGGCATGTCAGAGCGGGACGACGACCGAGACCACCGCGGCGCCGGTCGCGACTACCGACGCTCCCACCGAGACGGCCGATGCGGGCTCGGTGGGGAGCGTGGACGACATGCCGGCCGAATGTATGGATGCGTTGCGTGAGTACCTGCAGGCGATCGAGCCCGTCGTCGAGGGAATCGATTTCCAATCACTGACACAGACCGACTTCGAAGCGGTGAGCGAGGAATTGGAGGCCGCCACCGCAGGCTTCGAAGAGAGGACCGAGTCCTGCCCCGATCTCGATGTCAGCACCGCCGAGAGCTTCTCGATCATTCGCGAGTTCGCCGAAGAGGAAGCGCCGGGCACGGTGGCCTACTTCACCTTCATCGAGGACTTCGTGGGAGCCTTGGAAAGTGGAGGTAACGCCTCGGGCGATTGCGAGACCGACATCGCCGCCTTCCAGGAATTCGTCGATCGGGGCGGATCGATGGCAGACCTCACCGCAGCCGAGGTGGCCGAGGCCTCGACCTTGATGAGCTCGATCAGTGCCAACTGCTCGGACGAGCGATTCCTGGAATGGTCTCAAGATGAGGACATCCAGACGTGGATCAGCGGCTGAGGTTGAGATTCGACGGGAGCTGATTAATTAGTACCGGCTTGGGCTTGGGCCTGGTTGCGGTCCTTGTCCTCCTCACCGCCTTTTTCGTCGCCGGAGAATTCGCATTGGTTGCGGTCGATCGCAGCCGGGTCCGGCGGTTGGCGGCCGAAGGCGACCGGGCCGCCAGTCAGATCAATGCCTCGCTTTCTCGCCTATCTTTTGAGCTATCCGGAGCTCAGCTCGGGATAACCATCACGTCACTTCTGACGGGGGCCATCGCCGAACCCGCCCTGGCCGGGTTGTTCGCGCCTCTGCTGGCCAGAATCGGGTGGGCCGGAGTCACCGACCGCCCGGCCTTTGCCATCGGAGCGGCCCTCTTCGTCGCCAACATCGCCTCGATGCTCATCGGCGAACTGGTGCCGAAGAACTTTGCCCTCGCCAAACCCTTCGGGACCGCCAAGGCGGTGGCGATCCCCATGTCCTGGGTAAACCGCCTTCTGCGCCCGGTGATCCTCCTCCTCAACCGGTCGGCCAACTGGACCGTCTCCAAGTTGGGAATCGAACCGCGCGAAGAACTGGCTGGAGTGAGATCGCTCGAAGAACTGGAGCTCATCATTCGTTCGTCGGGCGAGGAAGGAGAACTCGACGACGCTGAGCTTTCGCTTCTTACCAGGGCGATCACGTTCAGCGAGAAGGTGGCAGCCGACGTCATGGTCCCCCGCGTCGACGTCGAAGGGCTCTCCCGTTTCGACTCGGTGGCAGATTTGCGTCGCGTCTCCCTCGAGTCGGGTCACTCTCGATTCCCGATTTTCGGCGAGGATCGAGATGAAATCATCGGCGTCGTCCACGTCAAGGACACCTTTCGCGTCCAACCGGAGCGCCGGTCGATCACTCCCGTCGGTCACATCGCCAAGCCGGCGCTGATTGTTCCCGACTCCCGTCATCTCGACGATCTCCTGGTTGACATGCAACGCCAAAGTCGGGCGATGGCCCTGGTGGTGGACGAGTACGGAGGCCTGGCGGGGATCGTCACGATCGAGGATCTGCTCGAGGAGATCCTCGGTGAAATCACTGACGAACACGATGCCCCTTTCCCCGAGTTCGAACCCTCAGATCCCAGGACTTCCGAACGAATCGAGTTGCGGGGACTGGCCAACCGCCACGACGTGGAGGATGGGCTCGGCCTCGAGCTGCCGGATGGGCATTTCGAGACTCTGGGCGGATTCCTTGTCGCCCAGCTGGGTCGTTTCCCCGAAGCCGGGGAGAAGATCGCCTACGGGCAATTTCTGTTCGAGGTGATCTCTATGGATGGTCGCCGGATCGATCGAGTGGCAGTGACCCGGAGCGGGGATCGCCCATGAATGTTGGCGCCCTCGGCTGGATGATCGTCCTTCTTCTCGCCAACGGCTTCTTCGTCGCCGCCGAGTTCGCCTTTACCGCCGCCCGGCGTGAGGTGATCGAAGACCTGCCGGGACGAGGGGCGCGGGCGGCGGCGGCCACCATGAGCAATCTCTCCGACGCCCTGGCGGGAGCTCAAGTGGGAATTACCCTCGCCACCCTCCTCCTCGGTTTCGTCGCCGAGCCGGCCGTGGCGGGAATCTTCGAAACCGCGCTCGGCTGGTTCTCGATCCCCTCCGGTGTCACCCACACCATTGCCTTCATCATCGCCTTGCTGATCGTGGTCTTCTTGCACATGGTGGTTGGAGAGATGGCACCGAAAAACATCGCCATCGCCACGCCCGAGCGGCTGGCGGTGTGGCTGGGAGTCCCTTTCCATTGGTTCATGACCCTGTTCCGTCCCTTGATCGCGGCCCTCAACTGGGTGGCGAACGGCTTCCTCCGCATCTTCGGGGTTGAGCCCCGCGACAAGCTCGAAACTGCCCATACCGCTGAGGACCTGGCCTCGGTGATCGCCGCTGGTCGCCAGGAAGGGGTGATCGAGGAGTTCGCCAGCAAGCTCTTGTCGGGAGCGATCCGCTTCTCGGAGCGAGATGCTTCCGAAGTGATGGTTCCCCGGCCCGACATCGTCGGCCGCTCCCGCGAAGCGACCCCCGCCGAACTGGAGCAGGTGATCATTGACGAGGGTTTCTCGCGCATCCCGATCTACGGGAGCAATGTCGACGATCTCATCGGCTTTGTGCATGCCAAGGACTTGCTGGCGATCCCCGACGATCAGCACGATCTCCCCATCGACCCGGGTTTGATTCGACCGGTTCTAGCCGTGCCGGAATCGGCCTCGATCCGTCCGCTCTTGGGCGAGATGCAGCGCAGCGGCAGGCACTTGGCCCTGATCGTGGATGAGCATGGGGGGACGGCGGGCTTGTTGACTCTCGAAGACATCGCCGAGGAGCTGGTGGGCGATATCCGCGACGAATACGACGAAGGCGACCTCGAGAGCCGGCGGATTGGGGAAAGCGATTGGTTCTACGTCCCCGGGGCGATCAGGCCCGACGAACTGCGATCGCTATCGGGGATCGCCATCCCGGCCGGTCAGTACGAGACCCTGGGTGGCTTTCTGATGGACCGATTGGGCCGGATCCCTCGGCGCGGGGACCGGGTGGAGGAATCGGGGTGGGTGATGAGGGTGCGGCGGATGGACGGGCGCCGTGTGACCGAGGTCGAACTCCTCAAACGCTGATCATTCTTGCGTATTTTTGGACACGTATACGTGTCCAAAAATACGCAAGAAGAGAACATCAGATTTCGACGACCACCCCGATGTCGACCACTCGGTCGAAGGGAAGCCGGAAATACTCGGCCGCGCTGCGCGCGTTGCGGTGGAGGAAGTAGAAGAGCCGCTCCCTCAGACCCCAGAGCCCTACCCCCTCCTTTGATACCACCCTTTCCTTGCCGAGGAAATAGGTGGTGTGCAGCGGATCGAAGGCCACCTCCGCGATGAGATGGTTCAGGGCGGAGGGGATTTCGGGCTCCTCCATGAATCCGTACTCGAGGATCACCTGAAAGAAGCGGGATCCGAGATGGCGGACCGAGTCCCGACGGGCCGCCGGTACCCGCGGTTTTTTCGAGACCACGACCGACAGAAAAACGACCGACTCGTGGACGGCGTCGTTGTGGCGCAGGTTGGCGATGAAGGCAGGGGGCACCACCCCCGGGACTGGGAAGAAATACACCGCGGTTCCTTCGGTCCTGCTGATCGGCGACTTCGCAAGGGAGGCGATGAACTTGTCGAGGGGCTGGCGACCGAGACCGGATTTGATGGCCACCAGACGGCGGCCCTTGACCCAGGTGGTCATCAAGAAGAACAAGGTGCCGGCGGCGAGGAGAGCGAACCAGCCTCCTTCTGGAATCTTGAGGAGGTTGGAGGAGAGGAACGCCAGGTCGATGAGGGCGAAGAGACCGATGATCGACATCACCCGCCCCCATCCCCATCCCCATCGCTCGCGGGCGTACACCGAGATCAGGATGCTCGTAATGAGCATCGTGGCGGTAACGGCAACCCCATACGCCGCCGCCAGGTTGGTCGAGCTCCGAAAGCCGAGGACCAGACCGATACAGACGACGAGGAGAGACCAATTCACGGCCGGTAGATAAACCTGACCGTGCACATCCGCCGAGGTGTGTTTGACGAGGAGGCGGGGAACGAACCCGAGCTGCATGGCCTGGGTGGCCAACGAGAAGACGCCCGAGATCAGGGCCTGGCTGGCAACGATGGTCGCCAGCGT
>DATFFB010000214.1:0-80303 GCA_035250485.1 Acidimicrobiia bacterium
TTCCACCTGCTCTCTGGAAAAGACAAGTCCCGAATTCAGTACAAGCGGGTGTCGAGCAAGACCGGCCGAGAGGTCGATTGGGACGACATCGTCAAGGGCTACGAGTACGAAAAGGGGAAGTACGTCGTTTTCACCCCCGAAGAGCTCGAGCAGATTGCACCTGAGAGCGCCCGGACAATCGACGTAGTCAAAATTGTCGACGCCGACGAGATCGATCCGATTTACTTCGAGAAGTCTTACTTCGTCGCCCCGAGCAAGGTGGGGGCCAAGGCTTACAAGCTTTTCCTGCGAGCACTGGCGGAGTCGGGGCGGGTGGCCGTGGCCAAGGTCACGATCAGGGAGAAGGAGCGTCTCTGCACGCTTCGGGTCAAAGAGGACCTGCTGGTGCTGGAAACTATGAACTGGCCCGACGAGATCAGGGTCCCCGACTTCGAACAACTCAAGGACAACAGCCGCATCTCCGCAGAAGAGCTGAAGATGGCGCGCCTACTGATCGACCACCTGGCCGGTGAATTCGACCCCTCGGAGTTCGAGGACAGTTACCGGCAGCGATTGGAAGACGCAATCGACGCCAAGATCGAGGGCAACGAGATCGAGCTTGCTCCGGCCGAAGCCGAACCGGCAACCGTCACCAACCTCTTGGACGCTCTCAAGGCCAGCGTCGACCAGACCCGCGCCAAGCGGTCTGCTTAGCCCGTCTATGGAAGAAGCCCCCGCTTATGGGACGGGGGCTTCTTGCTATCTCCTCTTGGAGCGTTCGTCCTTAGGGCTTGCCGACGCGGAGCACTTGTCCTCGCACCTCGCCCCCGGGGTGGAGGGCGGTGTGGACATTGGTGTACCCCATCTTGTCTTCGAGCATGGCTAGCTGGTCCATGGTCACGGCTACCGAGCCTTCGATCAGAAGCCCGTCAGTCGAGGAACTGCAGGTGGGAGTTCCTGCTGGCCCTGGGAATCCTGTGGTCCCACATAGCCAGATGCTGATTCCGGCATTCTCGTGACGGTCCCCCGGTCCATGGATGTGAGCCATGATCGCCGGCCCCGTCAGCTTCCTGACGTCAATGCGATAGTTGAGCGTGGAGCCGTCGACCCAGTACTCCGCATAGCCGCCCGCGCCGGGAGCGTTGACCGGCCCCACCTCCTGAGCATGTGAAAGCGGGGACGCAAAATCGGCGTCCTTACCCGCCGAGGCACCGGGGACCACGAAGGCCACCACTAATAGACCCATCAGAACAGCCAACAAGAGTGGCTTTCTCACCAAAATCCCTCCTCTCCAATCCGTGTGAGAACCATACGCCCAGCGCGCTAGTAATGGTTCGTCGTTCCCTTTGATGATGGGACCAATTCACCGCCCCTTTTGGACTAGTCAGCTGGCGGACAGGATGACCAAACCCAGGGTCGTGAGCAGCACCATCAGCGCCAGCATCACGTATTGACTGCGAACCGAGGTGTCAGTGGGAAAGTCCAATAGAGCGCGGTCATGCGCCAGGACCACGCCGGCCACGTGACCCACCACGATCACTGCCACCTGTACCCACCAGATCGCGTATGGCGAGAGCAAGGTGAAATCGACTGACCGTCCGGTGGTCCCCAGCAGGTTCCATCCGCGTCCGAACGGATCGCTGAGCGTGCTCAGCAATAGCTGGCCTTCGAAGACCACCAGGGTGAAATAGTGAGCGAAGGCGTAGGCGAAGGCGATCGGAACCAAGGTGTGAGCGAATCGCTGGGCAACAATCGATGTCGTCCATCGCCCCCTGGCCTGTCGCGCCGCAGCCCAGCAGGCGCCGGTATAGGCCACGGCCAACAGACTCCCGGTGGCCATGAGGAGAAGGGAGCTTCCCGTCATGGAGCCGCCGAAGGAACCGAAGGTGCGGTCGTACCAGCCGGTCGCCGACAAACCGTCGTAGGTGACGGTGGCGATCGTTGTGATGACAAAGGCAGTCAGGCCCGGGCGCGCCGGCAACAAGGGCAGCGCCCGTAGCCAACCCCGCCATTGAGGAGTCTCCTCGCTGAGTTGGATCGGTGCCAAGCTGGAAACGAGACCGTTGTAAGTTCGGAATGGGTCGAATCCATCGAGGCCGCCTTCCCAGCGATCGGCCGACAGCACCATCAACAGACCGAAGACGAGAACGACCGCGGCCACTGCCACCGGATCGGCCGCGCGGGGATAGATCAACTCGATCCAAACGAAGGCGACAAACAGAACGAGGGCCGGCCAGACCCCGAGCGATGGCGGCCACACCCGCTGGGGCGCCGATCCCCCTTTGACGAGCAGATCCCAGGGGTTCGTCAACCGGTACAGATCCCCCACCGCCGCCGACGCAAAGGGAACCAACAACCAGAACCCGACCCACATCAGCACCGGAGCGGGATTGCGGACGCTGTTGTCGGCCCCGAACAATCCGGTCGCCACCAGCACCACCAGAACGGAGATGCCGAGCCCGCGCAGAGCCACCGCCACCAGGCGCCAGCCGGGAAAGCGGATCGGTCGCAGAACAGGCGGCTCCTGCATCCGCGGTTCTGGCCAGAGGCGAACCAGGGCGACGAAGGTAAGGACGAGGACCGTCAGGGCACCGGCGACGGCATAGCCGAGGGGAACTGGAAGATCGCTTCGTCCTCCCAGGCCATGAGCGAGGGCCGGCAAGGGTATGGCGATTAGCAAACCGGCAGCGAGCAAGACCACTACCCAGCTCTTGCGTTTGGTCATCCGGGCTAGGGCTTCCCGGCGTTCGCCCGACATCTTTCTCTTTCGACTGTTGCGCGTTGTATCACTTTGCATCAGATCCCTCCAACAGGCCCCGCACGGGAATGGTGTGGAACCGCTCGCGGCGAAACGGCGTCAGAAGATCATGCGAAAACTCTTGCCGTTGGTATTCCTAGCCGCCTCGATGCTCTTCCTGGCCAGCCCGGCTCATGGGTGCAGCTGCATGGTCGCCTCACCCGAGCAAATGCTCGAATTTGGACCGATCGCCTTCGTGGGCACGATGTCGGGAGTGGCCCCGGGCCCGAGCGACCACACGCTGACCTTCGACGTCGATACCGTCTTGGCAGGCGAGGTCCCAGCCCAGGTGGAAGTGGTTACGGCCAACAACAGCGCCGCCTGTGGGATCGATGCCAATGTCGGCACCCGAATGGCGATCTTCGCTAATGACGACCAGGGCTTCTTCACCTCGAATCTCTGCTCCACCACCGATGCCGATACCGCTATCAAGGCGCTCGGCCCCGGGACACCACCCTCAGCCGCCACCTCACCGCCAGCCAACTTCGATTGGCAGGTGGTCGGTCTGGGCGCCGGGGCGCTCGTTGTCGTCGGCGGCGTCTGGCTATTGGGTCGCCGTCGCTTCGCCAACTGAGCAGAATGGGGTCCGACAACGGAGGTATCCATGGCGAACAAAGACAAAGGTGGCCGGAGCAACAAGAAAGCCCCGGCCAAGGACCCCAAGCAGAAACGTCAAGAGAAGAAGGAAAAGAAGGCCAAAGACAAGCTTCGCACCACCGGCGGCTGATGGGCTGGGACATCCCCACCTTCGCCGACGTGCTCGCGGCCCGTCGGCGAATCGCTCCCTATCTCAATCCGACTCCACTCTTTTCCTATCCGGTGCTCACCGACATGGTGGGCACCGAGGTCTTCGTCAAACATGAGAACCATCAGCCGATCGGAGCCTTCAAGGTTCGCGGCGGCATCAATCTCATTTCCCAGTTGACCGACGAGGAACGGCGTCGGGGCGTGACTACCGCTTCGACCGGCAACCACGGTCAATCGATCGCCTATGCCGCCCGCCTTTTTGGGGTGAAGGCGGTCATCTGCGTTCCCGAGCGAGCCAACCCCGCCAAGATGGCTTCGATGCGGGGCCTGGGGGCCGAACTCGTCGAACACGGGCGTGATTTCGATGACGCCAAGGCCCACTGCCAGGAGCTGGCGAGCTCATTGGGTTTTCGCTACATCGACTCCGGAAACGAACCTCACCTGATTGCCGGGGTCGCCACCTCCACTCTCGAAATCCTCGAGCAGGAGCCCGCGCTCGAGGTGGTGATCGTTCCCATCGGCGGAGGGAGTGGAGCCGCCGGGGCGTCGATCGTCGCTCACGCGGTCGATCCATCGATCCGCGTCATCGGGGTCCAATCAGCCCAGGCCCCGGCCGCCTATCGCTCCTGGAAAGAGCGGGCTTTGGTGGAAGACAAATGCGAGACCATCGCCGAGGGGCTGGCGACCAGGGCTCCGTTCGAGCTGCCGCAGACCATCCTTTGGGAGCTGCTCGACGACTTCATCCTCGTAAGCGACGACGAGATCTTGGATGCCCAGCTTCGGCTGATCGACGCCACTCGCAACATGGTCGAGGCTTCGGGTGCGGCCTCGACCGCCGCTGCCCTCAAGCTCAAACAGGACATGGCGGGAAAGCGGGTGGCGGTGGTGATGAGCGGGGGCAACGTCAGCCGGAGCCAGTTGCAGGCACTCTTGACGAGAGGAGGCTGAGTGAACTGGACCCTGGAGGTAGTGGTGGTGCCGGTGTCCGACGTCGATCGATCGAAGGTGTTCTACGAGAAGGGCTTGGGCTTCCACGTCGACCACGACTCTCGCATCAGTGACGATCTCCGCGTGGTGCAACTCACGCCGCCCGGATCGGGATGCTCAATCGTGATCGGCACGGGACTCGGCAGCATGACTCCGGGTTCCCTGGAAGGTCTACAGCTGGTCGTCTCCGATCTCATGCGCGCCCGCGCCGAGTTGGTGTCGCGAGGAGTGCAAGCCACCGAGGTCCAGGTTTACGGTCAGGACGGCCTACGACCGATGGAAGAAGGCGACGACCTCAACAACGTCGGCTTCGTCTACTTCAGCGATCCCGACGGCAATCGCTGGGCCGTGCAACAGATCACCGATCGCGCTTAGCGCTATTTCTTGGTGCGCTTGGCGATCCGCGCCAGCGCTCCGTCCCAATCGGCGTCGATGGGAGTTCCCGGCTCGTCGAGATCGACTACCACCGGAGCGTGATCGCTGGGGGTCGGAGGTCCCTTCCTTGCCTCCCGATCGATCTCGGACCAGATGCTGCGCTCGGCCACCGGATTGGTGGCGTAGAGGAGGTCGATCCGCATCCCCTTGTTCTTGTGGAACATCCCCGCCCGGTAGTCCCACCAGGTGAAGCGTCCGAGCTGAGGACTGTGCCGGCGGAAGAGGTCTGCCAAGCCCCAATCTCGTAGGGTCTGGAGGGCTTGCCTTTCTCGTGGGGAGACATGAGTCCCGCCATGGGCGGCGCTCGGATCCCAGACGTCATCGTCGGCAGGGGTGGCATTGAAGTCGCCACCAACCACCAGCGGCTCATCGGGCGAGCACGCCTCCACCAGCCAGCGGTGGAGCCGCTCGTACCACGCCAGCTTGCCCTCGTAGAAGGGTGAGTCGAGCACCCGGCCGTTGGGGGCATAAAGACTCACGAAGCGGATGCCTCCGGAGGTAGCGCTCATCATCCGCGCCTCGTCGAAGGGATTGAAGTCCTCTTCCGCTGCGCCCCTACCCGATGCCTGACGACTGTCTCGAACACGGCCATCACCAAAGTTGGTGATGATTTCGGAGATCCCAAGACGGCTGGCGATGGCCACACCGTTCCAACGCCCCTCGCCGTGGTGGGCCACCTCATAGCCGGCCATCCGGAAAGGAAGCTCGGGGACCTGCTCGTCGGCCAGTTTCGTCTCCTGCATGAGCAGGACATCCGGTGCGGCCCGCTCGAGCCATTGCTCGATAGCCGGCACCCGGGCAGCTAGTGAATTCACATTCCAGGTGGCAATCCGCACCGGGCAGTTCTAGCGAAGTGGCGGAGAATGGGCGTGCTGGCGCATCTCCTTACTTTTGCGCGGTTGCGCCATAGACTCTCAGGGTGAAGCCTTTGCCGATCATCATCGCCGTGGGCGCTCTGACCGCCGTCTTCGCCACGCTGCTTCAAAAGAGGATCAAAGAGAACACGGCAACCGAGGCCTGGGAACCGGTTTCCCTCAGTTGAAGGTTCTGGTCCTCGCCGACCACGACCGCGACCTTCGAATCGCCCACGTCCTGCGCTCGGAGCCATCCGTCGAACGCGTGTCATTTTTGGGTGCGCCTTCCTCATCAGTAATCGAAAAGGTGGAGACGCCGGAGGGATTCGATCTGGTGGTGAGCCCAGGGCCTCAAGCTTTCGCCGTCGCCGCTGAAATCGGGGCCGCGGCGTTATCGGCGGCCGAGATAGATGTGAGCCCGGTGCCCGCCGTCGTGGGTGCCTCACTTCTCGGCCTCGGCCTGGCGATGGCTGCCCGGCTTGAGTCGCAAGGCACGGCCGTGACTCGGGTATCGGTGGCTCGTCCCGGGCCGAATGGGTCCGGACCCATAAAGGTTGGCTTCCCGCCACCAGTGGGAGGTCTCTCCGGAGTGGAATTGCTCGAGCTGCCGGTGAAGGTGGTTGAGGCCACCGCTCCCCCGGGCTGGGCATCAGTTCTGGTGGAGGGAAACGGCACCCGCCAGGCGGTGGTCGATGACCACCTCTTCTTGACCACGATCGCCCTCGCCGCCGGAATCGCGCTGGTGCCGCCGGCGGGAATCGTCCGGGTGTGGGACTCGCCCCAAACCTATCTCGCCCGGGCCGAGGCGATGGGGCTGGTCGCCGCGATTAAGCCCTAGACAAGCGTTTTGTCCCCCCTCCCCGCCTGCGGCGGTACTCCCCCCTACGGGGGGAGAAACCCGCGGCGAGGACTCCTCTCAGCGGACGGCGGGGGTGGTCTCTTCGGTGGGCTCGTCGGCTAAGGCGGGTTCCGGTTTGCCGTTGCCAGGGGTGGCAGCGGTGAAGCGGCGGGCCGGGGCGGTGGCGACGCTCAAGGGGGCCAGTGACTCCTCCAGAACCACCACCTCGACGCCGCCGACGACGTCGGTCACCAGGTTGTACATCACCGCCGCCAGGGTCATGAATCCGGTCGCAAGCACCGCCCAGACCACTGACCCAAAGACGGCGGCTCGCAGAAAGCGCTCGGTGTTAGCAAAGGGGTTCTCGCCTTCGTCGAGGAGGGTGATCTTGACCAGGATCTCGGTGATCTTGTCCGGGATGCCGGCGGCGGTGAGCACCGACCAGAACATGACCAAGCCCAAGACAAGCCCCAGCCCCAGCACGACGTTGAGAAGAGCCGAGACTTTGAGGACCGTCCACGGGTCGATCTTGCGGATGATGCGGCGAACACGCCGGACCGTGGTCATGTAAGGACCAGGAGTCTACCGGGGGTACCCCGTCTATTCGTCCTCTTCTGGTGGCACCACGGTGAACGCCGCCAGTTCGGTGTCGGCATCGAGGCGCATCGCCTTCACCCCCGTCGAATCTCGCTGCTGGCGGCTGATGGCGTCGACCTTCTGACGAATGGCCTTGCCGTTGGAGGAGATCAGGAACACGCCGGTCCCCTTGGTCACGCCCAGCGCCCCCACCAGATGACCTCGAGCCTTGGTCAGCTTGATCGCCTTGACCCCAATTCCACCCCGGCCCTGGCCGCGGAACTGCTCGATGGAGGTGCGCTTGCCATAGCCATTCGAGGTCAACAGCAGGACATCCTCGCCGTCGGCCGACGATGTCGCCGCCACCACCTCGTCGCCCGGGCGAAGCTTGATCCCCCGCACTCCCTGCGTGGCCCGGCCCATCGGCCGCAGGTCCTTCTCGGGGAAACGGATTCCCTGACCGTTGCGAGTGAAGATGAGCACATCGTTTTCGCCGGTGGTGGTGCGGACCGAGACCACCTCGTCGCCCTCGGTGAGCTTGATCGCCACCAGCGTTTGGTTGCGACTCTCGTACTCGCGGAAGAGGGTCTTCTTCGCCGTTCCGAGCTTCGTGACCATGACAAGGAAGCGGGCGGTCTCATAGTTGCGCGTATCGATGATTGCCTCGATCCGCTCCTGGGGCTCGAGCGGCAGCACGGCCTGGGCGAGCACCCCTTTCGAAGTGCGATCTTTGCGCGGAATCTCGTGAGCCTTGATGCGATGGACCAGACCCTTGGTGGTGAACATCAGCAGATAGGCGTGGGCGGTGGTGTGGACCAGATGGGACACCACGTCCTCGCCTGAGACTTCCGCCGCTTTCACCCCTCGGCCCCCACGGCCCTGAGTGCGATAAGTGCTGGCGGGAACAGACTTCAGATAACCGGAGGCGGAAACGGTGACGATGAGCTCGTCGTCGGCGATCAGGTCTTCGAGGGACATGTCGCCCTCGTCGGGGATGATGACGCTTCGCCGGGGATTGGCGAACTTCTCTTTGATCTCTCTGAGGTCGCTCTTGATGATCTCCCGCCGCCGGGCCGGGTCGGCGAGGATTGCCTTGAGGTCGGCGATCAATTCGACCAGGGCGGCGTGTTCCTCGCGGAGCTTGCCGACCTCGAGGGCCGTGAGGCGACGCAGCGGCATGTCGAGGATGGCATTGGCCTGGATCTCAGAAAGCTCGAAACGCTCCTGGAGACGGGAGCGGGCGTCGGCGGTGTCCTTCGAGGCCCTGATCATCGCCACCACCTCGTCGATGTTGTCGACGGCGATGATGAGGCCTTCGAGGATGTGGGCCCTCGCTTGCGCCTCTTCCAGGCGATGCTGGGTACGACGCTCGATGACCTCCATCTGATGGTCGAGGTAGTAGCCGACCATTCCCGCCAGGTTGAGGGTGCGGGGGATGCCGTCGACCAGGGCGACCATGTTGGCGCCAAAGCTCTCCTGGAGCGGAGTGTTCTTGTAGAGCTGGTTGAGGACGACCTGGGGAACCGCATCCTTCTTCAATTCGATAACGAGACGGATGCCCCGCCGGTTGTCCGACTCGTTGCGCACGTCGGCGACGCCCGCGAGCCTCTTCTCGTCGACCAGGATTCGGATCTTCTCCATCACTCGCTCGATCGACACCTGATATGGCATTTGAGTGACGATGAGAGCGGTCCTCCCCTTCCTCACCTCCTGGGGCTCGGCCACCGCCCGCATCCGGATTGAGCCCCGACCCGAGGCCAGATACTCCCTGATCCCGGTGCTTCCAACCAGGTATCCGCCGGTGGGGAAGTCTGGCCCCTTGACGAACCGCATGAGTTCTTCGGAGTCGGCGTCGGGATTGTCGATCAAGTGGAGACAAGCGTCGATCATCTCCCCCAGGTTGTGGGGAGGAATGTTTGTGGCCATCCCCACCGCGATGCCCTGGCTGCCATTGACCATGAGGTTCGGGAAGCGGGCGGGGAGAACCGTTGGCTCTTCGGACTCCCCCGCATAGTTCTCGACGAAGTCGACCGTGGACTCGCCGATCCCCTCCAGCAGTCGCATGGAAAGATGGGTAAGCCGGCACTCGGTGTAGCGATCGGCCCCGGGAGGATCGTCGATGGTTCCGAAGTTTCCCTGGGGATCGATGAGCTGGTGACGCATCGAGAAGTCTTGACCCATTCTCACGAGGGCGTCATAGATGGCCTGATTGCCGTGGGGGTGGTAGTTCCCCATCACCTCGCCGACCACCTTGGCGCACTTGCGGTGCGGCGTGGTGGGCCCGATGTTGTTCTCGAACATCGAGTAGATGATCCGCCTCTGCACCGGCTTCAAGCCGTCGCGCACATCCGGGAGAGCGCGCGAGACGATGACCGACATGGCGTAGTCGACGAAGGACTGCTCCAGCTCGGCATTGATGTCGATCGCCCCGATGCCGTGGCCGTTTCCGTTGCTGGGGATGCGGTCAGTCATGGCTCAAATGTCGAGGAAGCGAACGTCCTTGGCGTTCTGTTGGATGAACAACTTCCGCTGGGCGACATCGTCGCCCATCAGCACCGAGAAGAGCTCGTCGGCGGCCAGAGCATCGTCGACGTCCACCCGCAACAGGGTGCGGGTCTCGGGATCCATGGTCGTGACCCGAAGCTCCTCGGCGTCCATCTCTCCCAACCCCTTGAAGCGAGCCGCCTTCACCTTCGGGTGCTCCTTACGGAACTCGGCCAATTCGGCATCGTCCTTCAGGTAATGGACCTTGGAGCCAACCTTGACCCGATACAGGGGCGGCTGCGCCAGATAGACATAGCCAGCCTCGATCAGCCCGCGCATATGGCGGAAGAGAAAGGTAAGGAGGAGGGTTCGGATGTGTGACCCGTCGACATCGGCGTCGGCGAGGATGATCACCTTGTGGTACCTGGCCTTTTGGAGGTCGAACTCGTCTCCGATCCCGGTCCCCACGGCGGTGATGAGGTCGATGATTTCGGTGTTCTGGAGGGCCTTGGCCAGTCGGGCCTTCTCGACGTTGAGGATCTTTCCGCGGATCGGCAGGACGGCCTGGGTATGTGAATTGCGGCCCTGCTTGGCCGGGCCGGCGGCCGACTTTCCTTCGACGATGAATAGCTCCGCCTCCTCGGGGTTGCGGGTGGAGCAATCGGCCAGCTTGTCGGGGAGTCCTCCCGATTCGAGCCCCGACTTGCGGCGGGTGACGTCGCGGGCTTTGCGCGCCGCCTCCCGCGCCTTGGCGGCGGTGATGCACTTGTCGACGATCCGGCGAGCCTCGGACGAGTAGCGCTCGAGCCATTCGGGGAGATGACGGTTCAAGATCTTCTCGACGTAGGAGCGGATCTCGGTGTTGCCGAGCTTGGTCTTGGTCTGGCCCTCGAACTGGGGAACCCTCACCCGAACCGAGATGATGGCGGTGAGGCCCTCGCGGATGTCCTCGCCGGTGAGGTTCTCTTCCTTCTCCTTCAACAGGCCCTTGGTGCGGGCGAAGGCGTTGATGGCATTGGTGAGGGCCTTGCGAAAGCCCTCCTCATGGGTGCCACCTTCGTGGGTGTTGATGTTGTTGGCGAAGGAGTGAATCGATTCGGTGTAGGTCCCGGTCCACTGCATCGCCAGCTCGAGCTCCGCGTCGGTAGAACGGTCGATGATCTCGATGACGTGAGGATGGACCGGTTCCCTGGTGGAGTTGAGATGCTTGACGAAATCGAGTAGGCCTCCTTTGAAGAGGTAGGTTTCCGAGCGGGGATCGGGCTGTCCGTCTAAAGCCCGCTCATCGGTCAGCACGATCTCGAGGCCGCGGTTGAGATAGGCCAATTCCCGGAGCCGGGTGGAGATGGTGTCGTAGTCGAAATCGGTGGTATCGGTAAAGATCTGTGTGTCGGGCCAGAAATTGATCGTGGTTCCGCTGTTCTTCTTCCAGGGCTTTAGCTTTTCGACCTTGGACAGCGGCTTGCCACGGGCAAAGCTCTGGCCCCAGACAAATCCGTCGCGGCGGACCTCGGCATCGAGCTTTTGAGAAAGGGCGTTAACTACCGAGACGCCGACACCATGTAATCCGCCCGAAACGGTGTAGGCCCCCTGCTCGAATTTTCCCCCGGCGTGGAGGGTCCCCAGAACCACCGTGAGGGCCGATTGCCGGGTCTTGGGATGGATGTCGACGGGGATGCCGCGGCCGTTGTCGATCACCCGCACGCCGCCGTCGGCCAAAAGCGTCACCTCGATTCGGGTCGCAAAGCCGGCCATGGCTTCGTCGACGGCGTTGTCGACCACCTCCCAGACCAGGTGGTGGAGGCCCCGGGGACCGGTCGTGCCGATGTACATGCCCGGCCGTTTGCGTACCGCTTCGAGACCCTCGAGGACGGTGATGTCCCGAGCGTCATACGAGGAATTTCCGTTGGTAGCGGCCAAATCAGCTCCTGGCGACAACGTCTGGTCGGGGGCAATCGGGGCGGCGGCGAAGGCCGGAAAATTGGCCCGATTGCACGCTTGTAATTATAGCCGTTCGACCCGCCCCCGGACAGCCTCTTGGAGGCTCGAAAAGCTCGTTTCGCGGCGTCGCTTCCCCCCTCCCGGCTTCGCCGGCTCTCCCGCCTGCGGGGGGAGAAACAAGTCGTGTCAGCGCGCTGGAGTACCGTCCCCTGGTGCGTCTCTCCTGGCTCCAACTGCACAGCTTTCGCTCCTACCCCGCGCTCGAGTGGCGTCCCGATCCCGGGGTCAACATTCTCGTCGGCCGCAACGGAGCGGGAAAGACGAACGTCCTCGAAGCGATTGGGTTCTTGGCGAATCTGCGCTCCTTTCGCGGCGCTCCTGAGGAAACACTGATTGCCCACAATGCTGAGGCCGCGGTACTCCGTGGTGAAGAGTCTGATGCCGAGGCGCTGGTTGAAGTGGAGATCACACGCAAGGGTGGAAGGAGAACGCGGATCGGTCAGAAGTCGATTGGGCGCACCTCCGATCTGCGATCGGCATTACGGACGGTTGCCTTCCTTCCCGACGACCTCGACCTCGTCAAGGGCTCCCCGGCCGGCCGGCGCGAGCTCCTAGACGATGTCGCCACCCAGATCTGGCCCGGAGCGGCCCTCGATCAAGCCGAGTTCGATCGCACCCTTCGGCAGCGCAACGCCTTCCTCAAGCAGGGCGACCGCGATACAGCCACGCTCGAGGTATGGGACACCCGCCTGGCGCAAGCTGCCGCCAAGGTCATGGGTCGGCGGGCGCGGGCGGCAGCGGCGCTGGAAGAGACCCTGGTCGAGTCATACGGAAGGATCGCCGGCGAAGAGACCAGCGTGCGATTCGCCTATCAGTCAGATTGGGGGGGAACCCTCGACCCCACCACTCCGGCCAGCGAGTGGGCGACAAGCTTGACGGGGGCCCTGCGCGAGCGCCGACGCCTCGACTTCGAGCTAAGGACAACCGGAAGCGGTCCCCACCGCGACGACCCGGCCATCTCCCTTGGTGGGCAAGGCAGCCGCCATCAGGCCAGCCAGGGGGAGCAACGAACCCTGGCCCTGGCGCTGCGCCTTGCTACTCACCGCGCCGTTTCCCTGCAAACCGACCGCATGCCGCTGCTGCTTCTTGATGATGTTTACTCCGAGCTCGACCCCGAGCGTGCGAAAGCACTCACCGATGCCCTTCCTGAAGCCCAGACCTTCGTCTCCACCACACGCCTCGATGAGGTTCCGGTACCAGGTCGGGCGTGGCAGGTCTCGGAGGAAGACATCCGATGAGCGGTAAGCCTGAGGCCTTGGACTCCGTCCTCTCCCGGATACTCGGAAACCTTGGGCTTCCGCCGCCCGATCTCCTCCCCCGCCTCCAGCAGTCCTGGGACGATCTCGCCGGACCCCCTTGGGCCGGTCAGTCCTCACCCCTTCTGCTGCGGCGGGGCGAATTAGTGGTCGAGTCGGCTTCCTCGCAGCTGGTCTCGATCCTGCGCTATGCCAGCGGCGAGCTCTTACGACGCCTCGACGAGGAGCTGGGGCCAGGGAGAGTCGACACCATTCGAGTGATCTCGTCGCGGCGGTAGACGCCATCTCCGCGATCCCCCCTTGGAGCTTTGAAGGCTAGATCCGGACTGGCATCAGCAGGTAGAGGAAGCCACCTTCGCCGCCGTCGTCGAGGACGCTGGCCTTCAGGGAGTCGATCATGCGAATACGAACCTTGTCCCCCGCGATCACCGACACCCCATCCGACAGGTACCGGGGATTGAAGGCGATCAGGATCTCTTCCGGTCCCACGAATTCAGCGTCGAGATGCTCCACCTCGCCGCCCACGTCCTGGCGGGTGACATTCACCTCGACCCCACCATTGCCGATCTTGAGACGAACCGGAATGTGATCCTCGGCGACGAGCGTGACCCGTCCGAGGGCCTCGAGAAGCGCCTCTTTCTCCATCAACACCTGGGCGGGATAGCTCTCCGGGAGAAGGGAGCGATACTTCGGAAAGGACCCCTCGATGAGCCGCAGCCGCAATGATCCGCGGTCAGAGGAGAAGACAGCCTCCCGACTAGCCATACCTGCTTGCACTTTCGGAGCCCCAATGGTGCGTGCCAGTTCTCGCAAGCCCCGCGCTGGCACCAGACCCGATCCGATGGATCCCATCCCCGGTAGGTCTCGCACCGAAAGTCGGTAGGAGTCCGTTGCCACCAGTCGTAGCCCTTCGTCAGAGGGCTCGAACAAGACCCCGGTCAGGATGGGCCGGGCGCTATCCGACGACGAGGCCACCACTACTTGGTTAAGGCCGTTAACTAATTCCTCACCGTCGACCTCGACGCCATCGACTGGGCTCATGTCCAGATTCGGATAATCATCGAGGGTGAGCGTGCGAAGGGTGAAGCGAGGTCCTTTGCCTTGAATCTCGGCATCGCCACCGCCGACCGACATGGTCACCACCCCGGGCGGCATCTTCCGCACTGACTCGGCCAGGAGTCGCCCCGGGACCACCGCCCGTCCTTCCTCCATCACCTCCACCGGACCCGACGTGGTCACCGTGACCTCGAGGTCGGTTCCGGTGACGGTCAGGACCCCCCCGCTCGCCTCGCACAAGAGCCCTTGCAGGACCGGAAGCGCCGATCGCGCCGCGACCGCCCGATTCGCGCGGCTGAAGATGTCGGCGAGGTCGTCGCGCTCACCCCTGATTTTCACAACGGTTTCTTCCTTCCTGGTTCTACTAAAGAATTCTTATAAGAAACTTAGAAGAGGTAGTAGGGGTTGGGGAAACCGGGGAAAAAGCCGTTTCGCCTTCTGGCAAGGGGCTTTTGGTGCCAACAGCGCCTGGGGATTGTCTTCCAACTTCTCCCCCGGTGCCGGCGACGCATTTCACATGGGGTCAACTTATCCCCCTCTTTTCCGCAGCTGCTGGAGGAGGCTGTGGACACGATCGAACACCGCTCGATCGGATCGGATCACCCGCTTGACCTTGTCTAAGGAGTGGATGACGGTGGTGTGATCGCGTCCCCCAAACACCTCTCCGATCTTGGGGAGAGAGAGATCGGTCAGCTCCCGGCAGAGATACATGCCCACCTGACGACACATCACGAGTGGTTGGCGGCGGCTAGGGCCCTGCACCTCCGCCACCGAAAACCCATAGGAATCCGCGGCGGCGGCGATGATGTCGAGTGCCTGCAATGGAGCCCCGCTCTTCTTGCCGTGGTCCCCGAGGACCTTCTCGGCCATCGGGAGGTCGATCTCGCGGTGGGTGAGGGCTGCAAAAGCAGTGACTCTCGTTAAAGCTCCCTCCAGCTCGCGGATGTTGTCTGAGACGGTGCTGGCGATGTACTCGAGCACTTCCTGCGGCACCCGCTTTGGTGCGAATTCAGCGCCCCGCCTCAGTATCGCAAGGCGAGTCTCGAGAAGTGGGGGCTGAATATCGGTGACCAGACCCCATTCGAACCGAGAGCGAAGCCGATCCTCGACGGTGAAATTCCGGGGATGGCGATCTGAGGTGATCACGAGCTGCTTACCGAGTTGGTGAAGGGTGTTGAAGGTGTGGAAGAACTCCTCGAGGATTTGCTCCTTGCGTTCGAAGAACTGGACATCGTCGAGGAGGAGGACGTCGGTGCTCCGGTAGCGATGCTTGAAATCATCGACCCGCTTCCGCCGAATGCAATCGATGAAGTCGTTGAGGAACTTCTCTGAGGTGACATAACGGACCAAAAGATTCGGATAGAACTCGTGGACGTGGTGGCCGACGGCATGGAGGAGGTGGGTCTTGCCGAGGCCGGCTCCGCCGAAGATGAAAAGGGGGTTGTAGGAGACTCCCGGTTGATCCGCCACCGCTTGGGCGGCCGCCAGGGCGAATTGGTTTGATTCTCCCTGGATGAAGTTTTCGAAGCGGTATCGCCCAAACAGGGGTGAAGGATTGGTCTCGTATCGAGGTTCGACTTCGGAGGCGGACGGATGAGAAGGGCTCACGCTGGGCTCGAGCAATGCTGAAGGAGGGTCGGCCTCCTCCTCCGAGCCCGGGAGATAGGGCGACAGACTGACCAGCGAGAAAGTCATTTCCGAGCCGAAGATCTGGTGAAAGATGGATTCGATCTGCTTTCCGTGCTTCTCCTCGACCCATGTGCGGTGGAACTCATTGGGGGCGATCAACGTCAGCTGCGTCGCCCCCAGCTCCGGTTGAAGTTTGCCCAGCCATTTCTGCCAGTTGGCAGGAGAGACGGAGCCCCGCAAAGTCGTTTGAAACTCCTCCCACTGACGCGATGTCGCCTCCTCGAGCGTAAATCCGTGCACTCGTCCCTCCCTCCGGAGACCGGTTTCCCACAAAACCTTCCACAGCTGTGGAAATCGATCCCAACCAAAAAAACTCGGCGACCTCGCGGCCGCGAAACGGCTCCTCACTCCCTGCCGGCGAGCCGGCGTTCCCACCGCGGACGCGTCGAACCAAGACTCCTCTAGGGGAAGTGAGTCGGTCTGCGTACGCAGCGGCGAGCGATTGTGCAGGGGTTGACAGGAGGCGTCAAGAGCGCGCAATCCGCGCTTGTGGATACTGTCAATGCCCTCAATCGATCGTATCTATATAGGTTTTTCAGGCGACGAGATCCCCGGTGTCACGTCTTTTGCCCATGACGGGGAAACTGCTTTTTTTTCGCGAGAGCCTTGCTTTGACACAAATTCCGTCGGCGCAATATCCTTGACCCGTCCGCCCACCCCGTATGTCGGGGTGATTGCCACTATGAAAAGAACCTTCCAACCCAAAGTACGCCGCCGGAAAAGGAACCACGGATTTCGTCACCGTATGGCCGATCGAGCCGGGCGGGCGATCCTCAAGGCTCGTAGGGCCAAGGGTCGCAAGCGGCTCGCCGCCTGACGCGGCCCCCCGTCGTCCGGCCCGTTTCGCTTAAGAACAGGGCCGATTTTCGCCGGGTTCTCGATACCGGTCGGCGTCGCAAGGTAGGCGGGCTTTTGGTTGTCCGCAGCCCTGGCGAACCCGACCAGATCCGCATCGGGTTGGTGGCAGGGAAACGAATAGGAAATGCAGTGCAGCGAAATCGAATCAGGCGCCGCCTTCGGGCGGCGGCAGGCGACGCCGAGGTGCCAGTCGGTTTCGACTATGTGTTGATCCCGGAACGGGAGGCTGCCGACGTCCCCTACCCGCGGCTGGTCGAATGGGTGACCGCCGCCTGCCGACTCGACTGACTCACATGGCAATTTCAGGGACCCGCACATCAACTCAACAGCGCCCCCTTTCCGCGCTGGCGGTTTTTCTGATCGTTGTCTATCAGCGATTGCTGAGTGTCCGCCTGGGCCGCAATTGTCGCTATTTCCCGAGCTGCTCGCAGTACGCGATCGAGGCGATCGATCTTCACGGCGTTTTCCGCGGGGGCCTGATGGGTCTGCGACGCCTGAGCCGGTGCCACCCATTACATCCTGGGGGGCTTGACCCGGTCCCTCCCGCCAGGACGCGGTAAATGGGCGAAATCTTCAACGGTCTCCAGAACGCCCTCGGCAGCGCCCTGGCGTTCTTCTACGACCTAGTTCCCTCCTATGGGCTGGCGATCATTCTCCTGACCGTGGCGGTGAACCTCCTCTTGTTCCCGCTGACGCTCAAGCAAACCCGTTCGACTAGGGCGTTCACCGCGATTCAGCCTGAGATTCGTCGCATCCAGAAGGAGTACAAGGACCGGCCCGAGGAGATGCAAAAGGAGTTGATGCGCGTCCAGCGGGAGGCCGGTGCCACTCCTGGGGGGTGTCTCCTTCCACTCATCGTCCAGTTTCCGATCTGGTTGGCGCTTTTCCAGGTCCTCAACGCCCCGGGCCATATCCCGGAGGGATCGGCTCTGGCGAATGCCATCGCCGCCGGCGAAAACCGCTTCCTAGGCATGAATCTTGGCACCCGCGTCTCTGAGGCGGTCTCGGCGGGCATCGGCTCAGCCCTTCCATATCTGGGCATGCTGGCGGTGATGGTGGCCAGCCAGTACATCCAGACCTGGCACGCCACCTCCGGCCAGGCCCGTCCCGACAATCCCCAGGCCGCCGCCGGTCAGGCGGTCAGTCGGATCATGCCGCTCTTCATCGGGATCGTCTCCTACAACTTTCCGGCCGGATTGGTCCTCTATTGGATGACTGGAAATATTTTCCGGCTACTCCAACAAATTGTGATCTTCAAGATCGACGGCAGGCCGCAGCTTGTGCCCGCCGATACGGGCCGTCAGGTTGCCGGCAAGGAGGCAACGCGGAGCAAGGCGGATAACAAGGAGCCGGAGATCCGAAAGGCGCAGCAGGGTGCGGTCGACAAACGGCGTCGCCGCCGGCGGAAATAGCAAGAACGAGGAAGTGAAATGGTCGAGTGGGTAGAGGTTCGCGGAAAGAGCATCGAGGTGGCAGTGGCGGCGGCTATGAACGAGCTGGGGGTAACCGACCGCTCGGACGTCGACGTGGAAGTAGTACAGGAACCCGAAAAGGGATTTCTCGGTTTGGGGGGTAGAGACGCCATTGTCAGGGTCAAGCCCCGGGCACGGCGGGCCCGGGGTCGGGACCGGGATCGTCGGCCCCGTACCGGCGCCAGCCGGACTGGTGGTTCGCGTCCCGAAGGTCGGAGTCGGGAGGCCCCTTCCCGCAGTGGCGGTCAACGGGGCAGTAATGCCCCTCGTTCCCAGGGTCGCAGCGGTGGAAACGCGCGCTCGGGCGCTCCCAGGACCAGAAGTCCAGAGGCGGCCAGCCGCAGCGAGCGGCCCCCGGTCGATGTCAACCCCGCCGAGCAGGCGCCCGTGGTAGAGCAGTTCCTCCGGGGATTGGTTGAATCGTTCGGGCTCGAAGGCTCGGTGCGGGTGGAAATCGAGGAAGACGTCATCATTGCCACGGTCGAGGGAGAACAAACCGAGGCCCTGGTGGGGGTAAGGGGCTCGGTGCTCGACGCCGTCCACGAGATCACGAAAACCACCCTTCACCGCCAGTTCAAGGACACCGCCCGGGTCCGCCTCGACATTGCCGGCTATTCGGAACGACGCCGTCAGGCTCTCAGTATCTACGCCGGCCAGCTCATCGAGCAGGTGATGAGCGAGGGTGGCGAGATCATGCTCGAACCAATGAGCGCGGCCGATCGGAAAGTCATCCACGACTCGGTGGCCGCGGTCGACGGCGTGCGGTCCTATTCCGAGGGCGAACCGCCACGGCGATATGTGGTGATCTCTCAGGTCGAAGACGAGGCCGACGACGAGGCTTAAACCCTCTAGTTTCACGTGAATCCTCGCCTGGAGGCTGCCGCCAGGGCCGTCGGGGTCACCCTTGATGACGGCATGAGGCAGCGCCTGGCGACCTTGGGAGGGTGGTTGACGACCGAGGCTCTGGCGGGCGGTGGGGTCGGCCCCAATGAGGCCGCCAAGATCGAGGAGAGGCACCTGGTGGATTCGATCCTCTTCGCGGCCGGGTGGGCGAGTGCCCCTCCGGTATGCTGGGATCTGGGTTCGGGCGCCGGGCTCCCGGGGTTGGTGCTGGCTTGCATCTGGCCCGGCACCAGGCTGGTGCTGGTCGACTCTTCTGCCAAGCGCTGCGAGCTCGCCCGACGTGGAGGCCGTGTGGTGGGCGTCGATGTTGAAGTGCAGCAGTCCCGGATCGAGGATTTGACCGGGCCTTATTCCGCCATTGTCAGTCGGGCGACGATCCCCGCGGCGCGATTTGGTGGGATACTGAAACGGTTGCTGGCTCCCGGCGGGGTGGCTGTCATCTCGGGAAGTAGCCACGGCCATCCTCCGGGTTTTGAGCGCCTGCAGTTCCCGGGCGAGGAATTCTTTGATCGAACCTCCCGGCTTCTTATCATGCGCTCACCTTGAACGGCTCCTCCGCCATTAGCCCGGTCGAAGTCGGCTCCGAAACCCCGACGTCCGGCGTCGCCACCGTAGTTGCGCTGGCGAATCAAAAGGGTGGGGTGGGGAAGTCGACCACCGCCATCAACCTGGCCGCGGCCCTGGCGATGCAGGGTCAGCGCTCGTTGATCGTCGACCTGGATCCGCAGGGCAATGCCACCTCAGGCCTCGGCATTGATCGGAGCGGGATCGCCGCTTCGATATATGACGTTCTTTTAAAGGACGTAGCAGTCGAGGACGCTATTGAACCGACCTCGGTCAAGAGCCTCTTTGTCCTCCCCGCCACGATCGATCTGGCCGGGGCGGAAATCGAGTTGGTCCCGCTTCTGTCCCGAGAACAGCGGCTCCGTCAAGCCTTCGCTCCGATTCTCGAGGACTATCAGGTCATCTTTATCGACTGCCCTCCCTCACTTGGACTCCTGACGGTGAACGCCCTCACCGCTGCCCACGAGGTCCTTATCCCGATTCAGTGCGAGTACTACGCCCTCGAGGGCTTGAGCCAGTTGCTCAACAATGTGGACCTGGTCCGGCGGCAGCTGAATCCTCAACTGGTGATCGAAGGTGTGGTACTGACCATGTACGACTCCCGGACCAACCTTTCTCGCGACGTCGCCACCCAAGTGCGAAGTCACTTCGGGGATAAGACGTACCGGACCGTGATCCCGCGCTCGGTGCGGATTTCGGAGGCTCCCTCATATGGGGAGCCGATCGAGGCGCTCGACCCCATGGCTCGGGGGGCGATTGCCTATCGCGAGCTAGGTCGAGAGTTTCGGAGGCGTCATGGTCTCGACTAGGAGGTTCCGATGAGTCAGAAGCGCGGCCTGGGCAGAGGACTGGAAGCGCTGATCCCTTCGACCCCCGATCCCGAGCAAGGTTTCGCCGAGATCGAGATCGACGAGATCCGGCCTAACCCGCAACAACCCCGGGGAGATTTCGACGACGAAGCGCTCTCCGGTCTGGCGGAGTCGATCAGGAGCCTCGGCCTTCTCCAGCCGGTGGTGGTCCGCCCCGATCCCGAGGGGGGCTATTTCCTGGTCGCCGGGGAACGCAGATGGCGGGCGGCTCGCAAGGCAGGGCTCAGTCGGATTCCGGCCGTGATCCGGACGAGCGATGATCGGGAATGGCTTACCGCTGCCCTGGTCGAGAACCTGCAGCGGGCCGATCTCAATCCGTTGGAAGAGGCGGCCGCCTTTCAACAACTTCTGGAAGATTTTGGCTTAACGCACGAGGAGGTGGGTCGGAGAGTTGGGCGAAGCCGGGCGGCGATCACCAATTCGATTCGTCTACTCGGGCTCCCTGCCTCGATCCAATCCCGGTTGGCGAGCGGAGAGCTCAGTGCCGGCCACGCCCGGGCTTTGGCGGCGATCGACGACCGGGCCTTCGCCGAGCACGTCGCCAAGCGGGCGGTGGCAGAAGGTTGGAGCGTTCGTCAGGTCGAGGAGGCGGTGCGTCTGCGGCGAGGTGAAGCCACGTCAGCGCCCCGTCTGCGCGAGGTTCGCCCCGCCGAGATCATCGAACTCGAGATGCGGCTTGCCGAGCGCTTGGGAAGCAAGGTCCGAGTCGACTTCCGCCAGGGCAAGGGGGCCCTACGAATCGACTATCGATCCCTCGAAGAGCTGGAGAAGATCTACCGAAGACTAATGAGCTGAGCACTCTCCGGCCCTCCTAACTTTGAGGTCACACATGAGGCTTTATCGCCGGAGCGACACCGGAGACGCCGTGCGCGACATCCAGGGCCGCCTGCTCGCGCTTGGCTACCACCCCCAGAGCGATCCGGGGGGAGAGTTCGGGGCCGCCACCGAAGCGGCCGTGCGGGAATTTCAAAGCGATCGCGGCCTCACCGCCGACGGCGAGGTTGGACCCGAGACCTGGCGAGTGCTTTACGAAGCCGGTTACCGGTTGGGGGATCGGCTGCTTTTTCTGCGGCGCCCAATGTTGCGGGGAGAGGATGTGGCTGAGCTGCAGGGACGCCTCAGCCAACTCGGATTCGATCCCGGCAAGGTGGATGGAATCTTTGGCCTCGAGACCGAGCAAGCGGTCCTCGAGTTTCAGCGCAATCGAGTCCTAACCGAGGATGGGATCGCCGGCCCCGAGGTTCTCACCGAGCTCCGACTGTTGGTCCGCGGAAAGATGCGAGCCGGACGAGAAACGGTGAGGGAGCGGGAATGGCTGCGGAGCTTGCCCGACAGTGTCGTCGGGTCCCGGGTGTTCTTTGATGCAGCCTGTCGCACCCCGGAAGAAGCCCGGGCGACGTGGGTGGCGGCGAGCTCGGCGGCGATGGAGCTGCAGGCGCGAGGTGGCCAGCCGATTCTGGGTCGTGCCGCCGACACGCGGCTCCCGGAACGAGTACGGGCCGGGCGGGCCAATCGCCTGGGGGCGGAACTGGTGGTGTCATTTCAGGTTCGGGCGGATGGGGGCCCGGCGGCGGTCTTTTACTTCGCCAGCGATCGGGGAGTCTCACGGGCAGGGGAGATGCTCGCCAACCGAATCGCCGAGACCGCCGGGGGGCTTGTGGAGGGGCGCGCTACCGCCATCCTGCGCGATACCAGGGCGCCGTCGGTGATCGTTTCACATCCCGAGCTCGGAACCGAAATCGGACGCCTGGTGGTTGACGGCCTGGCGCAGTTCTTCGCTACGGCAGCCTTGGAAACCTCAGATTCGAAGACTTAAGACAAGAGACAAAAGACGAAAGACAAAAGAAAAAAGAGTCTCTGGTCTTTCAGCCCGCCGAAGGCGGGCGATCTTAAGCCAGAAATTCCGACAGTTCGGAGACGAGGTTGTGCTTAGGGCGGGCGCCGATGATTCGCTTCTTCTCGACTCCATCCTGAAAGAGGATCAGGGTCGGGATGCTCATCACGTCATACTCGCCGGAAATCTGCGGATTCTCGTCGACATTGAGCTTGCCGATTCGAAGCTTGCCGTCGTACTCGGTGGCCATCTCGTCGAGGATGGGGGCAATCAACCGACAGGGTCCGCACCACTCGGCCCAAAAATCGACCAGGATGGGAGTTCCTCCCGCAATGGTCTGATCGAAGCTCGACTTGTCGAGGATGACGGTGTTTTCAGTCATGTGTTTCCTTTCCTACCAAAGGCCAACCCATACCCGGTCGGCCTCATTCCAACACTGGTCTATTCCGCCAGCGATTCGAGGTAATGCTGAGCATCCAGGGCCGCCATACAGCCGGTGCCGGCGGCGCTGACTGCCTGGCGATACCGGGAATCGGCCACGTCACCGGCCGCGAATACACCCGGGACATCGGTAGCCGTGGTTCCGTCCCCTTTCAGGATCAGGTAGCCGCGCTCGTCGAGGCGGAGGCTGTCGGCGAAGATGGCGGTGTTGGGGATGTGACCGATAGCTACGAACACCCCATCGGCGGCCAGGCGCTCCTTCTCACCGGTCTCGGTGTTGACCAGCGTGACCGCCTGAACGCCCTTGTCTCCCAGGATCTCTTCGACCAGTGAGTTCCATCGGACTTTGATCTTGGGGTGGTCGAGCACCCGTTGAGCCATGATCGCCGAGGCCCGGAACTCATCCCGCCGATGGACGACTGTCACTTGAGAGGCGAAGCGGGTGAGGAACAGCGCCTCCTCCATGGCCGAGTCACCCCCGCCGACCACGACCAGTTCCTTGTCCCGGAAGAAGAATCCATCGCAGGTGGCGCACGAGGAAACCCCGCGGCCGGTGAGGCGCTCTTCACCGGGAATGCCTAGCCATTTCGCCGCCGCCCCGGTGGCGATGACGACGGATCGAGCTTTATGACCGTTGTCGCCGGTGAAGACCTCGAAGGGATCGGAGGAAAGGTCCACCGCGGTGACGTCGGTGGCAACGAGGCGCGCCCCAAATCTCTCGGCCTGCTTGCGAAACTGGTCCATGAGCTCAGGCCCAAGAATGCCGCCCGGGAAACCTGGATAGTTCTCAACGTCGGTGGTGATCATGAGCTGGCCGCCGGGTTGAGTGCCTTCGAAAACGAGCGGCTTCAAGTCGGCTCGGGCCGCGTAGAGGGCGGCAGTGAGGCCGGCGGGCCCGCTGCCGATGATGATGACGTTTTCGGTTGTCACGAAGCCTTTTTCCTATTGCCCCACAAGATGAACCCGAAGATGAGCACGACGAGGCCGAGGACACCGAAGGCCCCATCGGAACCGAGCGGAATGGCCAGGGCGCCGTAAATGGAAAGCACAAGAAACACCAGCGCCAGCAACCCCAGAGTGAGAGCTGCCATTCCCAACGAAGAGAGGCGGATCCAGCGGCTGATTCGATCGACGGTGAGCGACCGAATCCGGGTAGCGACCATCTCCAGAAAATCGGCAAACCGGGCTGGAAAGTCGTCCACCTGTTCAGATTAGATCTGAGACAAAAGACGAAAGACAAAAGACGAAAGATCGGAGATGTCTTGGGGTCCTTCAGCCGCCGGAGGCGGGCGATCTTCTGTCGGTCGCCCTATGGCAACACGATTTCGGAGCAGTCGTCGAGGAAGAACGCGCGCGGGGAGAGTTCGCCGTCGTCTTCCACCAGGAGCAACAACACCTGCCGGCCCTGATAGGTGCTTTCCCCTCGTTCCTCGATGGCGAGGTCCTCGGTCTCCTCGACGCAGGAGACCGACGCGTCTCCTGCGGGCGTACCTTCGTCAGCCAGCGCCTCGGCCTCGGCTTTGAGCTCGTCGAGGTCCCCTCCAGCTTCAAGTTGCGCGAGTGTGGCCGAGGCGGCGGTGGTGGCGGTCGCTCGTTCCGTATTGGTGGCGCCGCCAGCGGCGAACTCGGGAGCGGCCGCGTCGGCGGCCATGGACGTGGTGGCGGCATTGCCCGATCCCTGCTGGCTAGCGATGGTCGCGCCCACCCCAACCACAACCGCCAGTGCAGCGGCGGCGGCCATCATCCGGCCCCAGATCGGGCTCATGGGTTTGGTCTCGGTCTTGCGCCGCATCGGAACCGGCAGGGCGGCGGTGATCGCTGTCGCCATTTGTGACTGCTCGCGCTCGGTCAATTGGGCGGAGCCGACCCCCGCCAGAAGCGAGCGCAGCTGCAATTGCTCTTCGAACAACACCCGGCACTCCGCGCACCCCGAGATCAGGGCTTCGGCCGCGACTCGATCGGGTTCATAGCCTGAGGCATGAGCCGCCAAAAGCTCGAGATCGTGCGCGTCGTGATTCATCCTGCTCATAGTTCGTCGGTAAGACTTTGATGCCCCGACCCCCCCGAAAGGTTCCCTAACTCGGCCGCCAGTTGGCGCCGGGCCCGAAAAAGGCGCGACTTGACGGTCCCGATCGGCAAGTCGAGACGCTCGGCCACCTCCGGAAGGCTGAAGCCCTCGATGTCGGAGAGCACGACGACCGAGCGAAAGTCGACGCTGAGGTTGGCCAGGGCAGCAGCGATCGGGGCGGCCAGCTCAACGGAAGTGAAGGGATCGGTCGCGGTGGGATCGACGGGGTCGAGGTAGTCGGGCATCGGCTCTGAGGGCCGGCGGCGCTCGCGACGCAGGTGGTCATAGCAAGTGTTGATGGCGATGCGATAGAGCCACGTTCCGACGGCCGCCCCCGCCCGGTATTGGCCGGCCTTGCGATAAAGAGTGAGAAACGTCTCCTGAGTGGCGTCAAGGGCGGCAGCTCGGTTCCCCATCATTCGTAGGCAAACCGAGAAGATCCGGTCCTGATGCCGCCGCATGAGGGCGGTGAAGGCATCGTGATCTCCCCCGACCACTCGCTCGATCAAAACCGCATCGTCGAGTGAAGCGGTCATGCGTGAAAGCGTATCTCCCCAATGGTGATCCAATAATCACCGTCTCCGTGGCGTGGCAGCGACGTGAACCACATGAGCCAGTTGCCGTCGCTGCGCTCGGGCAGCTGAAAGGTCAGGGGCCCTCCCTCCGTTCTGCCGGTGGCGATGACCTCCCATCCGCTGGGGTCATCGGGTCGTTCCGTCGACCAGCGCACGCTGATGTCTGCTCCGCCGGGGATTCCCACGATCTCGAGCACGTTCGGGGTGCCGGTGACGGCGATGGTTAGGCCGACGCCGGGTTTGAGCAGCTCCATGGGATCGCGGTACCGCTCGGTTCGCCACGACGTGTCGATATCCCCATCGATGGTGGCGCCGACGTTCTGATCGTTCTCGCCTCCCTCTCCGAATGGGTCGAAGGTGGCGACGCCCGTGATCTCCGGCGGCGGGCGATCGGCCGCCGCGCTAACACTGGGAGCAAGTGTGGTGACGACCACGGTCGGGGTCAGAATGGTGGCGGCCGACCCCGGCACCACCGGAACCCCGGTGTCGCCCGCCAGGACTCGGCCGATGGCGATCAGACCGGCCGCGAGCACTGTGAGGACTCCCGCGAGAACCAGGGTTCGCCAGCTGCGGGCAGGTATCTCTGTGGGCGGCCGGGGACGGGGAATGGCCTCCAACGCATGCGAGAAGGCGTCCGCGTTGAGTTCGCCCTGCTGGGCGGCCTGGAGAGCCCGATCCACCTCGATCGGGACTCCATCGACAACTTCGGAGGGCGGCGGTCCACCGGGCGCAAAACCGGTCAGGGCCTGTTCCAAAACTCCGGCGAGGTCGGAGACATCGCCCGCGGTTGAAGCCAGATAACGGCGGGCCCGTCCGAAACCGCCCAGACGGGCGGGGCGAGAAACGGTGTAAAGAATGGCTCCCGGGTCGATGGCGGCGTGAAACACGCCAGCCTCATGCAACGCCGCCAGTGCTCCTGCCAGACCGGCGGCGTTGGCGCAGAACTCGGGGTAGTCCATGGTCTCGCCGGACTCGAGACGGCTCTGCAGCGTCATTCCGCCGTTCCATTCCGAGACGAAGTAGGCGCCATCGGTGACCTCCTCGGCCTCAAAGATCGGCTCCAGATGCGGGTGGCGAACCGCGGCCGCCCCCCGCACCGCCTTGAGGAAGTCCGAGCGCCGCTTCTCACTGGCATCCGGGCCAAGCAGCCGGATCAGGACCGGGCGATCGAGGTGTTCGTCGGTCGCCAGCCACTCTTCGATGTCCTGATCGCGACCGAGGCGAACCTCGAGGCGATAGCGAGTTGGAAGGGGCGGGGGCATTCAGAAAGCGGTGCCGAACGCGGCCATGATCACCAGGCCGTCTCGAACCGGATGGAATCCGTTGCGCAGATACAAGGCTTTTGCTCGGTCGTTGTTCTGCTGGGTGTTGACGAGGAGCGTTGCTGCCCCCTGACGGCGGGCCCACAGGAGAGCTGCCGCCACCAGGGATCCTCCGCCGCCCTGTCCTTGGGCCCGCGGGGAAACGGCGAGGCGCTGCAGGTAGCCGATCCCGAGGCCGACTCCGGCGATGGCGAACCCGGCGAGACCGGCGTGGTCGCTAAAGGTGTAAATCACGTGGCGAGGGGTGGCTTCGAGGCTCTCTCGCAAACCCAGGAGGCCCATTCTCCATCGAACTGGAAACGCCTCGCGGTCCAGAAGGTTCAATTCCTCCAAAGCGGCTGACTTCTCGACTGGGATCTGAGGGCGGGCGAGATGTCGCAGGTCGTGCTCGAAGAGGGCGAGCGGCTCGGCGACTTCGTATCCCGCCTGCCTCCAAAGCTCGCTGCGGTGTCGGAGTACGGCGGGAGAAAGGACGGGCTTGGACCATTCGCTCACCAGGGAACTGGCCTCGGCGAGAAACTTGGCCCCGCCTCGTTCCAGCCGGAGGGTGGCGGCGACGACGTCATCGTTCCAGGGACGGGCGTGCGCACGGCCCCAGCCATGCGTAAGCAGCACCGGTTGCGGCCAGCTTCCTCTGGTCCTAACTCCGTAGGAGGTGGCGGTCACTGTGTGGGAGAGTATGGGTGTGGAGGTCGTCTACCTGTCGCACGACGTCTTCTACAAGCACTTCGCTGGCGCCCGCCACATCGAGCGTCCCGAACGTCTGCGGGCGGTCGAGGAAGGCGTCTTCCGCTCGGGACTTGACATCCAGGCGGTAGTCCCGGATCCGGCGGATCGGGCGGCGTTGTCGACGGTGCACGACCCCACCTACATCGACGCCCTGAGGGAATTCTGCTTGTCGGGGGGTGGGTCGATCGATTCTGACACCCACGCCGTGACAGAGACCTGGGAGGCTTCGATTAGGGCCGCAGGATCGGGCTTGACCGCGATCCCCTTGCTTGGGGGAGGGGGCGTGGCGATGGCAGCGGTGCGACCACCGGGACACCACGCCACCGCCAACCGGGCGATGGGGTTTTGCTTTCTCAACAACGTGGCGGTGGCGGTCGCCCATCTGCGAGGTCAGGGTCGGAAGGTGGCTGTCGTTGACTGGGACGTCCATCACGGCAACGGGACCCAGGAGATGTTCGGGGATGATCCCGATGTGCTTTACGTCAGCATCCATCAGTCACCGTTCTATCCGTTGACGGGGCACATCGAGGACATCGAGGCGGGAGCGGGAACCATTGTCAACCTCCCGGTGCCCATTGGGACCGGTGGCGACCTCTATCGACGCGCCTTCTCCGAATTGATCGAGCCAATCATCACTCAGTTTCAGCCCGATTGGCTCTTGATCAGCGCTGGTTACGACGCCCACGCCTCCGATCCTTTGGGAGGGCTCCGGCTTGCGGCCGCGGACTACGGGTACATGTCTGCCCGTCTGCGAGAGCTGCTTCCCGATGTCCCGGCAATCGTCTTCCTGGAAGGGGGCTACGACCTCGAGGCCCTGGCTTCGGGAGTTGACGCCACGCTTCGGGGACTGCGTGGAGTCGATCGGTTCTCCGATGAGACCGACGGCACCAGCTCTCCCGATGCTGCCTTTTGGGCGCTGGAGGTGGCCAAGGAGTACGCCGCTCGCTTCTGGTCGCTGTGAGAAACCGGGGATACCCAACCTCTTCGAATCGAGCGTCGTCTTTTCATCTCCACTGGCTCCCCCGAGCCGAGCTGGGAAGCCTCGGGGTCACGATCACCATCCCGCAGAATCCGGTGTCGTCCGACCTTTACTTCTGGGCCCTTCAGGCCAGCTTCGCCGGACGAGAAGGAGTCAGCGGCGGCGCGCATCTCGGACTGCAATGGCATAACCAGTACCCGGGTGGAACCGCGGTGAACTGGGGCGGGTACGACGCCAGGGGGATGATCCTCTCGGGGACCGATTCGGATCTCCCCTCCCCGATCGGGAATCCGCACACGCGGGCCTATCCCTGGCGGCAGGGAGGCTCATATCGGTTGACGATCGAAGGGGACCGCAACCTGGGACCCGGCTGGTGGAGAGGGGCAGTCACCGATCTCGAAACCGGAGAGGAGCAAGCGGTCCGCAGCCTCCACAGTCCGGGGGATCGACTGATGGCGGCGATGACCTGGACCGAGGCGTTCTGCCGCTGCGACGCCGAGCCGGTGGCGGCGATTTGGTCGAACCCGAGCGGCGTCACCACCAACGGAGACCATTACGTGGCCGAGTCCTGCTCGACCACCTATCAGCTGGAAGCGGACGGAGGATGCTCCAACACCGACAGTCGCGTCCTGCCGCATGGAATCACCCAGATCACCGGTGTGCCTCGAACCAATCCCCCCGGCACGCTTTTGCCGTGGACTTCGATCTAGAGCTCGAGACCTGCCTCAAGGGCGCGAGCGCGCAGCTCGTGAGGATTGCGGGAGTGGGGGAGAGCCGAGCGGACCGAGATCCTCCGGGTAAGAACCAGAGACTGCAGGGTCTGATCAAAGGTGTGCATGCCGCTGAACTCCGACTCCTTCAACACTTCGTCGATAGTCCCGGTGAGATTTCCGTCGACAATTCGATCGCGCACCCGTTCGTTGTTGGTCAAGAGTTCCGTCGCCAGCGCGCGGGACCCGCCGTCGGCGGTCTCGAGGAGACGTTGGCTGAGGATGGCTTTGAGGTGGGCAGAGAGCTGGCGGCGGGCAAGCGCCTGCTCGGGCACCGGGTAGTAGCCCACCAGGCGGGTGATGGTGTCGGCGGGGTCGACGGTGTGCATGGAGGAGATGACGAGGTGTCCCGTCTCGGCGGCACCGATCGCCGCGCGGGCAGTTTCGTAGTCATCGATGTGAGAGATAGCTATGACGTCAGCGTCCTGGCGTACCGCTCGCTCGATCGCTTCGGCAAATGTGGCCGTGTCCACTCCTACCTCTCGCTGCGCGACGATTGCCATCTTGTCCGGATGAAGCACCTCGATCGGATGTTCCACCGTGACGATCGATACCGGCCGGGTGCTGTTGATGTGATCGATCATGGCCGACATGGTCGATGTCTTTCCCGATCCAGACGGTCCGGTCACCAGGAGCAAACCCATTTGCTCGTTGGAGAGTCTCCGCAAGATGGGCGGGAGCCCCAACTCCTCGAATGAGATCGTGTCGTTGGGCACCCGGCGCATGACGAGGCTGATCGAGCCGCGCTGGCGAAATGCCGTGACTCGAAAGCGACCAAGCTCTGGTCGGCCGAAGGCAAAGTCGGCGTCGCCCTTCTCCTTGAACTCTTTCACCGCCCTTTGGGTGAAGATCGACTGGGCGAAGGTTTCGGTATCGTCGGGCCGCAGGCTGGGGACTCCGTGAAGCCGTCTTAGTTCGCCGGCCACCCGCACCACGGGCGGGGAACCGACTTTGAGGTGGAGATCGGACGCTCCCGCCGAGACTGCTCGATGCAGTAGTTCCTCTATTGCCATGTCCACGATTAACGAGTTCCTTTGATCCGAGGGATGCTGGTTGTATCGGTTCGGGCCGATGCTCCCTTGAGCGGGCCGCCGGACGGTTCCAGAGCCCGCTCCTAATCTCGACGGCAATGACCCCCAACCGGTTCTTCTGGCTGGTGGAGCCAGGCAGCCCGAGCTTTGAGCTGGCAGAGCGCTTTCGAGCAGCTGGTCACTCGCTCTTCCTGGTGGGGGGATCGGTTCGAGACGCTTTGCTGGAGCGACCCCACACCGATCTGGACTTCACCACCGATGCTCGGCCCCACCAGATCAGGGAAATCGTCGATGCCTGGGCCGATGCGGTTTACCGGGTGGGGGAGGCGTTCGGAACGATTGGGCTGCGGAAGGCAGGCTTGGGGGCGGAGATCACGACCTTTCGCTCCGAGGTTTATCGCGACGACAGTCGCAAGCCGAAGGTCTCCTTCTCCGACGACCTGGAAGAGGATCTCTCGCGTCGTGACTTCACTATCAATGCCATTGCCCTCCGCCTGCCCGAGCTCGAGGCGGTCGACCCCTTTGGAGGCTTGACCCATCTTGCCGCGGGGCGTCTCGATACCCCTCTCGATCCGGAGGTTTCATTCACCGACGACCCGTTGCGGATGCTGCGTCTGTTCCGCTTTCAGGCCACCTTGGGTTTCGCCATCGAGCCACGGGTCAGGGAGGCCGCTTCGCGCCTGGCCTCGCGAATCGAGATCGTCTCCGCCGAGAGGATTCGCGATGAGCTCTCGCGACTTCTCGTCGCCCCACTCCCCGGACCAGCTCTGCTCGACGTCGTCGCCACTGGCCTCTCGGCCTACTTTCTCCCCGAACTCGATTCCCTCGCCATGGCCCAGGACCCGGTCCATCAGCACAAGGACGTGCTCGCCCACACCCTGGCCGTAGTCGACAAGACCCAGCCCGAGCTCGTGATCCGCCTGGCGGCGTTGTTCCACGACGTCGGCAAGCCCGAGACCCGGGCCATCGGACCTGAGGGGGTCAGCTTCCACCACCATGAAGTGGTCGGCCAGCGCATGACGCGGGAGCGGCTCCGAGCTCTTCGTTATCCCCGCGAGATAGTGGATGACGTCTCCCGTTTGGTCTTCCTTCATCTCCGACCTCACACGCTGAAGTTGGGGTGGACCGATGCTGCGGTGCGTCGCTATGTGCGCGATGCTGGCGACCTTCTCGAATCCCTCAACGAGTTGGTGCGATGCGACGTCACCACGGCCAACCCCCGCAAGGCGGCCGCCATCAGTGGGGGAATCGATGAGCTGGAGGAGAGGATCACCGAGCTTCGGGCCCGAGAGGCGCTTGATGCGCTGCGGCCTCCCATCGACGGTCATCGGGTGATGGAATTTCTCGGCATCAAGCCCGGTCCGCTGGTCGGAGAGATCATGGACCTCCTTTATGAGCGTCGGATCGAGGAGGGACCTTTCAGCGAGGAGGAGGCCCTGGCCATGGTCAAGGAATGGTGGGAGGGGCGGACCAACTGACGGGAGGTCGATGCGCATATGCGTATACTCCCCTCTCGATGTCGATCAGAACCGCCGTCCTTGGAGCCAGCGGGTATGCGGGTGGCGAGCTCGTTCGTTTGCTCGACTCGCACGACGGTTTTGACGTCGTCTTCCTCGGAGCTCACTCCCACGCTGGGGGAGTGTTGCGCGATGTTCATCCCCAACTCGAGGGGGGAGACCGCCCTCTGGGCTCGAATGAGCTGGTGACGGAGGTCGAGTTCGCCTTCCTCGCTCTTCCCCACGGCTCCTCGGCATCGCTTGGTCACCAGCTCCGCCAGCAGGGGATCAAAGTTGTTGATCTCGGTTCGGACTACCGGCTGGATTCTGCGGCCCGCTATGGCGAGGCCTACCCGAACCCCCACCCTTTTCCCGACGAGTTGGCCGATTGGCGGTATGGGCTCCCCGAGCTTTTTGACGTCAAAGGGGCGACCGCCGTGGCCAGCCCCGGTTGCTATCCCACCGCGGTCCTGCTGGCAGTGGGCCCACTGCTCGCTCAAGGACTGATCGAGCCGCAGGGAATCGTCGCCGACTGTCTGTCCGGGGTCTCGGGCGCCGGCCGAGCGCTGGCGGAGGAGTTCCTCTTCGGCGAGGTGGCCGATGGAGTGCGTGCCTACGCGGTCGGGAAGCACCGCCATGGCCCCGAGATCGAGATGGGCCTGGAACAGCTTGCAGGGAAGCAGGCGACCGTGACCTTCACCCCTCATCTGGTCCCCATGCCCCGGGGTCTCCTCGCCACGGTTACCGCCTCCTTGACGGGGGAAGGTGATCCGGGCGAGGCACTCGCCCACGCCTACCGGGAGTCACCCTTCGTCGAGGTCATCGATCGACCGCCCCAAACTCGATGGACGGTGGGTTCCAACAAGGCCCTGGTGGCAGCGGTGGTCGATCATCGACAGAATTTTGTGATCGCCCAGTGCGCGATCGACAACCTTCTCAAGGGGGCTGCCGGCCAGGCGGTGCAAGCGGCCAACTTGATGGTTGGTTACGACGAAGCCGACGGTCTTCCCCGATCGGGCTGGATGCCGTGAGCGTCACCGCCCCCGCTGGGTTTGTGGCCGCCGGTGTCGATGCCGGGATCAAGGGACCCGGCCGCCTCGACCTGGCGGTTGTCGTTGCCGAGGACGGAGCGGTCCCCGCGGCTGGAGTCTTCACCCAGAACCGGGCGGCGGCGGCTCCCGTGCTCCTTTCCCGCCGTCGACTGGCGGCCGGGAGAGCACGGGCGATCCTCCTCAACTCCGGCTGCGCTAACGCCGCCACGGGCGAACGCGGCTGGAAGGCGGCGGAGGCCACCACCGGCGCAGTAGCTGCAGCCCTCGGCTGTCCGCCCACCGAAGTCCTGGCGATGTCGACGGGGCCGATCGGTTCCTATCTCGATGTGAATGCCATCACTGCCCGGGTTCCCGAACTGGTGGGCCAGGCTACGAAGGATGGCGGAACGACTGCCGCCGAAGCGATTCTCACCACCGATTCCCGGACCAAGACCGTGCTCGTCAACGGCCCGAACTTCATCCTCGGGGGAATGGCCAAAGGGGCGGCGATGCTGCGGCCGGACATGGCCACGATGCTGGCTGTGCTCACCACCGATGCCGCCGTTGAGGCACCCACCTTGCAGCGGGTCTTGACCGAGGCGGCGGCAGTGACCTTCAACTCCTTGAACGTCGACGGTTGTGAATCAACCAACGACTCTTTGGTGGTACTCGCTTCCGGCCGGGCGGGATCGGTGTCGGAGTCAGAGCTCGGTGAAGGCGTGCTGAAGGCCTGCTCGGCCTTGGCAATAGAGATGGCCGCCGACGCCGAAGGTGCCAGCAAGACCGTTCGCATCCTGGTTACCGGGGCGGCCGAGGACCTTTTGGCACGCCAAGTTGGGAGGGCGGTCTCGGACTCGGCCCTGGTTCGAGCCTCGTTCTACGGGGCCGACCCCAACTGGGGCCGGATTCTCGCCGCCATCGGCACATGTCCGGTCGATGTCGATCAGGTATCGATTTCGTACCAATCGATCCCCGTCTTCCGCACCGGATCGCCGGTGGCGCATGTCGGGCTCGAAGGGCTTCTCGACTCCGATTTTGTGGTTCAGGTCGATCTTGGCCCAGGGCCGGGGAGGGCGGAGGTCATTACCACCGATCTCACCCCGGAATATGTGCGCTTCAACGGGGAACGATCTTGACTACAGGTCATTCGAGCCCCAACCCGACCAAAGGACGCATAGCCAACTCGATGGGGAAGGCTCGCATCCTCATGGAGGCGCTTCCTTACATCAGGGCGTTTCGGGGGAAGATCGTGGTGGTCAAGTACGGCGGGGCGTCGATGGATGATCCTTCTTTGCATTCAAGCTTTGCCGGGGATGTCACCCTGCTGGCGATGGTGGGGATAAGGCCGGTCATCGTGCACGGCGGAGGACCTCAGATCTCGGCAGCCATGAGCTCGGCTGGCATCGAAACCAAGTTTGTCAACGGCCTCCGCGTGAGCGGACCCGAGGCGGTTGCCGTTGTGCAACGAGTTCTCGCCGGTGACATCAACCCACACATCGTTGCCCTCCTCAACGGCCACGGCTGTCCGGCGGTCGGCCTCACCGGCCTCGACGGGGCCATGCTGAGCGCCCGCCAACTCGACCCCGACCTCGGTCTGGTCGGTGAAGTCGAGCACGTCCGAACGGATCTCGTTTTCGATTTGCTCGAGTCGGGGATGGTGCCGGTGATCGCTCCTATCGCGAGCGGCCCCGGTGGCGAGATCTACAACCTCAACGCCGACACGGCGGCCGCGGAGCTGGCGATCGCCCTCAAGGCCCAGAAGCTCGTCTACCTGACCGATGTCGAGGGGGTTCGGCGAAGCCGGGAAGACCCGGGGTCGGTGGTGTCGCGGATGGATCTCGACGAGCTGGCTGAGCTGAACGACTCTGCGGAGATCGGCGGTGGAATGAGACCCAAGCTCGACTCGTGCCAGCGGGCACTCAAGGGCGGGGTGGCACAAGCTCACATTCTCGACGGGCGGGTCCAGCACGCCCTCCTGCTCGAGATCTTCACGCCTGAAGGAATAGGAACGATGGTGGTGCCATGAGCAAGACCCGTGAACTGATCGACCAGCGCCTGATGTCGACCTACCAACGAACCGAGGTGATCTTCGTTAGGGGTGAAGGTTCCTGGCTATTCGACGACCAGGGTCGAAAATACCTCGACTTCCTAGCCGGGATCGCGGTGGTGTCGGTCGGGCATGCCAACCCGAGGGTCGCCCGCGCCGTCGCCGATCAGATAGCGACCCTGGGCCACGTTTCCAACCTGTTCGGCAGCGAACCGATGGCGCAACTGGCGGACCGACTCGTCGGACTTTCGGGGCTCGACCGGGTGTTCTTTGCCAACGACGGCGCCACCGCCAACGAAGCCGCAATCAAACTTGCTCGCCGCCATGGGCAAAACCTCGGGGGCGTCGATCGCTACCGGGTGGTGTCGCTTCTCGATTCCTTTCACGGCCGCACACTGGCGACCCTGGCTGCCACCGGTCAACCCCAGAAGCAGGCCACTTTCGCCCCATTGCCTCCTGGATTCAGCCAAGTGCCGGCGGGGAACATCGATGCCCTCGCCGCCGAAGTCGACGGCAGCACTGCGGCAGTGCTTCTCGAGACAGTTCAGGCCGAAGGCGGCGTTTTCCCGATGACCGATGATTATCTGGCCGAGGTCCGGGCCCTTTGTAACGCCCGCGGCGCCCTGCTGATCATCGACGACGTCCAAGCCGGCCTCGGCCGCACCGGCCAGTGGTACTCCTGGCAGGACCGGGGGATCAAGCCCGACATTGCCACCTCCGCCAAAGCCCTGGCCAACGGACTTCCGATTGGAGTTTGCCTGGCGCGCCAGGAGGTGGCCGGCGCTTTCCAACCCGGCGATCACGGAACAACTTTCGGAGGAGGGCCCGTGGTCTGTGCGGCAGCGCTCGCTGTCCTCGAGGAGATCCAAGAGCGCGATCTGCTGACCAACTGCCGCAACCGCTCATCCCAACTCGCAGCGGGCCTAAGCCAGATTGAAGGTGTCCGCGAGGTGCGCGGTCGGGGCCTTCTCCTGGCGGCGGTGCTGGAAGGAGAATCCGCAGTAGAAGTAGCGGCGCGGGCGCTAGGCGAGGGTCTGATCGTCAATGCGGTGCGGTCGGATGCGATTCGGCTAACACCGCCTTTGACGGTCAGCGCCGCCGAGGTCGACCACGCTCTCGAGCTTCTGTCCAAGGCCATGGCTCCGGTGGCCTCGGTGCATGCCTGACACCGCTGCTCGCCGGCGGGCGATCCGGCGGATCATCGAGGCGGCTCCGGTTCGAAGCCAGGCGCAACTGGTCGCCGACCTCAGCGGTCAGGGCTTCTCGGTCACCCAGGCCACTGTCTCTCGCGACCTCGGGGCGATGGGAGCGAAAAAGAACGGCGATCGCTACACGTTCCGTCGCGAGCCGCCGGAGGACCGCGATCTCGCCCGCACCATCGCTGAGTACGCCGAGAGCATTGCTTCTTCGGCCAATTTGGTGGTGATCAAGACCCCACCGGGAGCGGCGCAAGTGGTGGCGGCCGCAATCGATGCCTTCGACCCTCAAGGTGTGCTGGGAACGGTGGCCGGCGACGATACGGTGCTCATCGTCACCGCCGCCGTCGATGGGGGAGCCGGCCTGCAGACTCAGTTGGAAGCGATCGGAGCGACATCATGAGAGTGGTCCTGGCCTACTCGGGCGGACTCGACACATCTGTGATTCTGGCCTGGCTGATCGAAGAGAAGGGCGCGGAGGTCGTTTGCTACACGGCCGACGTTGGCCAGGGAGAGGAGTCCGAGGTCGCCCGCCAAAAGGCGCTCGCCACCGGAGCGGTCGAGGCGGTGGTGGAAGATCTGCGTGAAGAGTTCGTGCGCGATGCCGTTTTCCCGGCCCTCCGGGCAAGCGCGGTGTACGAGTGGTACTACTTGCTTGGCACCTCCCTCGCCCGCCCGATCATCACTCGGGGGTTGATGAGGACCGTCAAGGCCACGGGGGCGGATGCGATTGCCCACGGGGCAACCGGGAAAGGAAACGACCAGGTTCGCTTCGAGCTCTCCGCCTTCGCCCTGGACCCCGACATCCGGATCATAGCCCCTTGGCGGGAGTGGAAGCTGCGGGGTCGGGCCGACCTGGTCTCCTACGCCGCCGCCCGGGGGATTCCCGTGCCGGTCACCGCCGAGAAGCCCTATTCGATCGACGCCAATCTCCTCCACATATCTTACGAAGGGGGAGTGCTCGAGGATCCCTGGGTGAGTCCGCCCGCACAGATGTTCCGGCTCACCACCGACCCCGAAGAAGCGCCGGACGAATCCGAAGTCGTCACCGTTGCCTTCGAGGCCGGCAATCCGGTGGCGATCGACGGTCGCAAGCTGAGCCCGGTGGAACTCCTCACCGAGGCCAATCGCCTGGCCGGGCGCAATGGCGTAGGACGAGTGGACATCGTCGAGAACCGGTTCGTCGGCATCAAGAGCCGGGGCGTGTATGAAACTCCTGGCGGCACTCTTCTCCATCACGCTCACCGGGCGGTGGAGTCGATCACCCTCGACCGCGAGGTCGCCCATCTTCGCGACGAGCTCGTTCCCCGGTACGCCGAGATGGTCTACAACGGCTTCTGGTTCTCGCCCGAACGCCGGGCTCTCCAGGCGTTTATGGACGAGGTGCAAAAGCGGGTCAACGGCGAGGCGCGGTTGCGCCTCTACAAGGGAAACGTCATCGTTGAAGGTCGGCGATCGGAGAAATACGACCTCTACGACCAGGCCACGGCCACTTTTGAAGAGGATGATGTCTACGACCAGGCCGACGCCGCCGGGTTCATTCGCTTGAACGCTCTCCGCCTTCGGCGTCTCGGCGAGGAGCGCCTCGGGGAGGGCGAGTGACCCTTTGGGGCGGCCGCTTCTCTTCGACGCCCAATCAGGAAATGTGGGATTTCACCGTCGATCATGCCGATCGACGGTTGCTCTCCTTTGACATCGAGGGTTCGGCTGCCCATGTCGAGATGCTGACCAAGGTCGGGCTGCTCGACGCTGACGAAGGAGCGGAGCTGGGGAAAGGGCTGCAGGCAATCGCCGAAGAGGCCACCGCCGGTTCCTTCCAGTTCTTCGACACCGATGAGGATGTCCACACCGCGGTCGAGCGCCGACTCATTGAGCTGGTGGGCGAGGTCGGTGGCAAGTTGCACACTGGACGCTCCCGCAACGACCAGATCGCCCTCGACCTCCGCCTTTATCTACGGTCCGCGGTTGGTGCTCGCCGCCACGATCTTGCCGCCGTTATCTCCGTGCTGGCAGACCAGGCTGCACGACACCGCGAGACAGCCGTAGCCACCTATACCCACCTCCAGCAGGCCCAGCGCTCGACTCTGGGGCATCAGTTGCTGGCTCACGCCTGGGCAATACGTCGCGACCACGAGCGCCTGGCTGATCTCGAGAAGAGGCTTTTGGTATCACCGCTCGGCGCCGGCGCCTCGGCAGGGTCATCCCTTCCGCTCGATCCCGCCCAGACAGCCGCCCGGCTCGGGTTTGCCACCGTCTTTGAGAACTCGCTCGACGCGGTTTCGAGCCGTGACCTCGTATCCGAGTTTGGCTTTGTCGCCACTCAGGCGATGGTCCACTTTTCCCGTCTGGCCGAAGAGCTCGTGCTCTGGTCCTCGCTCGAGTTCGGCTGGGTGCAGCTCGCCGACGAGTTCACGACCGGCTCGTCGGCTTTGCCGCAGAAGAAGAATCCGGATGTGGCCGAGCTGGTGCGGGGGCGCGCCGCGGGTGCGATTGGCCAGCTGACCGGATTGCTTGCATTGCAGAAGGGCCTTCCGCTCTCCTACAACCGAGATCTCCAAGAGGACAAGCCGGCGCTCTTCTGGCTCGACGATACGTTGGGGGCAAGCAGCCGAGCTCTTGCCCGGCTAATCGCTACCGCTACTTTCGACCCGCCCCCACCCTCGGTTTGGACCGACGCCCTCGGCATCGCCGAGAATCTCGTCCGCCGAGGGATTGCCTTCCGCGCTGCTCACGAGATGGTGGGAAAACTCGTCGCTCGTCTGCTGGCGGACGGACACAATCTCGCCGATGTCGATCCCGGCGACCTCGCTGCCACCGGCTTGCAGCCCTCCGATCTCGAGGTGGTCCGCTCTCACGCAGGACTCTCCATCGACGAGCAGATCGCCCGCCTCCGCCAATCCGTTCTTGCGTAGATTTCGCCGCAAAAACCGGTCCATTTCTACGCAAGAATGATTGAGTCCTCTTATCGGCGGGGGTTTCGCGACACCCTGCCACTGATTCCCCCGCTAATTGTCTTCGGCTTGGTCTACGGGGCACTCGCCGCTCAGGTGGGATTCAGCCCGCTTGTCACCGGACTGTCATCGCTCTTGATCGTCTCCGGGTCCGCCCAGCTGGCAATGGTGGGCTTGATTCCCTTCGGCGCCGGCCCGGTGCTGGTGGCCACGACCGGGCTGGCCTTGCGACATATACCGATGGGGATTCATCTTTCCGATCTCATCGGGCCGGTGTCACCCTGGCAACGCTTTCACCTGTCGTGGATCCTGGTCGACGAGTCTTATGGATTGACGGTGACCGCGGCCGAAAAGGGAGTTCCCGATCTCGCCGCCTACAAGACCGCAGCCGACTTCACCCTGTTTCCCTCGTGGGTGGTGACCACCGTGATCGGCGCCGTTCTCGGGGCACAGCTCGATCCCAGCCGATACGGCCTCGATGCCGTCATTCCCTTGGTTTTTCTGGGGTTGGCGGCGGCGATTATTCGGGGCTGGCGACGCTGGCTTGCGGCGGCGTTGGCGGTTGGCACCACGTTCCTGGCGGTGGCCTTTCTTCCCCCCGCCTGGCAGTTGACCTCGGCTGCTTTTCTGGCGGCAGCGCTGGCCGCGGCATGGCCGGGCGTTGCGGAATGACTTATCTCCCTCTGATCCTGGCAGTCGCGGTCATCACCTTCAGCTCCCGGTACTTCTCCTTCGCCCACCGATCCATCAGGTTGGGGCGGTTTCTCGACGTGTTCGCGGTGGCCCTCTTCGTTGCCATCGGAAGTCAGGGCCTGATCGGGGGCGGCGGCGATACCACCCCTCCCAACGTGGCCGCGTTTGTCGGAGCCGTCGCCGGCGGTTTGCTGTTTCGTCGCTCGATGCTCGGCGTCGTCATCACCGGTCTCGGGTTCTACTGGGGGGCTCGTCTCCTGCTCTAGGTAGGCGCTCGCCCCTGCCAACCTGCCGGTTCCATGTTTCTGGTCGCTCTGGTGGCACTGCTGCTGGCCCTCACGTCCCTCCTCGCTTACTTAGGGCGCTTCTCGTGGGTGCTCGACAACCTCGCCAGCTTCCGCCCCCAACTGACGGTCGCCTTGCTGGTCTTGCTGTTGTTGCTGCTCTTGGGCCGCTGGCCAAGGACGGCGGCTGCCGTCGGACTGGTGGCCCTGATCAACATCGCCACCCTGATACCGCTCTTCGTGGCTGCCGAGAACACCGGTGGCGACGCCGACGTTCGGATCCTCTCTTTCAACCTGCTCTCCGACAACGAGAAGTTCGCCCAGGTGATCGACTACATCCGCCGGACTGAAGCCGACCTGGTTGTGCTTCACGAGGCGAGTCTGCCGTGGGAGGAGGCGATCGCCGAAGCCGACCTCGGTTATGAGATGACGATCACCAAGCCAGACAACGACATCTTCGGTTCCCTGGTTCTGGCCCCACCTGGAGCAACCGTCCGGTCCTTTGGGTTCCGCATCGCCGATCCCCGCGCCGTCGAGGTGGTGATGCCAGCTGGATTGACGATTCTCGCCATTCATCCGGTTTCACCGTCGAACTCCCGGCGGGCGGACTTGCGCAATCAACAACTTGCCCTCGCCTCCGAATGGGTGAAGCGACAGGAAGGTCCCGTTGTCGTGGTCGGGGACTTCAACGCCGGTCCCTTCTCCTATCCCTATCGACGCCTGCGGGCGCAGACCGGCCTGGCCGATTCGATCCGAGGCTACGGACTCGAGAACAGCTATCCCGCCTCGGCACCGGCCGTCCTCCGGGTGTCGATCGATCATCTGCTCTATTCGGAGGGGGTGAGGGTCATCAAGCGGGACTTGGGCCCGGCCCTCGGCTCGGATCACTTTCCGCTCATCGTCGACCTCGCCCTGTGAGGTGGCGGGCTAGCGTCGGAGCATGACCGATCGATTCCGACACCACCGCGCCAGTCTGGCGGCGACCATCGGCGCTAACGCGGTCGCGCTCATTCCCGCTGCCGACGAGACCATTCGCAACGACGACGTCACCCACGAATTCCGTCAAGACTCCGAGTTCTTCTACCTGACCGGATTCCACGAGCCGGAGGCGCTGGCGGTCATCGTGCCAGGTCATCCCGACGGGGAGTATCACCTCTTCGTCCGTCCCCGCGATCGCGACCTCGAGATCTGGAATGGCTATCGGGTCGGTGTCGACGGCGCCAAGGAGAGGTTCCAGGCAGATCATGCCTACACCCTCGCCGAGATCGACTCCGTGCTTCCCCGGCTATTGCTCGGCCGCGACATGCTCTACTACCGCGGCGGCCATCCCGGACACGACGCCCGAGTGCGCGGCCTCCTCGTCAAGGCCCGCAACTATCAAAACCGCACCGGCAAGGCCATGCCGAGCGGAATTTGCGACCTCACCCCTCTGGTGGCGGACATGCGGCTTCGCAAGTCGGCCAGTGAGATCGAGAGCCTGCGGGCCGCCTGCGAGCTTTCCGCCCTCGGGCACATGGAGGCAATGCGCTTTGGCCGTCCCGAACTGGCCGAATATCAGGTGCAGGCCGCCATGGAATATATCTGGAGAGAAGGCGGGTCACCGCGCAACGGCTATCCGTCGATTGTGGCCTCGGGACCCAACGCCTGCATCCTCCATTACACGGAAAACGATCGCATGATCGAGGACGGCGACCTCGTCCTCATCGATGCGGCTTGTGAGATCGATTACTTCTCCTCCGATATCACCCGCACCTGGCCCGCCAATGGCGAGTTCAGCGCACCTCAAGCGGCGGTGTATGAGGTGGTGCTCGCGGCGCAGAAGGCCGCCATCGCCGCCACCCGCCCAGGAGCGACGATTCGCGCCACGAACGAGATCGCCAGCGAGATTCTGACCGAAGGTTTGGTGGAGCTGGGCCTTCTTCCCCGCGGAGTGGAGGACTCCTTGGCCATGAATCACCATCGGGAGTTCTTCATGCATGGCACGAGCCATTGGCTGGGAATGGACGTGCACGATGCCGGGACTTATCGGGTGGAGGGAAAACCCCGCAACCTCGAGCCGGGAATGGCTTTCACGGTCGAGCCGGGCTTGTACATCGATCGCCGGGAGGAGATCGAGTTCGCCCTCTTCCCCTATGACCTCGATGAGCACCTGGAAGCCATGCTCATCGACCCCGCCGGCGCCAAGAAGCGGTTGCAGGAGGGCAAAGAGAAAGCGGAGAAGGTCACGCACAAGGTTCCGGAAGAGTTTCGGGGGATCGGGGTTCGCATCGAAGACGACATCCTCATCACCGAGGATGGGCACGAAAACCTCACTCACCTGGTGCCGCGCAAGCTTGACGAGGTCGAAGCCCTTTGTCGCGAGCAGAGCTGGCTGGCGCGAACCTAAGTCAGGCCGCAGGGAGCGGCATCACGTACCACCAGACGGCCAGAAAGTGGCAGACGGATCCCACTATGACAAGCACATGGAAGAGCTCGTGATGGGAGAACACTCGGGCCACCAGCCGCGGCCGTTGCAGCGCGAATATCACGGTTCCAGTCGAATAGGCCACGCCACCGGCGAGGAGGAGCCACACCGCTCCTGAGCCGGCCCGGCTCCAGATCAGGGGCAGGGCGGCGAGCGAGAGCCATCCCATGGTGTGCTGGAGGGCGACCGACAGTCGGGTGCCGACCCGGGACAGCACGAACTTGAGCGCGATCCCCACCAGGGCGATCGTCCACACCAGGGTCAAGAGGGCGGTGCGAAGCCAGCCATCGAGCACGACCACTCCGAAAGGGGTGAACGTTCCAGCCACCAGAAGAAAGATCATCGAATGATCGAGCCGCTGCATGAACGCGCGGCGTCGATCCTGCCAGCCGACCGCGTGATATAGGGCAGAGACGGTATACATCGCAACCAGCGTGAGCGAGTACATCAACCCAGCCAGCAGCTGTCTTCCTCCGGCGGCGCTCCGAGCGAGAAGGGCCGCGCCGATCACGGCCGCCAGCGCCGCGCCTCCGTGTAGGAGAGCTCGAACGGGGTTCTGAATCCGCCCCCATTCCCACCGATCCACTCAATCAGACTATCGCTGATTGGTATTTTCCCTCCCGGTGTTACGCATCGCGAACTGCTCCGGTTTCTACGGTGATCGCCTCGGCGCCGCCCAAGAGATGGTGAGCGGTGGACCAATCGACGTTCTTACCGGCGATTACCTAGCCGAGTTGACGATGTCGATCCTCTGGCGATCCCGGAGCCGCGACCCGGATGCCGGCTATGCCACCACGTTCTTCACCCAGATGGAAGAAGTGCTCGGCACCTGTCTCGATCGGGGGATAAAGATCATCTCGAACGCTGGCGGCCTGAACCCGCGCGGATTGGTGAAGCGACTGGAGAAGTTGGCGGACGATCTCGGCCTGGCGCCAAGGATCGCAAGCGTGGAGGGCGACGATCTGATGCCTCGCCTCGACGGACTGATAGACGAGGGTCACGAATTTCTCCATTTCGATCGCGGCGTCCCGCTTCGGGAAGCGGGAGTCACCCCGCTGACCGCCAACGCCTACCTGGGCGGCTGGGGAATCACGGAGGCGCTCCAGCGCGGAGCCGACGTCGTCATCTGCGGGCGGGTCACAGATGCGGCCCTGGTGGTGGGCCCGTGCGCGTGGCACTTCGGTTGGCATCGCGACGATTGGGATGCTCTCGCCGGGGCGGTGGCGGCGGGACACATCCTCGAGTGCGGTCCTCAGGCTACGGGGGGCAACTATTCGTTCTTCCGCGAGCTCGGTGGCCTCGATTCACCGGGCTTTCCGATCGCCGAAGTGGAAAGAGACGGCTCGGCGGTCATTACCAAGCATCCCGGCTCCGGGGGGAGGGTGACGGTGGAGACCGTGACTGCGCAGTTGCTCTATGAGATCGGATCTCCCCGCTACCTCAATCCCGACGTCACTGCTCATTTCGAAACGATTCGGTTATCGGAGGGAGGGGAGGATCGGGTTCGGGTTTCGGGGGTGAAAGGAAGTGCCCCACCGCCGGATCTGAAAGTGGCTCTCAACTACCTCGGCGGTCACCGGAATGCGATGACCTTCGGCATCTCCGGTCTCGACGTCGAGGAAAAGGCTTGGTTGCTGGAATCGGCACTCTGGAAGGCAGTGGGAGGTCGTAATCAGTTCGAGACGGCCGAGGTCCAACTCATCAAGTCGGGTCGACCCGATCCGCAGACCATCGACGATTCCATGAGTTATCTCCGTTTTACGGTCAAGGACCCGGACCCAAACAAGGTCGGGAGAAGCTTCTCACGGACCGCGGTAGAGCTCGCTCTCGCGAACTATCCGGGGCTCTTCCTCACCACTCCACCCGGCGATGCCTCGCCTTACGCGATCTATTGGCCTACCACTATTCCGGCCGAATTGGTGCCCATATCGGTGGTCGTCGACGGCTCTGCCTCTCTGGTCACATCAGTTGCACCTCCAGGACCAAAGGCGGCTGCGCTTCCATCGATGAGTTTCGACTCCGGCACAGACTCAAAGACGGAGCGGCGGCCGTTGGGGATCTTGGCGGGTGCTCGTTCGGGAGACAAAGGGGGGAACGCCAATCTCGGGGTATGGGTACGCCACGCCGAGGCGTACCCCTGGCTGGCCTCTTTTCTCACCGTCGACCGGCTCCGCCATCTTTTGCCCGAGGCGGGCTCGCTCTCCATCACCCGCTTCGAGCTGCCGAATCTCGTGGCGCTCAACTTCGTTATCGAGGGCTTTCTCGGCGACGGTGTCTCGTCGTCGACCAGAACCGACCCGCAGGCGAAGTCGCTCGGCGAGTTCATACGTGCTCGGATGGTGGATATACCCAGGGATCTCTTGACGAAAATCGACGATCGGTAGCATCTTCGAGCGATGCATGGTCCCCGTTCCCTCGCCTACTCGATCTACGAGAACCGCCTCTTGCGGAGTCTCGACCGCAGCCGGCTTCCCCATCACATCGGGATCATCCTCGACGGGCATCGCCGGTATGCCCGGGAATCGGGCCTCGCCTCCTATGTCGACAGCTATCGCGCCGGGATGGCGCGCTTTGAAGATTTCCTGAGCTGGTCGCACGAACTCGACGTCCCGGTGATCACTGCCTGGGTGCTCTCGCGCGAGAACCTCGATCGTCCCGAGGCCGAACTGGCCCCCTATTTCGATGTCCTCACCGAGTTGTTCGGCCGACTCCCCGAGAAGGCCTCCCAACGTCGGCAGCGCATCCGCTTCATCGGGAGCCTCGATCTGCTTCCCGGCGACCTCGTGGGCGCCGCCAAGTCAGCCGAGGCGGCCAGCCCCGACGGCGACCATTTGCTCAACATCGCCATGGGCTATGGGGGACGACAGGAGATCGTCGATGCAGCGAAGGACCTTGTCACCAGGCTGGCGGGAGAGGGGGTCAAAGCCGAAGAGATGGCGGCCCACCTCGATGCGCCCTCGCTGGCGCGACATATGTACTCCGCCGATGTGCCCGATCCGGATCTACTCATCCGCACCAGCGGCGAGTCACGGCTCTCGGGGTTCCTGCTCTGGCAATCGGCCTACGCCGAGTTTGTCTTCGTGGATGTCTATTGGCCGGCGTTTCGCCGAGTCGACTTCCTGCGTGCCCTGCGCGATTTCACGCGCCGCAACCGACGCTTCGGCCGCTAGCTATTTCGTAACCATCTCGGGTTCGAGATGGGTCGTCTCGGCAAACGCCCGCAACGAAAATGCATGGGCATGGGCGATGGGAAGAGTCACGATGCGGGCGACGCCGGTGTGGGGCAGCTCGAAGCGGTCCCACTCCCAGGGGGTCGGGGCCATCCCCAGAAGATGACCCAGCACCACGGCGTTGGTTCCGCCGTGGGCGACGAGCACGATGCGGTACTCGTCATCGAGATTGTCGATGGTCCAGAGTCGCGGGTCGGTACCGGCTTCTTTGAGGCCTTTCTCCGCCAGGCTGGCTTCCAGGCCGCCCACCACGCGCTGATGAAAGTCGCGAAAATCCTCCCCGCCCGGCATCCCTTCCCAGAGTTCTTTGATCGGTCGCAGGTTGGCGTCGACCCAGGCGCTGCGGATGTCATCGATCGGCATCCCTTCCCAGTCGTCGGGGTTGCGGATCTCGTGGGCCCAGTCGAGGGTCTTGATATCGGTCCCGAGGGCCGCCGCCAACGGACTCGCCGTCTCCTGAGAGCGCTTCATCGGCGAAGCCCAGATCTCGTCGACGTAGCCCCAGGACTCGACGCGGGCCGCCAACCGCTCGGCTTGTTGGCGACCGAGATCGGAGAGGTTGGGGTCGTTGCGGGCGAAGGTGTCGGGGGCCCAGTCGGGAAGACCGTGCCGGACGAGGATCAGTTCCACGAGGGGCGACGGTACAAGAAAGACAAAAGACAAAAGACGAAAGACTTCAGATATCAGACATCAGAGTGGGAGAAAGGAGTGGCCGCCCGGTAGGGGGCGGCCACTACTGTCAGCGTCGACCACAGCGGGAGGAGAAACCGACTGTGCGTCGACCTATTACATCGACCGGCGACGCCGAAAAGTTGAGCGCATGAACCAGGCGGACCAGCGACGTGGAGCATCTCTCGAGGGATTGATCCGTCATCTGCGCACCCACTCGCTGCGAACGGACGGGCCTTTCACCCTCCGCTCGGGTGCCATTTCCTCCTGGTATCTAGACGCCCGCCACACCACCTACGACGGGCGAGGAGCCGTCCTCGCCGGGACGGCCATCCTCGGTCGCCTGGCGGGCGAGGTGCGAGCCATCGGCGGGATGACCATGGGAGCCGATCCCCTCGCCATTGCCACCGCCGTGCTCGCCGCCCAGGAGGGTCGTGAGTTGCGAGCCTTCTCAGTCCGGAAGGAAGCGAAGGATCACGGGACCGGCGGACGGCTGGTGGGTCCGGTCGAGGCTGGTGATCCAGTGGCCATCTGCGACGACACCGTCACCACCGGTGGGGCCGTCTTCGAATCACTCGACGTCCTCGCCGAAGCCGGCATCAATGCCCGGCAGGTGGTGGTGTTGGTCGATCGCTCGGGAGGTTCGCTCGAACAAGCCTGCCGGGAACGTAACCTTTCCTACGCGGCAATTCTCCGGCCGGCAGATCTTGGAGTCGAATGACCGAGGAAGACAGCCAAGTTGAGGTGCGACGATCTGGCCTGAAAATGTGGCTGTTGTCGCTCGCCGGCGTCCCCTTGCTGGTCCTGGGCGTCGATGTGCTTCGCAATCGCCGGATCATCTCTTTCTTTCAGAATCTGATCTGGCCAAACGGCAACCCTGAGGTCCTCGAGGCCCGCGACTACATCTGGGCGGTAGCGCTCGTCATCGTGGGCCTTCTCATCGCCGTTTTCGGGGTAGCCGAACTCATCAACCCGCGCCCGGTGTTGGCGGCATCCGAGGACGGCCTCCGCCTCCGAATCGGCAATCCGTTCTCATCGCTCGCCTTCATACCCTGGAACGAGGTGACAGACGTTGGTGCAGAGCAGCTCGATGACGAGGGCGACCCGGTTTCGGTCTTCGTTCTCACCGTTGCCAATCGGGAACGCTTGCCCGCTCACCCCTGGGGGGCACGATGGCTCGACGACAAGACCTTGGCGGTTCTCGCGTCCGATTGGGAGACACCGCCCGGCCGCGTGGCGGAACGAGTGGCGGCGGCATCGTTGCGAGCTTCCCGCTACCGCCACCCGGTAGCTACATGAGCACCGATGGGCTCTTGGTGGGAGCTCATGTAGATCGCCGGGATCCGCTGCGTGAGGCGCATTCCCGCGCCGCCGACATTGTGCAAATCTTCTTGAGCGATCCCCAAAGCTGGAAGAAGCCTGACCCGCGTCCGGACGCAGAAGAGCTTCGTCAGCAGTCCCTTCCGCTTTACGTCCATGCTCCCTACTTGATCAATGTCGTGGCGGACGCATCTCGGATCAGGATTCCCTCGCGGCGTATCTTGAGTGAAACCTGCGAGGCAGCGGTCGAAGTTGGTGCCGCCGCGGTCGTGGTCCACGGCGGTCATATCACCGGAGAGGGGCCGCTAACGGAGGGCTACTCCCGATGGCGGAAGGCCTTGCTGGAACTCGATACCGAAGTTCCCGTCCTCATCGAGAACACTGCCGGTGGGGACAACGCCGTTTGTCGGCGCGTGGAATCGATTGCCCGCCTCTGGGAGGTCATTGGCGACCTCGGCCCCGGTTTCGTACTCGACACCTGTCACGCCTGGGCCGGGGGCGAGCCGGGCGAGGAGCTAGTGGGCCGCGTGCTCCAAGCCACCGGCCGCATCGACCTCGTGCATTGCAACGACTCCCGCGATCCCTTCGATTCGCGTCGCGACCGCCATGCCAACCTCGGACACGGGAAGATGCCTACGGAACTCTTGGCGGAAGTGGTTGCCCTGGCTGGCGCACCGGTGATCGTTGAGACCCCGGGCGACGCCGTCGAACATCGCGCCGACATGGACTTCGTCCGCCGGGCGGCCAGTCGGGCTCCGGCAGCTTGAAGCCCCTCACCGGGCTCCTCCTTCTCCTCGCCTTGAGCTCCTGCTCAATGGCCCAGACCGGGCCCTGGCTCGACGAAAGTGGTCAGCGCCTGGAAGGGAGCCAGCTCATCCAGTATCAGGGGTTCAAGGAATGCGGTCATGAAGACGTCCAGTTCATCGTCTTCTTCGGTGACATGTATGCCCGCGATCCGGAAGGAGTGCTGGGTCCATTGACCAACACAGCCGGGGAGTCGCTTTCCTTCGAAATCACCACCGAGATCCCAGAGGGGGTCATGGCCCAAGGTTTCAGTTTTCGGGACCGCGAGATCTATTTCGATCCTGCGACCCGCGAGGATTACCTCTACGTTCATTACGAGAACGGAAGCTTGGAGCGCTGGCCACGGGCTGAGTTCGCCTGCGATCGCCCGGGCGCCTGAAGAGCTCCTGGCCTAGGCTGGCTCGGGAGCCATGGATCCGCAGACCTCGAGCACCCTCGACGAACAACGCGTCGAATTCTCCCGGAGCCGGTTCTTGGCGATGCCCATCGCCGGCACTATCGCCTGGACGATCATCGGCATCACGGGTGGGTTCGTCTCAGTGGGTCTTGCCTCCTGGATTCTCTTCATCTGTACGGGTTCGATCTTCGGGCTCGGGCTCATCGTCGCCAGGTTTTTGGGCGAAGACCTCCTTGGAAAAACACGCGACCACAACGAATTTGATCGGCTCTTTTTTGCGTCGGTGCAAATGGCATGGTTGGTCTTCGCCATTGCGATTCCCTTTTTCATGATCGAGCCCACTTCGCTCCCTCTCAGTGTCGGAATCCTCGCCGGGTTGATGTGGCTTCCGTTCTCCTGGATCATTCAGCACTGGGTGGGGATGTTTCACGCCTTCGCCCGTACCGCTTTGGTCACAATCGCCTGGTTCGTGTTTCCCGGCAACCGCTTCGTAGTGATTCCCGCGGTCATCGTCTTGATCTACCTGATCACCATTTACATTCTCGCCACACGTCCGCTGCCCGAAGGGGTCGGTAGGATGGTTGCACCACGGGCGACCCCTGATGCGGCGGCCGAGGGACTTTCCGATCCGATTTGACGCTTGAGTTCCCCCTACCCGCGAGGAGGGGAGAGAGGAGCGACTTGTGGCCAACGAAGAGACCACCGCCGACGCCGAGCGCGTCTCCAAGATCACAGCCCCGATGATCCGCGCCCGCAAGGGCGGGCCTCCCATCACGATGGTCACTGCCTACGACTACTCGTCGGCTCGCATCGCCGACGAAGGCGGGATGGACATGATCCTGGTGGGTGATTCCGTTGCCAACGTCGTCCACGGACATCCCACCACCATCTCGATCGATCTCGACACGATGGTGCTCCACACTGCCGCCGTGGCCCGCGCTAAGCCCCGCGCTCTCGTGATTGGCGACATGCCTTGGTTGACGTACCACCTCTCCGAGGAGACGACCATCAAGAATGCCGGTCGCCTGATACGCGACGGGGGTGCCGAGGCCGTCAAATTGGAAGGGGGCCGCAAGCGATTGCCGATGATCAAAGCGCTGGTCGAGACGGAAATCCCGGTCATGGGCCATATCGGCCTCACGCCGCAATCGGTCCATGCCATGGGTGGTTATCGAGTGCAGGGGAAGATGGTCGAGGATGCCCGCGACCTGATCAAGGACGGTCAAGCCCTCGACCAAGCGGGAATCTTCGCTCTCGTACTGGAGGGGATACCGAGCGCCCTGGCCGACATCATCACGAAGGAGATCTCTGCTCCCACGATCGGAATCGGCGCCGGTCCGGGGACTGACGGGCAGGTGCTCGTCTTCCACGACGTCCTGGGCCTCTCGTATGGTCGCAGTCCCAAGTTCGTCCGTCGGTTTGCCGACCTCCACGAGGCAGCCGTGGCCGGAATCGACTCCTTCCGGCGGGCAGTGGAGAACGGAAGCTTCCCGAACGAGGAAGAGAGCTACCACCTTTCCGACGAAGTTGCCCAAGCCTTGCGGGACTAAATGCGAACCCTGGGTTGCTGTTCCGAGAAAACCCCCGATGGCGGCCCACAGAATCAATGAAAGCCCGGCTTTTGGTGCTGATGGTCTCGATGTCGTGCTCGTCGGCGACTCCGTTTGTGTCAGTCGCCTCTACGACGACGGCGAGTTCGGTCGTTCCCACGACCACCACCGCTCCCGCCTTCGACGCTGGAGATCTCACCTCCTTTGAACCTCACACCATCGCCTTGGGTACGACAGAATTGATCGTCGCCCTTGCCGACGAGGAGTCTGAGCGCCAGCAGGGTCTGGCGGGGGTCACAGATCTCGGTGGCTTCGAGGGGATGCTGTTCGCTTGGGATGATGAAGTGACGACCGGTTTCTGGATGAAAGACACTCCGATCGCCCTCGATCTCATTTTCTTCGATTCTGAAGGTGCCATCGTCGAGCAAACCTCGCTCGAGCCGTGCCTCGCCGAGCCCTGTCCGGTTTTCGTCGCCGATGGGCTTTTTCGTTGGGTGCTCGAGGCCCCGGCCGGAAGCATCCAGGCCACGGGTAAACTGTCGTTTCCAGAAGCAGATTGACTGCTTCACACACCCTGCTCCGCAACTCCCCGATGGGTAGAGCGGAGCCTTCCGCGCCGAGAGGCCGGATGTCCACAGGAGGAAAATATGCGCACCTACGAGGTGATGACTATCCATCGCCCCGATCTGGGTGAGGACGATGTCGAGAGCCGGGTGGACGGCATCGCAGCGTTCCTCACCGAGCGGGGGGCCACCGTCAGTGGCAGAGACCTCTGGGGCAAACGCCGGTTTGCCTACGAGATCGACCATCTTCACGACGGCTACTACTCGGTTCTGACTTTTCAGGCGGAGCCGCCGGCGATCAACGATCTCCATCGGATGCTTACGCTCCAAGACGAGGTGATCAGGCACAAGATCATTCAGCCGGCCGGGGTCAAGCAGTGAACGGGGGCCTTGATTTGTCCCTCCAGACCTCCATAGTCACGTTATCGATCCAAGGAGGAATTCCATGTCGCTGAACAATGTTGTGCTCGTAGGAAACCTGGTCGAGGACCCCGAGATGCGGTTCACGCCCTCGGGAGTGCCGATGGTCAAGATCCGCCTGGCGGTGAATCGTCGCTGGCGAGACCAAAACAACGAATGGCAGGAGGAGACCAGCTTCTTTGGGGGCACCATCTGGCGCGAGCACGCCGAAAACGTCTCTGAGTCGCTCCAGAAGGGCACCCGGGTGATCGTCACCGGTCGTCTCGAGCAGCGGTCGTGGGAGACGGAGCAGGGCGAGAAGCGCTCAGTGGTCGAGCTGCAGATCGAGGAGATCGGTCCCAGCCTGCGGTGGGCCACCGCCACCGTCAACAAAACCGCTCGTTCCGGCGGAGAATTCGCCCCGCAAACGAGCGCGGTACCACCAGGACCCGTTGCCCGTGACGACTACGGCCCCGACGAGGCTCCGTTCTAGAAAGGAATCACGTAATGGCTCGCGCCACCAACCTCGATCGCAAACAAAAAAAGCGCCGACCGGAGGGTCAGTTCCGGCGGATGAAAAAGAAGATCTGCTACTTCTGCCAGGAGAAGGTCGACTACGTCGACTGGAAGGACGTATCGCTCTTGCGCAAGTACCTGTCAGACCGGGCCAAGATCCGCTCCCGTCGGGTCAACGGCAATTGCCCTCGCCACCAACGAGAGGTTGCCGTCGCCATCAAGAACGCCCGGGAGATGGCTCTGCTCGGATACATGGGTCGCTGATGAAGCTGGTGCTCAACGCGGATGTCAGCCCCCTGGGCCAGCGAGGCGACGTCGTCGAGGTGTCCGACGGTTATGCCCGCAATTACCTCCTGCCAAACAAGCTCGCCAGCAAAGCCACCCCGGCTTCGATTGCCGCCGCCGAGCAGTCGGCGGCCACCCGGGGAGCCGCCGAGCGGAAGCTGCGCCAGGATGCAGAGGATCTTGCTTCGCAGCTAGGCGGCACCAGAGTGGTGCTGGCTGCGCAGGCAGGTGACGAAGGCCGTCTCTATGGATCGGTGGGAGTCGCCGATGTCGTCGAGGGGATTCGCAAATTCACTGGCGTCCAGGTTGATCGGAAGCACGTCGAACTCGCCGAGCCGATCAAAGCCATCGGACTTCACGAGATCACCGTCCGCTTTCATCCCGAGGTGGCTGTACCGGTGACCATCGACGTCATTCCGGCCTGAATCGGTGGATATCTCCGTGGAAAGGTATGTGGATTTGCGAGAGCGGTAAATCTCGCTCTTGAAGTAGCGATTTCTGTCACAGCCGCCTGCCAGATTGCGGGCAATGACAACGCTCACAGAGCGCCCGCGGATCGCAACTCGGGTTCCTCCCCACTCGCGCGAGGCCGAGGTGTCGGTCCTCGGTGGGATTCTTCTTTCATCCGAAGCGGCGCACGACGTCATGGACGTGCTCGTCCCTGAGGACTTCTACGTCCCCGCCCATCAATCGATTTTCGAGGCGATTCTCGCCCTTTACAACAGCAACGAGCCGCTTGACGCGGTGACCGTTTCTGAGGAATTGCGACGACGCGACTATCTCGAGAAGATCGGGGGCATCGGCTACCTCACCGGCCTCATTGACATGGTGCCGGGAGTATCCAACATCGGCTACTACGCCGCGATCGTCGAAGAGCACGGATTGCGGCGGTCATTGATCAAGGCCGGCTCGGTGGTATCCGAGCTCGCCTTTCACACCGAAGAAGAGATCGCCACCGTGCTCGATCGAGCCGAGCAGCACGTCTTCTCGGTGGCGGAGAAGCGTGCAGCCAAAGGCATGGTTTTCATTGGCCCGCTCTTTGGTGAGGTGTTGGGAAAAGTCTCCGAGCTCGACGGCTCCGATCCCGTCACTGGGCTGGCAACCGGATTCCGCGATCTCGACAAACTGGTGGGAGGCTTGCATTCGGCCAATTTCGTGGTCGTCGCCGCCCGTCCCAGCATGGGCAAGAGCACCCTGGCGCTGAATATGGCCAGCAATGTCGCCATGAAGGGAAAGACCGTAGCGATTTTCAGCTTGGAAATGTCCAAGGAGGAGATCGTGCAGCGAATGCTGTGCTCGGTCGGTGGTGTCGATTCCCGCCAGCTCCGTACCGGCGCCCTCGACGATCGTGGGTGGGAACGGGTTACCAACGCCGCCAACAAGATGTTCCGCGCCCCGATCTTCGTCGACGACTCTTCCATCGTGAACGTCACCGACATCCGCGCCAAATGCCGCCGGGTCGAAAGGTCGCACAATCTCGATCTGGTGGTCGTGGACTACCTGCAGCTGATGCAGGGGAACTCCCGCGAGAACCGCCAGCAGGAGATCGCGGAGATCTCCCGGGGTTTGAAGAACCTGGCCATCGAACTCGCGGTCCCCATCATCGGTGTATCACAGCTCAACCGTTCGTCCGAGCAGAGGGAGGAGAAACGACCCCGCCTCTCCGACCTCAGGGAGTCGGGAGCGCTCGAACAGGACGCCGACATCGTCATGTTCATCTACCGCGACGAGTACTACCGCAAGGACACCGATCAGAAGGGTGTGGCCGAGGTGCACGTGGCGAAACATCGCTCGGGGGAGACGGGCACCGTGAAGATGACCTTCCAGGCCAACTACACCCGGTTTACCGACATCGGTCGCGACCTCGGCTAGTGCCTCTATATGTGAAAAGCGGCCCCGTCGGTGTGGCGGAACCGCTTTTCGGTCCCTGGCTCCGTCCGATGGAGGATTGGAAGATTCTCTTGGAGGGGGAGAGTCTCGGTCTTCGCCAGGAGATTCAGTTGTCTGTCTGTTATCGGCGAGGGGCGCAGTAGATAGAGAATCAGAACTTCTCGACACCTAAGAACTAGTCCGCTTGCGTCTGATGGTGAGCAGACGCTGGTTAAGTTCGGTCCATGACCTGGCGCGAGCTTGCCGACGGAGTCTTCGTCCGTCGATACGACCATCCCTTCGATCACAACGTCGGACTGGTCCTCGGGGCCGAGCAGGCCTTGGTGATCGACTCCCGCACGAATCCCCGTGAAGCCGACGAGTTGCTAGCCGAATTGGGCTCGGTGACAAAGCAGCCGATCGGATGGCTTTTCAACACCCATCATCATTGGGATCACACCTTTGGCAATCAACGCTTTACCGAGTCTCGTATTTGGGGCCATCGTCGATGTGCCGAGACCCTGCTCGAATCAGGAGAAGCCACCAAGAAGGAGATCAGCGAGGCCTACCCCGACGAGAAGTCTTATCGAGAAGTGGTCATCACTCCGCCCACGGAGCTCTTCGAGGAGAGCGCCACCATCGATCTTGGAAACCGCGCGGTCGAGCTCGTCTACTACGGACGTGGGCACACCGACAACGACGCCGTCCTCCATGTCGGGGAGGTGACCTTTGCCGGCGATTTGGTGGAAGAAGGAAGTCCCCCCTCGTTCGGGGACTCATTTCCGATCGCCTGGGTGGATACGGTCGGGCGCCTCGCTGAGGCTGCGAGCGAACTGATCGTCCCCGGCCACGGCGCTCCCGTCGATTCCGAGCACCTGGTGGTGGCGCGCTTCGACCTGGCCTGGGTCGGCCGAGCGGCCAAGGCGGGGAAGGAGGCGGGACTCCGAGTCGAGGAAATCGATCTGGGCGACTCCCCCTATCCCGAGGAGCCGGCGCGGGAGGCGCTGGCGCGCGCCTACTCCGAATTGGACTCGAAGTTCTCCCAGTAGCGCGACGGCGTCGGCCCTACCTGTTCGAGGTATTTCGACTGCAGTCCGGCGCTCCCATACGGGGAGCGCGCGGCTGTCGAGAGTCGAAAAAAGCTGATCTGCCCGATTTTCATTCCTGAATAGAGGGTTATCGGGAGGTTGGCCACATTCGACAACTCCAGCGTCAGGTAACCCCGATAACCGGCATCGACGAAGCCGGCTGTGCTGTGAATCAAGAGTCCGAGACGCCCTAGAGAGCTCTTGCCCTCGAGTCTCCCGACGAGGTCGTTGGGGAGTTGCACCCGCTCGATCGTGGTGCCGAGTACGAACTCGCCCGGATGGAGAATGAAGGGTTCGTCGCCTTTCGTGGCCACCAGTTCGGTGAGGTCTTCCATCGGCTGGCGAACATCGATGTACGGATAACGACTGTTGTTGAACACTCGAAACTGATTTCCCACCCTCAGATCGACCGATGAGGGTTGGATGGCGTTAGGACCGAGTGGCTCGATTATCAGCCGGCCCGAAGCGAGTTCTTTCTCCAGATCGATGTCGGAAAGAATCATTGAGCGGATGAGGGGAATCGAACCCCCACTTCAGGCTTGGGAAGCCCGTGTTCTGCCGTTGAACTACATCCGCGGGGGCCAGGAGGTTACCAATCCATTCTTGCGTAGAAATGGGCACATTTATGCGGCCATTTCTACGCAAGAAGCGAGCTCACCCCCCAAATCGTCATCAGGAGGCCCACGACGAGGAGAAATCGCACCCGGCCGGGCCGATAGGAGCCGGACACCCCGGCCGGAGTCTCGCCGGCTCGATGCTTGCGCCACGCCAGGAGGTTGCCCACGATCAAGGCCAGACCCAACCCGGTGACCATCTCGGCCACCAGGCTGTCGAGTCCGAGAATGTCTCTCACCGTTCGCAATTGAACCGCAACGGCCTGGTAAAACCAACCCGTGCCCCGTCACTGCTACGTCCTCCGGGTATTCACCCGCCAAGGCGAGGGGGGCAATTCCCTGGGCGTGGTGACCGACGTCCTCGGACTTGACGACGACAAGATGCAGCGCATCGCTACGGAACTCGGATTCTCGGAGACGATCTTTCTCCGCTGGTTCGACGAGCCCCGGCCTCACGCCCGGATCTTCACCCCCACCAGCGAGCTTCCCTTTGCAGGACACCCGCTGGTCGGGGCTGCCTGGCTCTTGCTGAATCTCGGACCTCAAGATCCGGGGGCGATCGAGTGCTCCGTCGGCACGGTTGACATCTCGGCGAGCGGCGACACCACCTGGATCAGGGCCGCAGGCGGTCAACCGGTGAGCGAGGTGGAGGCCCGGCTCGGTGCCTGGGTGAATCCGAAGGAGACGGTGGTGGTGGAGATGCCACTCCGCTATTTGCTGGTCGAAGTGGAAACTCCCGCCGAGGTGAGCGCGGCTTCAGTCCCGAGTGACGTCGCCGGTTTCGACTCCATCTACCTATGGGCTTGGTCGGGCCCAGACAGAGTGAGGGCTCGGTTCTTCATCCCCGATGCCGGTATCCCCGAAGATCCCGCCACAGGGAGTGCGGCGGTGGCACTCGCTTCCTACCTACGCAGCCAGGGCAGAGCCGAGGGCGAACTCGTCATCGAGCAGGGCGCCGAGATGGGCCACCCCTCGATGATCCAACTGCGCTGGGATCCCTCCCACACCCATCTCGGTGGCGAGGTGCAAAAGGACGAGGTTCGGTTTCTCAGCATTTGACTGCCTCCTCGCCATACCCTCCGCAGGTGGCAGATGCCTCCGCTCCCGCCTCCTCGGCCAACCTGGGGCCGGGCTTCGACGTGCTGGCACTTGCGCTCGAGCTGCGGTGTCGGGTGCGAGCGGTACCGGCCCCGGAGTGGGCAATCGAACATGTCGGAGAGGAGCGGCCGGAAGGCTCAGCAGACGCAGTCTTGGTGGCGGCGCAGCGCGCGGTCGGCATCGAACACCCCTTGCGATTGACCGTCGACAACCAGATACCGATCGGCAAGGGGCTCGGATCGTCGGCTGCCGCCGCAACCGCCGGCGCAGTCGCCGCGTGGCGGGCGCTCGGAGAGGAACCGGAAGATCGCCAAGTCTTCGATCTAGTCGCGGCGATGGAGGACCACCCCGATAACGCCGCCGCCTCTGTCTATGGCGGCCTGGTGCTGTGTGCCCACGACGGGTCGGTGCTGCGCCTTCCGTTGCACCCGGGGCTAATACCGCTGGTGGCGGTTCCCGACTCCACGCTCGCCACCAATGAAGCCCGGGCGGCGCTGCCCGATCGTCTGGAACGAGCGACGGTGGTTCGTTCACTCAGCCGGCTGGCGGCTCTGGTGGCCGGGTTGATGAGCGGGGACGAGCATTTGTTGGCTGCTGCGGCCGGCGACGAGATGCACGAAACCCCCCGCAACTCGCTTCGACCTGAGGCCGGAGAGGCGGTGGCCGCAGCCCGTGCTGCAGGCGCAGCTCATGCTTCCTGGTCCGGTTCGGGGCCGGCGGTGGTAGCGTTGGTTGATCCAGCAAACGTTGTAAGAGTGGCGCGGGCCCTCGAATCAGCCATCGCCGGTGGCAGGGTGCTGGAGTTGAAAGTGGCCGCTACTGGCTACGAGTAATAACCCAGATGCCTGTTGGTTTTGACCGACTGAGCCTGGGGCGGCCAAGCTAGTTCCGTACTAATCAATCACGTTTGAGGATCCATGGGTTCATTGATCAAAAAGAGACGCAAGAAGATGTCCAAGCACAAGTATCGCAAGCGTCTCAAGGCCAACCGCCACAAGAAGAAGTAACGAATCACCACGTTCTCTGGGCGGGAAGGTAGCCAGGGCCGCCCGGCGAGCCCTGGGCTCGGATCATGACGGTGTCGTACCGGCGAGAGGGGCCGGTGGCAATCGTCACCGTTGATCGGCCGGAGCGGCGGAATGCCATCGATCTGGCGGCTGCCGAGTCGTTGCGGGCTTGTTGGGAGCAATTCGACTCCGACGACGACGCCCAGGTCGGAATCCTTTATGGCGAGGGGGGTCACTTCTCCGCTGGAGCCGATCTCAAGGCCTTCGATCTGGTCGACAATCCCGATGGTTACCTCGGTTTTACGCGCACCAACGTGGGCAAGCCCACGATCGCCGCCGTCGAGGGTTATTGCGTTGCCGGGGGCCTGGAGATGGCTCTCTGGTGCGACCTTCGGGTTGCCTCGGAAGCGGCGGTGTTCGGCTGCTTCGAGCGCCGGTTTGGCGTTCCCTTGATCGACGGAGGAACCCAACGGCTGCCGTTGATCATCGGTCGGGGGCGGGCGCTCGACCTGGTGCTCACCGGGAGAGAGGTTGATGCCAACGAAGCTTTGGCGATCGGGCTCGTAAATCGCGTGGTGCCGACAGGGAAGGCTCTCGGAGCCAGCATCGCTTTGGCGGAATCGATCGCTGCTCATCCTCAGATCACAGTTCGCAGCGATCGAGCCGCGCTTTTGCGGGGAGTCGAGCTCCGGCTCGATGTTGAGCGACAGCTGGGACTCGAAGCGTTAGGGCAACGCGGGGCTGAAGGGATCGAGTGGTTTAGGTCGGGTGATGGTCGGGGCGGGAGACGGGTCGACTAGTGGTCTTTGAGGAACCGCTCGATCTCGTCGACCAGGTCGCCACCGGTGTCCCGCTCGTCTTCGATTTCGGCTTCGAGCTTGCGCACGTACTGGGTTAGCTCTTCGTTACGAGCCAGAGCCGCATCCACGGAGAGCCGGAACTCGATGCTGGCGGCGGCAAGGTCGGAGGTAGCGATATCTATGCCGAGCACCTCTCCGGCTTTCCGCACCAGCGCATATGTGGCAGGTGGGTAGTCGGCACCACCTAGGTAATGAGGCACGGCAGCCCAAATTGACATAGTCTCAAAACCGGCTTCGCCGAGTTGCTGGGTGAGCACTCCGACAATGCCAGTCGGACCTTCGTAGTTGGTCGACGCGATCTCGTGCCCGGCCAGAATCTCTGGGTTAGGGCTTGACCCCACCAGGGGCGTGGGGCGGCTGTGAGGTACTTGTCCCAAGAAGGCGCCGAGCAGGACGACGCGATCAACACCGATCGACCCCAGGACCTCGGCCACGGCCTCGCCGAATGCTCGCCACCGCAGGTTGGGCTCTTCTCCCAGGAGGACAACCACGTCGCGGTCGGGAAGGTGCAGGGCGTGAAACTCGTTGCGCGGCCAGTGCACCATGCGCATTCCGGAGTCGACAAACTCCACTTGTGGACGGGTGTCGGTGAAGTTATAGAACTCGTCGGGATCGATTAGGGCGAAGGCGTCGCCTTCGATTGTGGCGATCAAATGAGCAGCTGCTGATGTCGAGCAGTTGCCGGCATCACCCCAGCCGGAAAATGCGATCACCGCTACCGGCGAGCGCAGCTCCGGATGGCGAAACCACTCGACGCTTGCCATGCGGACACCCTACCGGCCCCGTCGTTTTGCGTCACGTGATTGTCGGGTTTGCTCGCCGGAGGCGCAGGCTGTTGATAACCACCGACACCGACGACAGCGCCATTGCCCCCGCCGCGATCATTGGATCGAGAAAGCCGAAGGCGGCCAGCGGAATCGCCGCCACGTTGTATGCGAAGGCCCAGAAGAGGTTCTGGCGAATGACCGCCAGGGTTCTCCGGGCCAACTTCAGCGCCGTGGGGACGAGGGCGGGGTCGCCGGACATCAACACCACGTTGGCGGTCTCAATCGCGACGTCGGTGCCTGTCCCGATGGCAATTCCGAGATCGGCTGTGATCAGCGCCGGAGCGTCGTTGATGCCGTCGCCGACGAAGGCGACTTGTCCCTGAGTTTGCCAGCGTCTGATCTCATCAGCTTTCTCGCCCGGCAGGACCTCTGGGACGACGTCGACGATGTCGAGGTCTTCGGCGATGGCGGAGGCAGTTCGGGAATTATCACCCGTGAGCATGGCAACCCTCAGGCCCATCGCTCGCAGGGTTGCAACTGCAGCTGTCGAGGTCGGCCTAAGTTCGTCGGCTACTGCCAGAACGGCTCGCGCCTCACCGCGGTATCCGGCGAGAAACGCCGTCTTTCCCTCCGCTTCGAAGCGGGCCATGGCGTCGAGCCGGTCATCGGAGATCTGGAGCCCACGGTCGGCTAGCAGCTTGGGCTTGCCGGCGACGATCTCGATCCCACCGGCCCAACCGATCACTCCCAGGCCGCCCCGGGACTCGACGTCGGTTGCCTCTCCCACCACCAAGCCCCGCTGCTCCGCGCCCAGAGCGACGGCCTTGCCGATTGGGTGACCGCTGGCGGCCTCGATCGCCGCCACCAGCGGAAGCAGAAAGTCGGGGTCCTCATCAGTCACCACGTCGGTGAGCGTCATCGCCCCGGTGGTCAAAGTTCCGGTCTTATCGAAGACGAGTGTCTCGATTCGCTGAGCTCGTTCGAAGACCTCGGGATTCTTGAACAGCACCCCCAGCTCGGCGGCGCGGCCGCTCCCGACCATGATCGCCGTCGGAGTGGCCAATCCGAGAGCACACGGGCAGGCGATGATCAAAACGGCTACCGCGGCCCGCACAGAGTCTGCGGCCGGATGACCGGTGGCCAGCCAGACAATGAGAGTGATAAGCGCGATTGAGATGACAAGGGGGACGAAGACCGAAGAGATGCGATCGGCCAGGCGCTGTACTGGAGCCTTTCCTGATTGCGCCTCCTCAACCAGGGCGATGATGCGATGCAGCGCATCTTCTTCGCCGACCCTGGTGGCCTTGACCAGGACCAGACGTTCTTGGTTGATCGTGGCCCCCAGAACGTCCTCGCCTTCTCCCTTTGAGATGCCGGTGGATTCGCCGGTGAGCATGGACTCGTCGAACGATGAGTGTCCCTCGATGATGACGCCGTCGGTCGGCACCTTCTCGCCTGGTCGCACCACCATCACGTCTCCGGGAATTAGCTCCTCGATGTCCACAATCCGATCGCCCTGGCTGGTGCGGATCGTCGCCTGTTGAGCGCCCAACTCGAGGAGGGCGGTCAAAGCCTGGCCGGCCCGACCCTTGGCTCGTGCCTCGAGTGCTCGACCGAGCGTGATGAGGGTGACGATGATCGCTGCCGTTTCAAAGAAGACCTCGCCCTGGTTGAAAAGCGCCCACACCGACCAGATGAAGGCCACCAGAGAACCGAGCGAGATGAGGGTGTCCATCCCCACCGAAAACGATCGCGCTTGTTTCCAAGCCACACGATGGAATTGAGCGCCGATGCCAAGCACGACCGGGGCGGTAAGAGCGAGCTGCAGCCAGCGGAGGCCGCTGTCATCCATCCCCCCGACCATGGCGATGATCATCGCCGGAAAGGAGAGGATGGCCGCGATCCAAAACCGGCGCCACTGAGCCTTCTCCTCGGCGTCGTGTCGCACTCGGGATCGGGTGTGGTCGCCCACGTCGGCCACTGAGAGGCCGTATCCGATCTTCGAAACCGCTTCGATCAGGTCACCGGGCTGGGATTCCGATAATCGCACCTTGGCTCGGGCGGCGGCCAGGTTGACTGTCGCACTCTCCACTCCCGGTTGGCGCGCCAGAACGCGTTCGATACGAGCCGCGCACGAGGCACAGGTCATCCCCTCGACGTCGAAGGTCAGGGTTTCAGACTGCTTGGTGTCCGTTATGGAGCCACCTCATAGCCGGCTTCGTCGAGGGTGGCGACGATCTCGTTAAGGGTTACCGCGCTGTCGTCGAAGTCGATCGCCACGGTCCGCTGGTCGATGTCGACTGCAACCGTTCCGATGCCTTGGAGCTGACCCACCGCCCCCTCGATCGTCTTCTTGCAGTGATCGCAGGAGATTCCAGGGACATTCAAGGTGGTGTTCATATCGCTTCCTTTCCGGGTCCCGTCACGGCCCGGGTGTACTTCAGGGTTTCCATGAGCTCATCGATCATCTCGGCGGACCTGCCAGAGCGGATCGCCTCGGTGACGCAGGTCTCGAGGTGGTTTTGGAGGACGACCCGGTTCACCTTCTCAAGCGATGCCTGAAGGGCGGAGACCTGTTTCATCACCTCCGGGCAGTATCGATCGTCCTCGACCATGCCGATGACGGCGTCGAGGTGGCCCCGCACGGTCCGCAAACGGTTGAGAGCCGAAGTCCGGTGGGAAACGTTCATGACCCTTATCCTACCCCACCCGGGGTGGGTTCGGAGAACTCTGGATCCGAGTCTGGCAAAGGCGAGGCCCCGGCGGAGGGGACGCCGGGGCCTCTCTTTCTAGGATTCGCAGTGTCGGGGGAGGGGGAGAGAACCTGACCCAGCGCTCCTAGAAGTCTCAGGTCCCTTCGGGGAGAATCCGGCCTCGAACCCGAGGAAAGCGGACGGGGGCATGGGCGTAGCAATAGTCACGACGGTTGTATTGGCTCAGCCTGGTCTCGCACTCCTTGTGGGAGCAGACCCGATCCTGGGCGTAACGACGCGATGGACGGGTCATCCCCCGTATCGCTGATCCTTTAAGTGTATCTGACATAGGTTGGGCCTCCTTCCTGGCGGCCTTAACGGATACAACAGATCTATCCGATCAATTCTTCCGCTATGCCAGGTTCCCAACACGCCCCTCTCCCAAACAAAGTGGCCCCTTGTTGGCAGAGGCGCCCACCGGTCCTGGCCCGGGTCTCCACCAGTCTTACTGCACCTGGTTAAACGCCCCTTAAAGGGCTAAATCCCTTCGGGGAGTTCTCTCCCTTATACGCCTAGACCGGGGGTTCGGTTCCCATCCCGAGTTTGCGGAGAAAGGCTTCGTTGTTGGGTTCGCGGCCGAGAAAGGCCCGTAAGTGCTCCATCCCGTCCCGGCTCCCACCCCGCTCGAGAACCTCCCGGCGGTAATCGGCGCCGACCTCGGGATTGGTGACCCCTTCTTTCTCGAACCGGCTCCACATGTCGTCCCCGTACACCTCCGACCAGAGATAGCCGTAGTAGCCGGCGTCATATCCCCCCAATAGGTGTCCAAAGGACGCCGGATAGAAGGTGTCGGGGTGGACCGGAAAGAGACTGACTTGCGTCGAGCGGACGTGGATATCGTCGAGGTCCTTTTGCGGTGTCTCGTCGTGCATCCACATGTCGAGCAGCCCGAATTGGGCCTGGCGCAGTGTCAGCAAGGCAATGTTGAGGTTCTTGGCGGCGGTGAGCTGGGAGACCAGCTCGGGCGGGATCGGTTGACCGGATTGATAGTGACGGGCGAAGCGGGCCAAGACCTGGGGCTGCCAGGTCCAGTTCTCCATGATCTGGCTGGGGGCCTCGACGAAGTCGCCCTCCGTGGAGGTGCCGGAGAACTTGGTGAGCTCGGCCCTGGTCAGGGTTTGATGGAGAATGTGGCCGAACTCGTGAAAGAAGGTCTCGACCTCTTGGTGCTGGAGGAGGGAAGGTCGTTCGGTCCCGGGCTTGGTGAAGTTCGCGACGATCGCCGCCATTGGCTTCTGGTAGCTGCCGTCGGCAAGCCGACGTCCGGGAATCAGCGGGAAGGCGGCGGCATGGCTGAACTTTCCCTCCCGCGGGAAGAGATCCATGAAGAAATGGGCGATTTCTTGGCCGGTGGCGTCGTCGTCGATGGCATAGGCGAGAACGTCTGGGTGCCAGGAAGGTCGATCGACCTTCCGATAACGGAGCCCGAAGACCTCGCCGGTCAGCTCGAGCATCCCGTCGAGGACTTGCTGGAGAGGGAAGTGAGCCGCCACTTCGGTCGGGTCGACGCCATAGTCGCGCCGGCGAAGCTGGGTGTCGTAGTAACGGAAGTCGTAGCCCTGGAGCTCGCCGTCGAACCCATCGGCTCGCAGCATCTCGGTGAGCTTTCCGAGCTCGGTTTGGCCGATCTCGGAAAGACCGGGGAGCAGGGCGGCGTAGAAGGAGCGGACCGCCTCTGGATTCTTGGCCATCTTCTCTTCGAGCTGGTGGTGCGCCCACGAAGGTTGAGAGAAGATCTCGGCGATCCTCTGACGCGCCGCGATTGCTTCCTCGAGTAGCGGTCGGTTGGGTTCAACTGCTCGACTGTTGAACTTACGGGAGAGCTCCTCGCGGAGATCGCGGCGGGGTGAGTTCTCCATGAACGGGACCACGTCGGGATACGCCATGGTCACCTTTAACGTGCCCTCGGTGTCTCCGGCTTCAAGTCCCTCGATATAGGACTCCGGCATCCCCTCGAGATCATCCCGGGTGACCAGTAGGTGGTCTTGATGCTCGTCGATGTTGCGCTGGAAGAGCACTCCCAGCTCAACCAGTCGCTCGGTGAGCTTTTTGACCTCGGCCCGCGAGTCATCGTCGAGCTCGTGTCCCGCCTTGCGCAGGTCCCGGAGGAGAAACTCGAGCATCCGGCGGCGCTCACCTGTTAGGCCTGCGGCCTCCGGGGATTCCGAGTAGGACTTGATGGCGCGGTAGAAATCAGGCCGAAAGACCAGCTCCACGGCCCACTTCTGGATTCGCTCCTCGGCGGCATTGCCGGCATCGCGGACCTCCTTCTCGGTGTGGACATAACCCATGAATGCTGTCCGGCCATAGGTACGAACCAATAGATCCTCGATGTCGTTCAGCGGAGCAAGAACGCTGTCGTAAGTGGCTTCGGCCGTCGGATCCACGACTCCGGCCACGAGTCGATCCGCTTCAGAAAGGGCGGCGTCGAGATCCTCACTGATCCCCGAAGCGGTCACCTGGGTGTAGTCGAACATTGCCCGAAGATATCAGACGCCGGATTTCAGAAGACAAAAGCAAAAGACATCAGATATCAGATGTCAGACTTCAGATGAAGGTGGGTGGGGTGGTGAGTTCCAGCCGCTGGCCGCGGCGGTACGAGGCGAGGACCCTCGTGCCGGCGACGTCAGCGGTCCGCAAAGGGTCGCGATCGATGACGATCACGTTGGAAGGTCCGCCCACCTTGAGAGACGGCCCGTAGAGCTCGTAGGCGGATCCGGCGCTGAGGCCACCGATTCGCGCCGCCGCCATTCCTTCCCAGGGATTTGGGGTTTCTACCGGGCAGTCCGAGCCTCCCCGCAGCGGTATGCCTTCTTCTTCCATCCGACCCAGCGCATAGGTGTGTCCGACCCGGCGTCCGAGCCTCTTCTTGAGCCAGGTCACCTCCGATGTGATGAAGCTCGGCTGCACTGAGGCGGTGATGCCGAGGTGGGCCATGCGCCGGCGGGCGGTGGGGGTGAGCACGGACGCATGCTCGATGCGAAGAGCAGCTTCGTTTGCGCCTGCGACCATCAGGTCACGAAGGAGGTCGAGAACTGCGTCGTTGGCTCGATCACCAATGGCGTGGATGGCCACCGCCCCGCCGAGGTCGAGAGCCGCTCGTGCCATCTCGTCGGCGTGGGGGCGACGCAGGCGCATGATGCCCACATTGTCGGGGTCATCGCTGAAGCCTTCATGGAGAGCTGCGGTACGACCACCGAGGGCTCCGTCGGCAAACTCCTTCCACCCGTCGAACCTCAGGTTGCTGCCTGCACCCTGCAGCGCTGCGGCAGCAGAGCCCAGACTCGGAGGATCGGGTGCCGTCACTAGTACCTCGAAATCAAGAGGCACCCTGGGGGCCAGGGAGATCAGGGTGGTCAATTCCTCCGGCACCTCGCAAAAGAGCGGGTCGCCCGCCGAAACGATGGCAGTGATCGTCCCCAGCCCCAGGCTGGCCAGGCCCACGAGCGACTGTTCGACGATTTCAGGGGCCAAGGGGGACTGCCTTGAGCCGACCTCACGCAGAACGGGCGCGATCTCTTCTTCGCGCAGGATGCCGTCAGGGTGATCGCTGAGGCCGGCCAATGCCAGAGCCGCACTGTTGGCGACGGCGACGTGGACGCAGTAGCGATGGAGCAAGAGCGGCGTCGTCCCCACCATCTCGTCTAGCTCCCAGCGGTTGGGGAGACGTAGTTCGGAAAGGGCCTCGTCGTCGAGGCGGGTGGCCGTCAATGATTCGCCCGGTTGCAAACGCGCTGCCGCCGCCTGCAGCCGCTTTCGGAGGCCATCGAAATCGGGCACATCTTTGAGGGTGAGCCGGGAGACGGCAGCGGCGTAGCCCAGGGGATGGAAGTGGTGATCGTGACGAGGTGCGCTGAGGAAGCCTTCGTGTTGGCTCACCTCGTAGGTGCCGTCGAACTCGGCGCGACGACCGATGGCCACAATCCGATCAGCGTCGATCAGGACCGAGTCGGCGTCGGGGATGCCGACGATGCCCGAGGAGGTGAGAAGACGTCTCATCGGATGTGTTCCGGAATGGCGAGGCCCACTGCCGCCACTAAATCGTCGTGGATGCCACCGTTGCTGGCCACGATGCCGCTGTCGTCGAGGCGGTATGGCTTGCCGCGATGATTCGTGACCGTGCCTCCAGCTTCGGTAATCATCAGTACTCCGGCGCCGGTGTCCCAGGGACTGATCCCGAACTCCCAGTATCCGTCGTATCGACCACACGCGACCCAGGCCAGATCGAGGGCCGCGCTGCCAAGCCGCCGGATTCCCTGCACCCGGGTGAGTACGTGGCCGAGATTCTCGGCATAAGCCTCTCCATGGACGTTGCGGTCATACGGAAAACCGGTAGCGATCATGGCGTGCTTGAGGACTCGCTCCTCGGAGACCTTGATCGGATCGGCCTCGATTTCCGATCCCTTCCCGTGTTGGGCGATGAACTCCTCGTGTCGGGTGACGTCCTCGATCACCCCCACAGCCGGCTGCCCGTCAACCCATAGGGCGACCGAAACCGAGACGTGGGGGATCCCGTGGATGAAGTTGACGGTCCCATCGAGGGGGTCGACGATCCAGACCCTTCCCTCTTCCCAGCCGGTGCCACCGCTCTCCTCGGCCAGGATGGCGTCGTGAGGCCGGAGCCTCCGCAACAATCCGATGATCGCTTCCTCAGCCTGGTTATCGATGTCGGTGACGGGATTGGCGTCGCCCTTGAAACGAGTACCGACAGCCGATCCCAGGGCCGCGAAGACGATGGCGGCCCCGGTTCGGGCGGCATCGACGGCAACCTCGAGGTCGGAGGGTCTCACGGGATCAATCTTCGCATTTCGTACACTCCACCTCGTGCGGTCGGTATTGCTCTCTCTGGCCGCGGCTGGGTTGTTGGTCCTGGCGTTTCCCCCGTATGCGATTGCCTTTCTTGTCCCGGTGGCCCTGGCAATTTTTCTTTACGCTCTGCGGCGCACTCGCCATCCCTTGCTCTGCGGGGTGATCTTTGGATGGGGATTCTTCGCTGGCCTCGTCTACTGGGTAGGAGAGCTGGGCTTTATCGCCGTCGCCCCGCTGGTGTTCGTATTCGGGCTTTATCCGGGACTCTATGGGTGGCTCGTCGCCCGGGTCCCCGATGGGCTTCCCTTCTTCGCGGCGGCGGTGGGAGGGTGGGCGCTACTCGAATTGGTTCGGGTTCGGTTCCCGGTGGGTGGCTTCGAGTGGGGCCTCACCGGCTACCCTATGGGCGAGTACCGCTGGACCCGGGCGGCGGCGGCGTTCGTTGGCACCAGCGGTTGGGGAGTGGTGCTCGTGGCGCTGGCGGCGGGATTAGTGCTTACTTGGGAACGACGCCGAATCACAACGCCCCTGTTCCTCGCCGGAGGGGCCACCGTAATCCTGGCGCTGTTGGGTGCGTCGGTCCCGGGGCGGGCAACCGGCGATACCGTGCGCGTGGCCATTGTTCAGGGCTCGACTCCCTGCCCCCTCGAGCACTGCTTTGGTGAGCGCGAGGCGACCTACGAGATGCATCTCGCGCAAACCCGTTCCATCGGAGAAGGGTCGGTCGATCTCGTCGTTTGGCCGGAGGGATCGACCGGTTCCTTCGATGCCGATCCGGTCTTGGTGCCCGAGGTGGCGGCGGCGATCGGGGCCGAGGCTGCTCGCATCGGGGCCACGTTCCTCGTGGGAGGCGACCGACCGATCAGCGACACGGAATGGATCAACGCCATTGTCGCCTTCGATGAGGATGGCGAGATTGTCGGCGAGTATCGCAAGCGGCATCCGGTCCCCTTTGGGGAGTACATCCCGGCTCGGCCGTTGTTCGATTGGATCCCTGCTCTGTCGCAGGTGCCGAGAGACATGATCAGAGGTGATCGCAGCGGTGTGTTCGATCTCGCCCGCGGGCGTATCGGCACGGTTATTTCCTTCGAAGGGGCCTTTGCTCGCTATGGCCGCGCTGCGGCCCGGGCCGGAGCGGAACTCTTGGTGGTGGCCAGCAACGAAGGGAGCTATGAGTTCACGCCAGTCTCGGATCAATTCATTGGCATGACCCGGATGCGGTCTGCTGAGCTCGGCTTGGACGTCGTCCACGCCGCTGTCACTGGCAAGTCCACATTTATCAAAGGTGGCGGGGTGGTGGGTGACGCCGCCGATTTCCTTGCGGAAACCGTGATCTATGAGGACCTCGAGCTGGCTACCGGTCCGTTGACTCTGTACACCCGTTGGGGAGAGTGGGTGCAGATCGTCACCGTTTTCGCGGCCGCCCTTTACTTCTTTTGGAAGCGCCCGTTCTCCAGGCGGGAAATCCCCTCCTAACGTTGACCGATGCCCAAGTTCGCCTGGCTGGCCTCCCACGAGTCGTATCAACCAGAAGTGTTGATCGACCAGGTGATCGCCGCCGACCGCGCTGGATTCGATTGCATCACCGCCTCCGACCATTTCCATCCCTGGGTCGACGATCAATCGGCGGCGGGCTTCGTCTGGACGTGGCTAGGAGCGGCTGCGATGCGGGCAGAGCGAATGACGTTCGTGACCTCCGTCACCTGCCCGCTCTTTCATTACCACCCTGCCCTGGTGGCCCAGGCTGCCGCCACCGTCTCCCGACTCGCGAAGGGCGGGTTTGTCCTCGGCGTCGGTACCGGGGAAAGCATCAACGAGGGGCCCTTCGGTTACGAGTTCCCCGGATATGGGGAGCGGATTCGACGCATGAAAGAGGCTCTCGAGATCATCCAACGGCTGCTGAGGGGTGAGAAGCTCGATTACGAAGGCACCTACTACCAGGTCCGCAAGGCCAAGCTCTACAGCCCGCCAATCGGTGGGGTCCCGGTGTGGATGGCGGCGGGCGGCGAGCAATCGGCCGCCTTTGCCGGCAGGAATTGTGTCGGGCTCATCACCTCGGTCAAGGATCCCGCCGAGACCGTGGCCAAAATCATCAAGCCCTTCCTGGCGGAGCGGACCGGCCCCAGCTCAGTGATGGCGACCCGCTGGCTGGTCCTCGCCGCCTCCAATGACGAGGCCTGGGAGGCACTGGGATCGATGAGAGGCCTGCGCGCCCCCGGTCGGTCGGAGGCGATCGATCCCATGGTTTTGCGCAAGGCCGCCGACGAGATGGACCCGAAGGAGATCCTCTCTAAATACGCCATCGTCTCCGGTCCCGAAGAGATCATCGCCGCCTACCGACCGTTGGTAACAGAGATCGATGCCGACATCATCTCGGTCCAGGTAGCTTCGACCGATGCGCAGCGGGCAATCGACATGATCGGGTCCGATGTGCTACCCGAGCTGCGCAAGCTCGCGAGCCCCTCGAGACCGGCTTAGGTCCTTTCTCGGGTCGGAGAGCACTCCGCTCAGGTCGGCAGCGCTCCCATTTGGACCAAGATGCTCAATAGGTTTTCCAGATGCCAGGCTTCCGTAAGCTTGCCATCTTTCACCAGCCAGATGTCGATTGCTTCAAACTCGACTGGCTGTCCCGTCGGTTCCACGTTCAAGAAGTTGCCATCGTGTGTTCCTCGACCGCGGGAATGGACCGTTACGTAATCGCCGCTAACGAGCACCAGATCGGGCTCAGATGTCAGATCCGAAAATCCGCTGGCGAACTCTCGCATGGCGGTCTTGAGGCCCCCAAGGCCGGTCGGCTGGCCAGGAACCGCATCGTGATCGACGAAGTCAGTGGCTACGAGTTCATCGTATGCGTCGAAGTTGCGAGCGTTCGTCTCCACATAGAATCGTCTGGCAAGCGCTTCTTTGGCATCCACGGGCCCCTCCTCGGATAGTGCGCGAGAAAATGTTTCATCGTGCGGGGAGGATCGATCATAAGCGGGCATCACCAATCAAGTCTCGGCCGAGGAGACTCCCCGCCTCCCTGAACTTGTGCCTTTGAGGTACGCGTCACCTCGCGGTGAGAGCCGGTATCCGATCTTGAGGCTGAGCGTCAATCCCATGTTCTTGAGTTTGCGAACGTCGGTCTTAAAGGGCTGAGTTTCTCGACCGAACCATTCAGCCAGATCGGGCGCTCGCCTGCCCGGATTGGCGGCGATGGCTTGGAGTACCTCTCGCGTCCAGGGACCGTGCCTCGAAGCACGGTCGAGACGGCCTAGTCGGCGGGAAATTTGAAAGATCTCCTCTGGGGTCAGCTGGTCGTTCTCGGCGAGCAAAGTCCGCGGGTCCGGTTCGTTCACAAGGTGAAACCGCACCCGGTATAGGGGAAGACCCTCGCGCTCGGGGAGATCGGAAACGAGAGAAGCGGCGTCGGCATGTCCCGCCGCCCGCGCTTGGTCATCGTCGATATCAGTGGGGTCGATCACGCCCACCTCATCGACTTCGATGATTCCCGCTGCAGTCCGGTAGCGGCGCCCGGCGATGACCTGTTGGGTCTTCCAACGTCGAAAAGCCATCGTCACCCGGCCGTCGGCGATTGGCTGCCAGTAGCGCTTGAGAAACCTCATCTCACCTGGATAAAGGTCAGTCGCCGTAGAGCAGGTCAGCCATCAAATAGGCCGACTTGATTCCGAGATCGGCATAGCAGTTGTTCATCAGCACGGAGACGGTTTCGGCCCGATCGGATAGCTCTCGCACCCGCGGCACCCACTCGGCCAGTTCCTTCTTCGAGTAGTCGTAGCGGAAGCGCTCGGCGGCGGAGATTCCCCTCTTCTCCCACGTGTCCTCATTGCGCCCATGAAACCGTATCTCGGCGATGGGGGCGGTGACGGCCGTCACCGGTGGCACCGAGCTCTTGAAACCCTGGGGCTCGTCGACGCATACATAAGCGAGCTGGTGACGCTCCAAGAAGTCAAGGGTGTCCTGGCGGTTCGCTTCGTCGAGCCAGCGCCCATTTCGAAACTCGACTGCAATCTGAAAGTCGGCTAGGTGCTCGGCGGCCCACTTCAGATATCCGAAGCTCCCCCGGGTGGGATAGACGAAGGGCGGCATTTGGAAGAGCACGACGCCCAGCTTCCCAGCCGAATGCAACGGCATGAGTGCCTCTCGAAAGCGCGCCACCGCATCGGCTTGGAGAGTCCTTGGCAGGTCACGCATGTAGATGTTGCGTTTTTCGGAGAGCTCCGGAGGCAGTTCCTCCCGAAAGTCCTTCCACAACGCTGAAGGGGGCGTGGGATGCTGGGTCAATAGCCGGAACGCCTTGATGTCGAATGTGAAGCCGGGTGGGGTTCTCTCCACCCATAGGCCGGCGGTCTTCTCGACGGGCGGGGCGTAGTACGTCGAATCCACCTCGACGATGGAGAAATGGTCGGCATAGAAAGAGAGCCTCTCTTCGGCGGTCATCTTCTCCCGGGGATAGAACGCATCGCTCTTGATCAGCGTCGGATCGGTCCATGAGCAGGTCCCGATGCGGATATTGTCGGAGCCCAGCGCCTCGATTGATTTCTTCATGATGCCTCCAGCGAACGAGCCAAACGGGAGGTCAGGCCGGCGACATAGTTTCTCAGCTCCGGAGGCTCGTGAATCACGAACTCAACACCGAGCCAGGTGATCTGGAATGCGAGCCACTCGAGCTGATCACCCTCGAGTCGTAGCAAGCAATGGCCCTCATCGATGGCCTCGACATCGACCTCCCGTAGCTGGCTGGTGACTTCTTCCGCTGGGGCGGCGATGGTGGCCGACACCCGATAGCGAGTGGGAATCGAACGCAGCGACTCGGTGACGTAGCTGGCGGCATCTCCCCCGGGGATGGCCCGAGGCTTGAAGTCGAACTTGGTGGCATGGGGGGATTTGATGCGATCGAGCCGAAAGGTTCGCCAGTCATCGCGCTCGCGATCAAAGGCAACGAGATACCAGCGCTGGCGCAGGGAAACGAGCTGGTGCGGCTCGACGTGGCGCTCGGTGTCTTCACCCTGGCGACTGGTGTATTCGAAACGAAGCCGCTCGTGATCCCGACAGGCCTGGGCAATCGTGGTCAAGACTTCGGCATCGACTTTGACCCAGGCGCGGATCATGGGTACGACTGCCGACTGCAGCATGTTTATGCGTCGCCGAATTCGGGGAGGTAGGACGTTCTCCAACTTTGAGAGAGCCCGCAGGGACGTTTCCTCGATGCCGATGATGGTTCCCCCGGCAGCCGTCAAGAGCCCCATGGCGATGGCAACGGCTTCATCGTCGTCGAGGAGAAGGGGTGGGATGTCTCTGCCCGCTTCCAGTTGGTAGCCGCCAAATGGGCCGGGGGTGGCGGCCACTGGATAACCGAGGTCGCGGAGTCGATCAATATCACGACGGAGGGTGCGCTCGGAGACCTCGAGCCGATCGAGGAGCTCGTGTCCCGACCAGGTGCGGCGAGTTTGCAAAAGCGACAGCAATTGCAGCAGTCGGGCAGTGGTGTCGGCCATTGATCAAGAATTCTAGAAAATCCGGTCAGAATCTGTCATGAATCTCCGTTAGCTTTCAGATCGACGAGATTTGACAGTCTGACAGCTATCAGACATCATTACGCAGTCATATCGCAGTCACGCAAGAACTGCAGGTAAGGAGAGACCATGAACGAAGTGATACGCGCCGAGGGGCTGGTCAAGCACTACAAGGCGGTCAAGGCCCTCGATGGTCTGGATCTGTCCGTTCCCGAGGGGAGAGTCCTGGGTTTGCTCGGTCCCAACGGGGCCGGAAAGACCACGGCTGTTCGGATCCTCACCACGCTGCTCGAGGCCGACGCCGGCCGGGCGGAGGTGGCGGGAGTCGATGTGGCGGCCCACCCCGATGAGGTCCGGGCGCTGATCGGGCTTTCGGGCCAGTACGCCGCGGTCGACGAATACCTGACCGGGTTTGAAAATCTCGATCTTTTTGGAAGGCTCTACCGCCTCGGACGCACCAAGTCGCGCGCCCGGGCCCGGGAGCTGCTGGAGCGATTCGATCTCGCAGAAGCTGCCGACCGTCCGGTCAAAACGTATTCAGGAGGTATGCGCCGCCGCCTCGACCTCGCCGGGGCGTTGGTGGCAGATCCGAAGGTGCTGTTTCTCGACGAGCCCACCACCGGACTCGATCCCCGCGGTCGGGCCGAGATGTGGGAAGTGATCCGGGAAATGGTTCAGGGCGGTACCACCCTGCTCCTGACCACGCAGTACTTGGAAGAGGCGGATCGCCTGGCGAATGAGATCGTGGTCATCGATCATGGTCGCGCCATCGCCCAGGGGACGGCCGATCAGCTCAAGAATCAGATCGGCGGCGAGCGAGTCGAGTTGGTCATCGAATCGGCCACCGACCTGGGCCGGGCCCGGGAAACGGTCAATGCCTTCTCCACCGGCGAAGTCGCGGTGGACGAGCAGAGCCGCACCCTTACCGCTCCGGTGACTGGTGGAAGCGGAGTGTTGGTAGAGGTGCTCCGCCAGCTCGATTCAAACTCGGTGAAAGTGCTCGAGTTCGCTCTCCGGCGCCCGACGCTCGACGACGTTTTCCTCACCCTGACCGGACATGGTGCCGAGAACGGCCACCCCGATCAGCAGCAAATGAAAGTGAGTGCCTGATGAGTCAACTGATGTGGTTAGCAGCCGACGGCTACAACGTCACCCGGCGCAACTTGATCAAGATCAAGCGGATGCCGGAGCTGATGGTGTGGGTCTTGATGTCCCCGATCATGTTCGTCCTGCTGTTCTCGTATGTCTTTGGCGGATCCATCGACGTACCCGGTGTCAACTACCGCGAGTTCCTCATTGCCGGGATCTTTGCCCAGACGGTGGTCTTCGGGGCGACCTACACCGGGGCATCGTTGGCCGAGGACATGCAGAAGGGGATCATCGACCGCTTCCGGTCTTTGCCGATGACCAGATCGGCGGTCCTGGTTGGACGAACCGCGAGCGACATCGTCTACAACGTGCTGTCGATCACGATCATGTCCCTGACCGGGCTCCTGGTGGGATGGCGGATTCGAACTTCATTCTGGGAAGCCGTCGCCGGATTCGGTCTCCTGTTGTTGTTCTCCTACGCGTTCTCTTGGGTGATGGCTTCCGTCGGTTTGGCGGTACCTAGTCCAGAGGTAGTGAACAACGCTTCCTTCATGGTGATCATGCCCCTGACTTTCGTCTCCAATGCCTTCGTACCGAGCGACAGCTTGCCGACCCCGCTTCGGATCTTTGCCGAGTGGAATCCCGTATCGGCCGTCACCCAGGCTGCCCGCGAGCTCTTCGGGAACACCAACCCGCTGGCGCCGGCGTCGGAGGCGTGGTCGATGCAGAATCCGATTCTCTACACCCTCATCTGGGTGGTGGTGATCCTGGCGATCTTCGTACCGTTCGCAGTGACCCTCTACAAGCGAGCGGCCCGCAAATAGGCCCTGAATTGTGAGGATTTACGCGGCCTGGGGCCGCGTAAATCCTCACAGTTACGTCGGAATTGAGAAGCTGATGATGGTGCCGCCTTCCGAGGGGCTCGAGGCAGAAATCTCGCCTCCGTGAGCTTGCACGAGATCTCGGGCGATCGACAGGCCGAGTCCGGTGCCGGTCGAATCGGAGCCCTTGACGAAACGCTCGAAGACTCGTGGCAGCAGATCGGCTGGGATCCCAGGACCCTGGTCCACAACGGTGACCTCCTGGGCGTGCGCCGTAGGCCGGTTCAAGACCCTGACCACGTCACCCGGATTCGAATGGCGAATGGCGTTGCTGAGCAGGTTGGAGACTATCTCTCGAACCCGTAGCGGATCGGCCTCGATGATGGCGGGAGTGGTTTCAACCTCGATGGAAACGTCGGCTTGCTCGGCCGCCTTCTGATGAGACGACTTGGCATCTTCGAGCAGAGCCGCCAAGTCGACTTCCTCCTTCTCGAGTCGCAGCTCTCCGGCTTCGGAGAGCGAAAGCGTGCGCAGGTCGTCGAGCAAGCGCGACATGACCGCGATCTCCTCGAGCAGCCGATCGAGCATCTCGTTGTCGGGGGGATGAACCCCGTCGATGAGGGCCTCAATCTCTCCTTGCAAGACAGTAAGCGGGGTGCGGAGCTCATGACCGAGGTCGGCCAGCAGCTGCCGGCGCTGGGCCGACGCGGATTCGAGTCGCGAAGCCATCGCGTTGAACGACGCCACCACCTCTCGCAGCGGCCCGCCCTCCACCTCGTCGACCCGAACGCTGTAGTCACCCTCGGCCAGGCGCGAGGTGGCGTTGACCAGGCTCCGGACCGGAAAGAACCGAGGTCGATATCGGCGCCGCCCGATGAGAAAGAAGAAGAGAAAGAACAAGATCGGGAACCAGGGGAACCAGAAGAAGCCTCGACCGCTCTCCTTCATGGCAAAGGAGATCCCGCAAAGACCAAAGAGAAGGAGTGGCGGAATCATCCACCACCATCGGAAGCGGTCGCGGGGATGACCAGGGGGCCATTGCTCTCCCTCCGGCCACCACTCCGGCCGACGGCTAGACATCGGCCAACTTGTAGCCGACGCCGTGAACTGTGATCAGGTAGCGCGGCCGCCGAGGATCTGGCTCAAGTTTGCGCCGCAGATTCTTGACATGGGCATCGATTGCCCGCTCGTACGACGGGAACGACACCCCGCGAATCGCCTCCAGCATCTGTCCGCGAGTGAAGACCCTTCCCGGCTGGCGACCCAGGGCCGCCAGCAGGTCGAATTCGGTTGAGGTCAAGTCGATAGCCACCGGCCCCCGTCGAACTTCGTGGCGGGGGATGTCGATGGTGAGATCGCCCACCACCATCACCTCGGGAGCCAACCCGGCGGCATCGGTGCGACGGAGCACGGCCCTCACCCTGGCTACCAGCTCCTTGGGACTGAATGGTTTCGTCAGGTAATCGTCGGCCCCCAATTCGAGCCCAACGATGCGATCGGCCTCTTCTGTGCGAGCGGTAATCACCACCACCGGCACCTGCGAGAAGGTTCGTAACGATCGGATCACGTCGAGACCGTCGAGTCCAGGAAGGCCAAGGTCGAGGACGATCAGATCGGGCTTGGTTTGTCGGGCTGCGGCCAGAGCCCCAGGTCCATCGGAAGCAGTCACCACGACGAAACCCGCCTGCTCCAGGTACTCCCGGACCAGGCGGGTGATCTTCAACTCGTCGTCAACCACCAACACCGTGCGCATCAGCGTTGATTATCGGCCGCGTTACGCGGGCGGCGCCTGACCTTCGTCTTTGTGGGCTCGCTCGTGCATCTCCCGGAATCGCCATTCGATGTACTCATGACGCGATCCCGAGTCTCCCTCGCCCGGTCCTCCCCAGGGGCCTCGACGCCGAAAAGCCGAGAAGATGAGGAAGAAGAACAGCAAAGGGAAGATCCAGAAAAAGGGGAAGAAGCCGAAGGCGTAGCCGCGGTGGCCCCATCCTCGATCGACCACTACGGTCGATGCCCCGTCTTCACCGCCTGTGGCGGCGGCCGTGATAGCTCCGGATTCGTAGCCATTCTGATAGGCAACATAAATCGCAGCTCCGACCAGCACCGCGGCGAGGGTGATGGCCAGTATTCGTGATGTCCTGTTCACAAGGTTTCCTTTCAGTCCTGTGTTGAGGACCAAGATGACCGACGGATGTGAAGGACTCGTGAAGACGATGCGGAGGTTCCGATGAGAACGTTGGTAGTGCTGGCGGCGATCGTCTGCGGGGTTGCAGTGGCGATTCAGGCCCAGTTCACGGGCGCCATGCAGCGCCAGATCGGCACTTTGGAGTCGACCTTCATCACCTATTTCTCCGGGGGGCTCATCATTGCCCTCGTTACCCTCGCCGCTCGAGGAGGGAATCTGGCTGCCGCCCGGAGCCTCCCCTGGTATGTCTGGAGCGCCGGCGTTCTAGGTCTCGTCATCATCTTCACGCTCTCGCTCTCCGTGGGCCAGATCGGTTTAGTCCCGGCTTTGGTGATCATCACTGTCAGTCAGTTCGTGGTTGGGGCCGTCATCAACCATTTCGGCTTGCTCGGCGCCGCTATCAACCCGATGGACTTCTCCAAGCTCCTGGGGTTCGTGCTGCTTGGGGCGGGGACCTTCTTTGTACTGCGATGAATTCAGGTAAGGGGCGCGAAGGCAAACGGGACCGCAAAACGCAGACACCAGATCAGAACCCCGCGGTGGGTGGCGGGATCGAATTCGGCTGGCAACTCGTAGTTCTGGCCCCCGAGATTCCCTTTGAGTTTTCCGAGATCGAGGTAAATGTTTGGAACTCCCGCTTCGTAGGCGTTGCCCGCGATCACCCAGACATAGAGGTCAGGCCCGTTTTGGATGTCGGTGTCGTCCTCGAAGCGAAGAACGTACTTCCCTTCGTCCTCGTAGATGGTGGCGGTACCTGCGGCGCGGTGATCGATACCAGCGAAATCACCGCGGACGAGAACAACGGGACCCGCACTTGAAGAAGTACTCGGTTGTGAATTGGTAGGAGCCGGAACGGTGACCGATGACGGGGCGGGTTCTACCGAGGTGGTCGCGGCGGTCGTAGTCGCGAAGGCTTCGCTCAGCGATTCATCGACCGGATCGTCGGCAAAGAGTTTGTCAGGTCGGAAGAGCAGAAAGCCTGCGATCAGGGCAATGGCGAGGCTGGCGAAAAGGTAGGGACGCTTCATGTCCCTCCTAACCCCACCCTCTCACGTCTCGTTCCCGGAGTGACACTAGGTTGGGCCGCCGCCGAGATCAGGAGTTAGAGATGAGCAGTGCGCTGGAGAATTTGCTGCAGGAGAACCGCTCCTTTCCTCCCGATCCTGCTTTTGTCCGGGCAGCCAACGCTCAACCAGGCATCCATGAACAAGCCGAGGAAGACTGGAAGGGCTACTGGCTCGACCAGGCAGTCAACCGTCTCTCGTGGTTCGAAGCTCCGCAGCAAACTCTCGACGAGACGAACGCTCCGTTTTACCGGTGGTTCACGGATGGTGTGATCAATCTCTCGTACAACTGCCTCGATCGTCACCTCGATTCATCTGCGGAGAAGGTCGCCTACCACTGGATCGGCGAGCCAGGAGAGACCCGCACTCTCACCTACCGGGACCTCTACCGGGAGGTTTGCCGCTTCGCCAATGCCCTGCGCTCGCTCGGACTCAAGAAGGGTGATACCGCCGCCCTCTATATGGGCATGGTGCCGGAGCTGCCGGTGGCGATGCTCGCCTGCGCCCGGATCGGCGTGATCCATTCAGCAGTCTTCGGTGGCTTCTCGGCCGAAGCCCTGATCGACCGCATCAACGACGCCGAATCCACCGTGGTGATCACCCAGGACTTCGCCTGGCGAGCGGGTAAGGAAGTGCCGCTCAAAGCCAATACCGATAACGCCGTGGCTCGAACTCCCTCGGTCAAGAATGTCATCGTCCTGCGCCGAACGGGTTCTGAGGTGGCGATGACCGAAGGACGCGACATTTGGTGGGACGAGCTAGTCGCCGATCAATCCGACGAGTGTGAACCCGAGCGGCTGATGGCCGAAGATCCGCTCTATATCCTTTACACCTCCGGTACCACGGGCAAGCCGAAGGGCATTGTCCACACGCAGGGTGGCTATCTCACCCAGGTCGCCACTAGTCACAGCCAGGTCTTCGATCACAAGCCGGATGAGGACATCTACTGGTGCGCGGCCGACATCGGCTGGGTGACCGGGCACAGCTACATCGTCTATGGGCCCTTGACCAACCGGGCGACCTCGATCATCTACGAGGGGGCGCCCAATTTTCCCGACTTCGACCGGCTGTGGAAGATCATCGAGGACTACAAGGTCACGATTCTTTACACCGCTCCGACCGCCATCCGCTCGTTCATGAAGTGGGGAGAGGAGTATCCCGGCCGTCACGATCTCAGTTCCCTGCGCTTGCTGGGTTCGGTGGGAGAGCCGATCAATCCCGAGGCCTGGATGTGGTATCAGCGCGTGATCGGTGGCGAGCGCTGTCCCGTGGTCGATACCTGGTGGCAGACGGAGACCGGGGCGATCATGATCAGCCCGCTTCCCGGCATCACCTCTACCAAACCGGGCTCGGCCACTCGTCCGCTGCCGGGGCTCTCGGCCGATGTGGTGGACGAGACCGGGGCCTCGGTCCCCCTCGGGGGCGGGGGCTTTCTCGTGATCGACCGGCCCTGGCCGGCGATGGCCCGCACGATTTACGGAGACCCGGCTCGGTTCGTCGAAACCTACTGGTCCCGCTTCCCGGGCCGCTACTTCCCCGGCGATGGGGCCAAGCGGGACGAGGACGGGTACTTCTGGTTGCTCGGCCGGGTGGATGACATCATGTTGGTCTCGGGTCACAACATCTCCACCACGGAGGTGGAATCGGCCCTGGTTTCACACCCGGCGGTAGCCGAGGCGGCGGTGGTGGGGCGTAAGGATGATCTCACCGGGCAAGCGATCGCCGCTTTCGTCACCCTGCGCGGTCAGGTGGAAGGCGATGAGACTCTCTTGCGTGAACTGCGCGAACACGTTGGCTCCACTATCGGACCGATCGCCAAGCCGAAGTCGATCGTATTTACCAACGACCTTCCCAAGACCCGCTCGGGAAAGATCATGCGCCGGCTGCTGCGCGATATCTCCGAGAATCGCCAGCTCGGTGATGTCACCACCCTCGCCAACGAAGCCGTCGTGGAAGAGATCGCCGAGATGGCAGCCAGCACCTCGTCGGAGGAATAGTGGGCCGAACGAAGCTGGCCTTGCAAGCGCTGGTCGTTCTGGCCGCGGTGCTCCTCACTATCTGGTTGATCTATCGACCAGGAGGAGTTGGCGGCTATTGATCGAGGTTCGCCTGGCCGGGGCCGGCGACCTTCCCGAAATGCACCGGATTTGGTGGGCGACCGGTTCATCGCCGGGCAAGCACAATCCCTGGTTTGCTCATGTGCTCCGGACGGGACGGACGGTGGTGGCGGTCGAGGGCGAGCAGGTGGTGGGTTTCGCCGGTCATCGAATGGTTTGGCAAACGAACGTCATCTCCGACTGCTTCGTCGATCCCGCCTGCCAAGGTGTGGGGATCGGCACCGCCATGCTCACCTTTCTGCTTGCGCCCGGCGAAGAGGTGATGACGCTGGCCTCCGATGATCCCAAAGCGCATTCCCTCTACCGGCGATGGGGAATGCGGCCGGTGGTCGACTGCCCGTACCTGCAAGCGACGGGCAGAGGAGACGGCATGACCCACGAAAACGACACGTATCCGATCCCGTCCGCCGACCTGCCCCATCTGCAGGGTGACCTCGGCTGCCAGTTCGTGCGGGCACAGGACAGCGTGGCGGCCATCACCGAGCACTCGATTGAGTCGTCGCTCCTGACCCCGGGCGACGACCCGATCGCAGTTTTCCAAGCGTTCTTGGGAAGGGCGGGGACCGTCGAGATACAGATGGGTGAGTCACATCCCGCCTTCGGGTCCTTCGAATGCAAGGAGACCTTCCGCGAC
>DATFFB010000215.1:0-6779 GCA_035250485.1 Acidimicrobiia bacterium
ACCAACCTCGGTGCTCGTGAGATCTCCAAGGGCGTCAACCTCGGCTTCAGCCAGGCCGGCGACGTGGCAGGTTCCTACAACAAGATGAAGGAACGCGTCTCGATCGAGCTCAAGCAGCACTTCAGGCCTGAGTTCCTCGTCCGCTTGCCCGAAGCCCATCTGCGGCTTGCGGATATCGCGCGTTCCGAGGTTCGACGTCATGATGATGACGGTGTTCTTGAAGTCCACCGTCCGACCTTGTGCATCGGTGAGACGCCCGTCCTCGAGAATCTGGAGGAGGGTGTTGAACACGTCAGGATGGGCCTTTTCGATCTCGTCGAAGAGGACGACTGAGAAGGGCTTGCGGCGCACAGCCTCGGTCAGCTGACCGCCTTCGTCGTAACCGACGTACCCGGGCGGAGAGCCGACCAGCCGGCTAACGGTGTGCTTCTCCATGTACTCGGACATGTCGAGCTGGATGAGGGCGTCCTCATTACCAAAGAGGAACTCGGTCAGCGCCTTGGCGGTCTCGGTCTTTCCGACCCCGGAGGGGCCGAGGAAGATGAACGAGCCGGAAGGACGCTTGGGATCCTTCAGGCCGGCGCGGGTACGGCGGATGGCCTTCGACACAGCCACGATGGCGTCGTGTTGGCCGATGATGCGCTGGTGGAGCTCTGACTCCATCTGCACCAGGCGAGCGGTCTCCTCCTCGGTCAGGCGATGGACCGGGATGCCGGTCCACTGCGCCAAAACTTCCGCGATCTCTTCTTCGTCGATCACCCACCCGGTCTCGCCGCCGCCCTCCTTTAACGATTGCTCGCGCTCGATGCGATCGGCGAGCAGGCTTCGTTCCTGATCGCGCAGCTGGGCTGCCCGCTCGAACTGCTGGGCGGAGGCGGCCTCGTTCTTCTGCCGGCGGATGTCGGTGACCTTGCGATCGATCTCAGCGAGGTCGGGGTCTGAGGAGGAGCGATAGATCCGCATGCGACTGCCAGCCTCGTCGATCAGGTCGATCGCCTTGTCCGGGAGGTGACGATCAGAGATGTATCGATCGGCCAGGTTGGCCGAGGAGACGATGGCCGCATCCGTGAAGCGGACCGAGTGGTGGGTCTCGTAGCGTTCCTTCAAGCCCATCAGGATCTGAATCGTGTCGGTTACCGATGGCTCTTCAACCCGCACCGGCTGGAAACGCCGTTCGAGGGCGGAGTCCTTCTCCAGGTACTTGCGATATTCCTCGAGCGTGGTGGCGCCGATGGTCTGTAGCTCACCGCGAGCCAGCATTGGCTTGAGTATGGAAGCGGCGTCGATTGCTCCTTCGGCGGCGCCGGCGCCGACCAGGGTGTGGATCTCGTCGATGAACAGAATGATGTCACCCCGAGTGCGGATCTCTTTCAGCACCTTCTTCAGACGCTCCTCGAAGTCGCCCCGATATCGGGACCCGGCGACAAGGGCTCCAAGGTCGAGGGTGTAGAGCTGGCGATTGTGCAGGGTCTCGGGCACGTCGTTGGCGACGATGCGCTGCGCCAGGCCCTCGACGATGGCCGTCTTGCCGACGCCTGGCTCACCAATGAGCACCGGGTTGTTCTTGGTCCGGCGGGAAAGGATCTGCATGACCCGCTCGATTTCCCGGGTGCGGCCAATAACCGGGTCGAGTTTGCGCTCGCGGGCGAGTTGGGTGTAGTTGCGGCCGAATTGATCGAGGACGGTGGAACCCGAGGTCGATGATTCGCCCCGTGAGCTGCCGGACCCAGCTGAGCTCTGCTGCGGCTGATCCTCGCTCTGTCCCGAACCGTTGAGAAGCTGGATCACGGCATGACGAACCTTGGTGAGTTCGGCTCCCATCTTTTGCAGGACTTGCGCAGCCACGCCTTCACCTTCGCGGATCAGGCCCAAGAGGATGTGTTCGGTGCCGATGTAGTTGTGTCCGAGCTGCAGCGCCTCTCGCAATGAGAGCTCGAGAACCTTCTTCGCCCGCGGGGTGAAGGGAATGTGGCCACTGGGTGCCTGCGCCCCCCGGCCGATGATCTCGACCACTTGATCGCGGACGCCGACGAGGTTGATATTGAGACCTTCTAGAGCGCGAGCGGCGATCCCTTCACCTTCGTTGAGGAGACCGAGGAGGATGTGCTCGGTTCCGATGTAGCTGTGATTGAGAAGGCGCGCTTCTTCCTGAGCGAGGACGACTACTCGTCGTGCCCGGTCGGTAAAGCGCTCAAACAATCTCAATACTCCTGACTGCTACACCCCTGGCGAGGTGATAGCGATTATATCGGCAGGGTCCCACAACACCTTGTGACCAACTCCGAGGCGTCCGCGCAGATCACTCCGCCGGAGTTCGGAGCCCGCTGTTTCGTTACCCTTTGGCTATGCAGGAACTCAGCGCGCTGGTTCCCCTCCCTCAGGTCTGGGACCGCCTCGCGACGGTCGAGGCCAGGCTTCTCGAGGTCACCAACGCCGATGATCCGTACCTCACCAAGATCTTTCAACACCTGCTGGTGGCGGGGGGAAAACGGTTCCGACCGCTGCTGGCCTTGCTGGCGGCCGAATTTGGCCCCGATTCCGAGACTCGACGCCCCGTCGAGGCCGGGGTGGCGGTGGAGTTGATTCATGTCGGAAGCCTCTATCACGACGACGTCATCGACGAGTCGGATACCCGTCGCGGAGCTCCGTCCGCCAACGTCAATTGGAACAACACCGTCGCCATCCTTGCGGGCGATTTCCTCCTCGCTCGCGCCTCGGAAGTCGCCGCCACCTACCTCTCCCAGGAGGCGGTCCGTCTGCTGGCGGTCACATACGCCGAGCTGGTAGTGGGGCAGAGCCGTGAGTTGCAATTGGTCGATTCGCTCGATCATTCCCGCTCCGAGTATGAACGCGTTATCGGCGGCAAAACCGCTTCTTTGATCAGGACTTCGGCTCGCCTGGGTGCCATGGCTGCCGCAGCGACCGATGAAATCGTCGACACGCTGACCGAGTGGGCCTGGGAGCTGGGGATGGTTTTCCAGCTGAGCGACGATGCGCTCGATCTGGTGGGAAACGAGGCCACGCTCGGAAAACCGGCCGGTTCCGACATTCGGGAAGGCACCTTCACCCTGCCGGTTCTCGCCGCGGTGGCCGCCCCGGACGGCGATCGGCTGCGCGCCCTTCTCGACCGACCCCGCCCATATTCCGAGGAGGTAGTGGCCAGCGCCATCGCCCACCTGCGGAACGGTGGCTGGGTCGATCAGGCGGTCGACGCGGCCCTCGATCGGCTCCACAAGGCTCAGCGTTTGCTGTTGAACCTGCCCGATACCCAGGTGAGGGTCGTGCTGACCAATCTTGGCGAATACCTAGTCGAGCGGGTCGAAGCCGCTCGGTCTTAGCTCAGAGTTCGATTTCGGCGATGTTGGGAACTTCAGCGCGGGCAGTCCGCGCCGCTTCCAGAGCCAGGTCGAGATAGTCCTCGGGCCTGGCGCTGTCGCCTTCCACCGCCACCACCAGGCCAAACTTGATCTCGGCCGTGATCTCGGGATCGGCGATGGCGTGACGCAAGGTGGTCCGCATCCGGGAGGTGACCGTGGAGGCCCCGTGCCGCTGGAACTCGCGGAGGACGACAGCGAAGGTGTGGCTGTCCAGCCGACCGGTGTCATCTACGGCCCGCCCGGCATCGGAGAGGGCGAGGGAGACCAATTGGGCCAGGCTGGCGGCCTGCTCGGCTGATCGGTCGGCCATGGCCGGGATCACGATCACCATCACGCCGAACGGTTCTCGGCGCCGGTTCCACCAAGCCCAGGCGCGACGAATGGCTTCGATGGTCCCGGTGCGATTGAGCATGCCCGTGTCAACATCGACCGGTAGAAAGGTGTCGACCAACTGACGCAGTCGGGCGATCTCCTCGTCCTTCTGGTCAATCAGGGCTAACAGACCAGACACATCGGTTATGGGGTGCTCAGGATCTCCCATGCCGTTTGAATCGGCCGAATTCGGCCCCTACTTGATGGTCTCGGCTAGGGCGCGGGCCTCTCCGGACGAAGGGTCGGGAAGAGAATGACATCCCGGATGTGAGAGGTGTCGGTGACCAGCATCACCAGGCGGTCGACCCCGATGCCGAGGCCCCCCGTGGGCGGCATCCCGTACTCGAGGGCCCGCAGGAAGTCCTCGTCGAGGGGATGGGCTTCGAGATCGCCCGCGGCCCGAGCCGCGGCCTGCTCTTCAAACCTTGCTCTCTGATCGAGCGGATCGATCAACTCGGAGAAGGCGTTCACATACTCGGACCCGGCGATGACCAGTTCGAAGCGCTCGGTCAAGTCGGGGCTCGAGCGGTGGATGCGGGCCAACGGCGAGATTTCCTTTGGGTGATCGGTGACAAAAGTCGGCTCCCAGATGCCCCCCTCGACGACCTCGTCGTAGACCGCCTCGATCACCCGACCCGGGCCCCAACGGTCGTCAACCTCCGTCCCATGGCGCTGGGCGAGGCCGCGGAGCTCGTCGAGAGGGCGATCGAGGGAGACGGGCTCGCCGAGCGCTTCGCTGACCAGTTCCAGCATCGTCGCCCTGCGATATGGCGGGTTGAAGTCGAGGGACTTGCCGCGATAGCTGATAGTCGTCCCGCCCGTGACTGATTTCACCACCGACACGAAAACTTCTTCGACGAGCGTGATCATGTCGTGATAGTCGGCTAGGGCCTGATAGGCCTCGAGCATGGTGAACTCGGGATTGTGCGTGGAGTCGATGCCTTCGTTGCGGAACACGCGGCCGATCTCGAAAACGCGTTCCATTCCCCCGACGACGAGCCGTTTCAAGTAGAGCTCAAGTGAGATCCGCAGCTTCATCTGCAGGTCGAGGGATTCGTGATGGGTAAGAAAGGGTCGGGCAATGGCGCCGGTGGCCTGCGACAGCAGCATCGGGGTCTCGACTTCGACGAAGCCGCGCTCGGAGAACTCGGCGCGAAGCACGCTGACTACCTGCGAGCGGGCCTGCGCCACCGCCAACGAGCGGTCGTTGACGATGAGGTCGAGGTAACGCTGGCGGGACCGGGCCTCGATGTCCGTCATGCCGTGCCACTTGTCGGGGAGGGGCCGGTGAATCGGAGCGAGAACCATGAACGAGTCGAGTCGCACCGAGAGCTCACCCTTTTTGGTGGTGACAACCTCACCCTCCCCGGCTACCCAGTCACCGAGCTTGACCTCCGTCACTCGCTCGAATGGCTCGCCAACGAGGCGAGATGACTCGGCGAGGAGTTGGATCCGTCCTGAGTAATCGCGGATGGTCAGGAAGACCAGCTTGCCAAAAGAGCGCTTCAGCATCACCCGCCCGGCTACCGCCACCAGCTGTCCGGTCTCCGATCCCGGACCGAGCTCAGCGTGGGTGGCTGCTAAGTCAGCCGCCAGCGCGGTCCGTTCAAACCGATACGGAAGGTCGTCAATAGCCACGCGACGACTGTATGCGCGTGCAGCCAGTCGACGCTACAACGTCGCTGTGAAGATCCTCGCGGTTCTAGCCCGCGCAAACCTTCACGGTTCTCTTCATGAGCCGTCGCTGTGAAGATCCTCGCGGCTGTGGCCCGCGCAAACCTTCACAGTTCGCCGCTAGGCGCCTTCGTTGTTGAGAGCGAAGATCTCGGCCAGACCCACGAGCGTCAGGTCCGGTTGGATGTCCTTCACCAAGCGGGTGTGGGCGACAACGATCGGGGCCAGCCCGCCTGTTGCTACCACCGGTACCGGCGCATCGACCTGAGCCAGGATGCGCTCGACAAGTCCGTCGACCAGACCCGCATAGCCATAGATGAGTCCGCTCTGGATTGCCTCGACCGTCGAGCGCCCGACCGGGCTCCGAGGTGCCGAAAGCTCAACCCGCCGCAGGGCGGCGGTATGTGTCACCAGGGCATCGGCGGAAACCTCGAGGCCGGGGGCTATTGCTCCGCCCCGGTACGAACCGTCCGGGCCGACAAGATCGACGGTGGTCGCGGTCCCAAAATCCACCACGACCACCGGAGCACCGCGGAGGTGGACCGCCCCGATGGCATTGGCCACTCGATCGGCCCCGACCTCGCGCGGATTGTCGACCGACAACGCAATTCCCGTTTTGACCCCGGGTCCGACCACAACCAGGCGGCCCTCGATGAGCGGAGCAAGGGCCTCCCGCCAGCTTTCGGTGCGTTGAGGTACCACTGACGACAGACATCCACCGCTGACCGGGCCGGCGTACTCAGCCAGCATCGACCTCAGGAGGAGCCGACATTCGTCGGCAGTACGCTCGAAATCGGTGGAGATCCGCCAGCGGTGCACGGCCGCCTCTCCGTCCCAAAGCCCGACGATCGTGTTGGTGTTGCCGACGTCACAGAGGAGCAGCATCAGCGGTAAAGCACGCTCTCTCGCTCCAGGCGACGACCTCGATCGGCCATCACCTGACCAGCGACGAGGTCGAAGGCAACATTGTCGATCAGGCGAACCTTTCCCACCCGAGCGGCAACGGCCAGAAAGGATGGTCGATCGAGCTCGGCGAGGGGCTGGGCATGGTTCTGGGAGGCGAGGGTCACGTACTCGATATCCACTCCCTCGGCCACCTTGCTCGCGACCTCAAGCAATCGTCCGCCCTCTCGTTCTCCCGCTTCGGCCAAGTCGGCGGCAGCGAAGAGCCCGGCGCTGAGCGTCAATGCCGCGCTCCGATCCTCGGGGCTGAGAAAGACATTGCGGCTGGAGAGAGCGAGTCCGTCATGCTCGCGAATGGTGGGCTGACCGCTGACAGTCACCGGAAACGAGAGGTCCTTTGTCATCTGCCGGACCAGAGCTAGCTGTTGTGCATCCTTCCGACCGAAAAAAGCC
>DATFFB010000216.1:0-9986 GCA_035250485.1 Acidimicrobiia bacterium
CCGCGTTGCCCTCGGCACCCAGTCGGTGTCGGTGTGGAAAGACGCTCGTGAGCTGGGCAGGGCTGCTGGTGAGGCTGCGATTCAGTTGGCGCAGGGGGCGGCCATCGAAGACGTCGCCGGAGTCGTGCAGTTCGACTCTCCTGGCGGCAACTCGATGACCTCGATCCTCCTCACGCCCATCGCTATCACTCAGGACAACCTCGACGTGGTGGTTGACGCCGAGTGGATCACTGTCGATGAGCTCTGCCAGGGCGTCAGCGCCGGAGCGGTGGCGGTCTGCCCCTAAGCAGTAGAACCAACCTAGATGCTCAAGCGCCGCGCTCACCCTCGGGTGGGCGCGGCGCTTAGTCTTTAGCGGGAGGTGATTCTTCGATGACTGACGTTGTCGTCAGTTCTCCTGAACAAACAACGACGCCGCCGAAGCGCTCCATCGGCTCCGTTTTGGGCGCACTCGAGATCGACACCCGCCTGCTGGGGATGATTGCGGCCCTGATCGTCATCTGGATCGGATTCCACATCCTTTCCGGGGGAACGTTCCTCAGCGCCCGCAACTTGTGGAACCTGTCGGTCCAGACCGCCGCCGTCGCCATCATGGCCACGGGGATGGTGCTGATCATCGTCTCCCGCAACATCGACCTATCGGTGGGTTCGGTGCTCGCCACCCTGGGGATGGCCATGGGCCTCCTTCAGGCCGAGATCCTCCCCGGCATGATCGGTTTTGACCATTGGGCCACGTGGATGATCACCCTCGTGGCGGGCTTGATTCTCGGTGCCCTGATCGGAGGCTTCCAGGGCTTCATCATCTCCTATGTGGGAGTGCCCTCCTTCATCGTCACCCTGGGTGGCCTCCTGGTATGGCGGGGGGTGGCATGGGCCCTGGCGAGCGGTCGAACGATTGCGCCGATGGACTCGAATTTTCAGCTTCTCGGCGGCGGGTCGCGGGGAAGAATCGGTGGACCGGCGAGCTGGGCAGTGGGGGTCATTGCCTGCTTGGGAATCATCTTCTTCCTGTTGAACGGCCGACGGCAAAGACGCAAGTTTGGTTTTCGTCTTCGTCCTGTGTGGGCCGAGGTAACCCTGGCCGTGGTCGGCTCGCTATTCGTTTTGGGCGCGGTCGCAGTGATCAACAGTTATCCGATGCCAGAGGCCCTTGCCGAGCAATACGCGGCGGAAAGGGGGATCGCGGTTCCTCCCGGTGGCATCGCTCTCGGCATCGCCAACCCGGTTCTAATCGCGATCGGGGTGGCGTTGGTAATGACGGTCATCGCCACGCAACGGAGATTCGGTCGTTACGTATTCGCCATTGGCGGCAACCCGGAGGCGGCCGAGCTGGGCGGGATCAAGACCCGGTGGACGGTCCTCAAGACTTACGTCCTCATGGGTGTGCTGGTGGCAATCGGGGCCGCCGTGCAAACCGCGCGTTTGAACGCTGCCACCAGTGGCCTGGGGACGCTCACCGAGCTCTACGTCATTGCCGCCGCCGTTATTGGGGGAACCTCGCTGGCGGGCGGGATCGGGACCATCTCCGGAGCCGTTCTCGGGGCATTGGTGATGCAATCCCTGCAGTCGGGCATGGTGCTGATGGGTGTCGACGCTCCGCTCCAGGACATCGTGGTTGGCGTGGTCCTGGTGATCGCGGTCGGGATCGACACGTTCTATCGGCGGAGGGTGACCCGATGACCGAGCGGACTCCTCTCGTGGAGTTGAGAGACATCCGAGTTGCCTTTGGTGGGGTCCATGCCGTCGATGGGGTGACGGTCGATCTCTTCCCCGGTGAAGTAGTGGCGCTGGTGGGCGGCAACGGTGCCGGCAAGTCGACGCTGATAAAAACTCTCTCGGGTGCCCACCAGGCCGACTCGGGAGAAATATTCGTCGATGGCAACCCGGTCACCATCACCTCTCCAATCGATGCCAAGCGCCTGGGTATCGAAACGATCTACCAGACGCTTGCCCTGGCGGACAACATCGACGCTCCGGGCAATGTCTTCCTGGGGCGGGAACTGAGAACACGCTTTGGGTCACTGGACGACTCGGCCATGGAGGCCGCCACCCGAAAGGTGATGGCTCGACTGAATCCCAAGTTTCGAAACTTCAAGGCGGCGGTGAGATCGCTCTCGGGCGGTCAACGGCAGTCGGTGGCCATCGGACGGGCAGTCCATTTCAACGCCCGCATCCTGATCATGGACGAGCCCACCGCGGCACTGGGTCCAGCGGAAACCGCTCAGGTGGGCGGTTTGATCCGCCAACTCAAGGAAGAAGGCCTGGGGATCTTCTTGATCAGCCATGACATCCATGACGTTTTTGATCTCTCGGATCGGATCAGCGTCATGCTGACCGGAAAGCTTGTGGGAACGGTGAACAAGGAAGAGGTCACCAAAGACGATGTTCTCGGGATGATCATCATGGGCAAGCTCCCCGGCCAGATCAGCAAGTCAGAGCTAGAGGAGCTCCACACCTAGATACCTTCGTTAGACGGGAACGATCTCCCAGAGCTCATGGTGATCGACGTAACCCCCCGGCTCGAGGAATGTGAGCGGCCCCAGGGTTTCCAACTCGACAAACGCGTCTTTGACGTATACCTGGCAGGTGGCTCCGCGGTCGGGAATGGCCCCATCCGGTGATCGACTGGCTCGCTTGCGGAAGAGCCATCCCTCCATCTGGTACTGGAGCCAGCCAGCGCGGGGGCCGGAACCGAGTTTCAACTCCAACCCCGCCTCCCCCCGAATCTCGACGCTGTCGCCACCAAAGTTGATCCGGGAGTCATCGGGTCGGCTGTAAGGCCACAACACCAGGCTGCGATCCGCCTGCAAGCCCGATCCGAACCTCTCCAAAGGCAGGGTCGCGATTCCCCCGAGGGGGAGCTGGGTTATGGCCCAGGGGGCGACCTCAATTGACTTGTGCCCTGCATTCGTCAACCGATGGTCGACGGCCAACCTCTTTTCGTCGACCGTAAGGGTGATCGATTTCTCAAGGCCAGCACCGTCGGCCGGCGCCGAGATCCGCACCGACTCCCCGGTTGCAACGACCTCGCATGCGTGGTCGTCGGGGGCATAAGTTACCTCGGGAATCTCCGGACCCGCCCAGAGGCGATGACCACCTCGCAGCCGATAGACCTGGGGGCCAGGTTGTCTCAGCGCCACCTCAGGGTCGAGGCGAACGAAGAAATCGGGCGAATCATTCCGGCGCAAGCTGATGATTCGGGGACCGAACTCAGCAGCAGCCGCCAATCGGTACGGCCCCAGGGTCAGCGACTCGACCAAATGACCCGGTTGACGCGGTTCTCCATTAGCTCCTGACGGCCCGAGACCGGGCTCGGATTGATCTCACCGGCCATGACCCGCGCCTCGAGCGAGTCGAGGGTCTCCGCACCCGAGAGGATGCCGGCACCGACCCCGTTCTCCCAGCCGGCATAACGCCGGTTCAGGGGAGCGGCGATGGTCTCTCGCTCGACAAGCTCGGCTGCCACCAGCAAAGCACGCGCCAGCGTGTCGATTCCACCGACATGGCCGTGAAAGAGATCACTGCGGTCCAGCGATTGCCTGCGCAACTTGGTGTCGAAGTTGAACCCGCCGGTGGTGAACCCGCCCCCGCGGAGTATCTCGTAGAGGACCAGGCAGAGCTCGTCGACGGAATTAGGGAACTGATCGGTGTCCCATCCGTTCTGATAATCGCCCCGGTTGGCGTCGATCGAGCCGAAGATGCCGTTAGACACCGAATAGGCCACTTCGTGGTGGAAGCTGTGGCCCGCCAGCGTGGCGTGATTGGCTTCAATGTTGACCCGGTACTCGTCGACCAGATCGAACCGCTCGAGGAATCCGAGGACGGACTGGCAGTCGTAGTCGTACTGATGCTTGGTCGGTTCGGCGGGCTTGGGCTCAATGAGGAGCGTGCCCTCGAAGCCGATCTTTTGCTTGTGCTCGGCCACCAGATGGAGGAAACGGGCCAGCTGCTGTGCCTCGCGTCGAAGGTCGGTGTTGAGCAGGGTCTCGTAACCCTCCCGGCCCCCCCAGAGGACATAGTTGGCGCCGTCGAGGCGATGGGTGGCCTCGAGGGCATGCTTCACCTGCGCGGCGGCGTAGGCGAAGACGTCGGGGTCGGGATTGGTGGCGGCGCCGGCGGCGTAGCGGGGATGCGAGAAGAGGTTGGCGGTGCCCCACAGAACCCTTTTGCCGGTCTCTGCCATTTTCTTCTCGGCATAGGTGACCATGTCATCCAGGTTCCGAGCCGAATCCGAAAAGGTTGCTCCCGCCGGGGCGATGTCGACGTCGTGGAAGCAGAAGAAGGGCGCGCCGAGCTTGCTGAAGAACTCGAAGGCGGCGTCCATTTTCTGGCGGGCGGCGGCCATCGGATCTGTTGCCGTCGGCTCGAGCCAGGGTCGGTCGAAGGTCCCCATGCCGAAGACGTCGCTTCCGGGCCAGTTGAACGAATGCCAGTAGCAGACGGCGATCCGCAGTTGATCCTCCATTCGCTTGCCGAGCACCAAGCGATCCGGTTCATAGACCCGATAGGAGAGGTCGCCATCCTCGCCAAACCCGACGGCATCGACGTCAAAGAACTCAGGCATCCTTGGTGCCCTTCACGGCGTCGATTAACGCGTCAGGTTCGGAGACTGTGACCGTGAGCCCGGCGTGGCTGGATCTGGGCGGCACAACCTGAGGGATTGGCTCTCTGAACAGAATGCACGCACCCACTCGATTCGTGGTGCCAAATGTGATCCCGGTGTCGGCGCCCGATCCGCGGAGCCCGATGGACTTCCACCAGCGATAAGGCCCGGTGTTCGTGACATCGGCGATATTGGTCAGTGGGGTGTCAACCCGAAAGCGTCCGAAGGTGGCGCCGAGACGGCCGTCGTCGGTGAGAGTGACGCCATCGACTTCGGGATCGACTCCGAACATACGCCAGACGATCCGGAACCTCCGGTCGAAGTCGTAGGGAAAGAACCGGCTCATCATCGGCATCATCATCGTTCGAGACCCGGCTGTCGAACGGACAGCCGCCAAAGCTGGTGGCTTGCCATACTGGCCGGGATTGTTGAATAGATACGAGCGGAGGAAAGCGGATGAAGGAAGCGATCGATCCGGTTTGCGAAATGACAGTTGATGTCGAGACGGCCCGTTTCAAGACGGAATACAACGGCGTGACCTACTTTTTCTGTGCGGCGGGATGCCTTCGTACGTTCCAGGAGAACCCGGCTGAATTCATCGCCTGATGCGACCCGTTTCGCGCCTAGGAACCGGGGGTACGAGAGACTTGGAGACTCATCGCCAATTGAGGAGGCGAGCTCGTGAAGAAGGCAAAGCAATGGATAGCCGTTCTCGTAGTTGTTGTGGGGTTGGGCGCTTGCGGTGACAATCCGGGTCCCTCTGACGGAGATCCAGCCAATCAGGGCTCTGATTCAGACGGGGGCCTCTACAACTAGGTTCCCGGCGGTACTAGCGAACGTCAGCCACAGTTTGTGTCAGTCGCCTATTGCGGGTAAGTGTCGGGGATGGAATTAGGGATCACCACATTTGCCGAGACCACCCCGGATCCGGTGACGGGAGAGGTTCGCAGCCATGGGGAACGGCTTCGTCAGGTCGTTGCGGAAGCGGAGCTGTGCGAAGCAGTGGGCCTTGATGTCTACGGCATCGGCGAGCACCACCGACCCGACTTTGCCTCCTCGGCCCCAGCGGTGGTGCTGGCCGCGATCGCTGCCCGAACCGAGCGAATCCGTTTGGCTCCGGCGGTCGTCATTCTTTCCTCCGACGATCCAGTTCGGGTCTTCCAGCAGTTCGCCACGCTCGATCTCCTGTCAGCGGGGAGAGCGGAGTTGCTGGTCGGGCGCGGTTCCTTCATCGAGTCCTTTCCTTTGTTCGGCTACGACCTCGCCGACTACGACGAGCTGTTTGCCGAGAAACTCGACTTACTCATAGCGATCCGCGACAACGAGCGGGTGACCTGGTCGGGAAAGTTTCGGCCACCCCTGACCGATCAAGCCATCTATCCCCGTCCCCAGCAGGACCCATTGCCGATCTGGGTTGGAGTCGGTGGCAGCCCGGAATCGATGGTGCGGGCCGGGCTCCGGGGCCTGCCCGTGGCGCTGGCCATCATCGGTGGCATCCCCGATCGCTTTTCGGTTCTCGGCGACATACACCGCCGGGCACTGAGCGAAGCCGGCTTTGATCCTTCGACGGTCCCACTGGCCGTCCACGCCCACGGTTATGTCGCTACCAGTACCGACCAGGCTGCCGAGGAGTTTTATCCCCCTTACGCGGGGGTGATGACTCAGCTCGGACGGGAACGTGGGTGGTCGCCCATGACCCGCATCCAGTTCGAAGGGATGCGTGGTCCTGCCGGTTCCCTGGTGATTGGAGATCCGGAGACGGTGGCCGAGAAAATCGTTCGCTGGGCGAAGGTGCTGGGCATCGTTCGCTTCATGCTCCACATCAGCGTCGGGACGATGCCCCATGATCTGGTCTTGAACTCGATCGAGCTCTTCGGCAAGGAGGTCGCCCCCCGGGTTCGGCAGGCACTGGGCTAGGTGTCCGCTCGCGGTAACGAAAGGGCTACGAACCAGCCCATGGCGAACAACGCCGCCGCTGCCAACCAACCGGGCAGATAGGTGCCGAGGGCGTCGACAGACCAGCCGAACAGCGGCGCCCCCAACCCCAAGCCGGCCAGAAAGCCGAAAAGCACCACTCCCGACGCCCGGCCGGCAGTTGCGGCCGGGACCATGAAGATGATCGCCAGCATTCCCACGGAGTTCCAAGCACTGGCCGAGAGCCCCGTGGTCGCGGCTGCCAGCCAAACCAGGGGGGGAAACGCCACTGACGCCGCCATGAGCAAGGCGGCGATGGTGGAAAGCCCTGCCAACCAGACCAGAGATCCTCTGTAACGATGCCCGCGTTCGGCGGCGTGGCTCCAGGCGATGCGCGACACTACCCCGACCACGCCCATCAGGGCGACGGCGGCTCCGGCGGCGGCCGGCGAGTAGCCGAGGGTCTCCTGTCCGTAGAGGGCGGTGTAGGTGAAGAGCGCTGATCCTCCGGCCCCGAGCAAGAAGCCATAGGCGGCGAGGCGGATGATCCCGGCCGGGACCCCCTTCTGGTCAACGACTTCGTGCGTCTCTCTCCCGGGATCAGGAGGGACGATCACAAGTGCCGAGAGAAGCCCAATCGCGGCCACGCCGGCAAAGATCGCCACGGCCCATCGCCAACCCCAGGACAGGGCAAAGAGCGGAAGAGCCAGGCCCCCGACCACCGTTCCCACCTGAACACCCGACTGCTTGATCCCGGTGATCAGACCGCGGCTCCCGGCGGGCACGTGGAGCGAGATCAGCTTGTTAGTGGCGGGGTTGGCCATGCCCTGGGCTACTCCCGTGACGAGGGCGGCAACGACAAGGAGCGCAAAGGTGGGAGCAACGGCCAGGGCGGCGAGGGCGAGTGTCCCCAGGCCGAGATTGGCGAGCGTTGAGCGCCGAGCTCCGAAGCGGTCGGTGAGGGTCCCGATGGTGGGGGAGAGGATCGCCCCAGCGGCGGATGATGCTGTCACCAACGCCCCCACCTGCCAGCGGGCGATGCCGAACTCAGTTATGAGCTGACTGGTGAGGACGCCGAATACCGTGAGGGCGAACGTCGCCACCCCCATGACCACGGCCAGGATCGCCCCGAATCCGAACCTGGCTGGCACCTGACCATTCTGGCTTAGGATCGCGCCATCCAAGATTGGACGATTTGGCCGGGGTTTACGCAGGAATGAATCGGCCGTGAGGGTTCTTGTCACCGGGGGAACCGGGTTCATCGGATCAGCCCTGGTCAGGTCGCTCCAGGATCACGGGCATGCGCCCGTGATCCTGAGGCGCCCCGGGGGTCGCCAGCCGACGTCGGCGGCCAGCCTGGAATGGGATCCCCGAACTGGTCCCCCGCCTCGAGAGGCCTGGGATGGAGTCGACGCGGTCGTGAACCTGGCGGGCGAGCCTGCCAACGGCCGCTGGACGGAGGCGAAGAAGCGCCGCCTGCGCGAATCGCGGGTCGGCTTGACAAATCGCCTGGTCGAGGGGATGTCAGAGCTCGAAGCGCCACCACGAGTGATGGTCTCGATGAGCACGAGCGGCTACTACGGCGACCGGGGCGACGAGACGCTCACCGAGGATGCTGTGGCCGGGGAGGGATTCATCCCGGCGATCATTCGCGACTGGGAGGTAGCCGCCATGGGCGCGGAGCGGCTCGGAGTGAAAGTCTCCCGCACACGGGGCGGGATCGTCCTCGGCCGCCATGGTCCCGCCTGGAAGCGCCTTCTGCTCGTGGCCAATCTGGGAATTCTCGGACCAGTCGCGGGCGGTCGTCAGTGGTGGTCGTGGATCCACCTCGACGACGTGATTGCCTTCATGATCCATGCCCTCGAAAACGAGTTGAGCGGCCCTTTCAACCTCTCCGCACCCGATGCCCGTCGCCAAAGCGATTGGGCGAAGACCCTGGCTCGGGTTCTCCACCGCCCCGGGTTTTTTCTGGCTCCTGCGTTCGCGGTGCGAGCGGTGCTGGGCGGCTTCTCTGGAGAATTGCTCGAGTCCCGCCACATGATCCCGGCGGCCGTGCATGCCTCCGGCTTCGAATTCACCCAGCCGGACCTCGAGCCGGCACTGCAGTCCCTGGTCTGATCGTTCTACGGGCCGCACAGATCGGCCAGGGCCACTCCTGGCACATTTAGGGATCGAAGGCGATCGCTTCGACGGTGTTGTCCCCGGGGCGGAACCGGTCGGGAGGGACCATCGCCTGGAACCCGCTCCGTCCCCGATCGTGAAAGGAGCGAACCACCGCTTCGATCACGCCATTGACCGCCACTGCCACGAGCGTCTCTTCTCCGTCAGCCAACCCCAGGACCCGACCGGTGATCCGGGCCGGCACCCGGTCGCCTTCGGGATCGACGTCGTCGTAGGCCTGGCGGCGATCAAGGCTGATCCGGAGTTGGTCGTTGGCAGGGGTCAATTCGGAGATGGGTTCTCCGACGAGGTCGGGGGATTCGGGGGGCCGCAATTCGTAAGGGTCGCCGCTGGGGAACCACTCGGCGTTGCGTGCCGCCACCGCCAACACCTCGTCACCTCGAACGCCGAAGGTGGCAGACGAACTCGGACCTGTCGTGGTGGTCTCGGTTCGGTGGGGATCAGGGCCAAAGAGGGATACGCCATCGGCAGTCCAGGGCAGATCGAAACCCAGCAAATCGGCCACGGTGGGAGCGATGTCGGTGGTGTGGGCGCGTCGGTCATCGATTTGGCCGGCCCGAGCAGCGGCCGCCGAATCGGCCGGGGGCTTGATGAACAGCGGCACCGCCGCTACTTCCCCGATCGTCTCCGGAGTGATCTTGCGCCAGTGCTCGATGTTGGGCCGCAACGCGATCCCATGATCCGCTACCACCACCAGGAGGCTCTCCTCGTAGATGCCGGATTCCCGCATGGCATTCATGATGTCTCCGACGGCGCGGTCGACGTATTGCACCTGCAATAGATGACGCTGCAGAGCCTGGGCCGAGAGCCAGGCGTTGGGTCCCCACCCCGTCGATTCGCTCCCGGGCAATCGTTCCGAGTCGAGGAGATACCTCTGCCCGGTGGGTAGGAATTGCCAGGGATTGTGGGGGAGAAGTTCATGAGCGAAGAAGAAGGTCGGCCGTGCCGACGCGTTTTCTTCGATGTCGTTGATGAGTTGTTCGATCGTGTCGCGGGGATCGTCACGGCGAGCGTCGTTGAAGGCTTCGATGGCGTTGAAGTCCTCAGTGGCTTGGCCAAAGTTGCCCCAGTTGCGATCGATGAGGGGGAGCGAGGTGGTGGCCCAGGGAGGGAGCAGGGTGTGTCCGGCGATTACCCCGACGTCGCGGATCAGCGGCTCGACGCCGCGCGATTCGAGGTCTGGTACTCGTTCGCACACGGTCACCGGACAGAGTCGGGTCATCGTCTCCTGCACGTTCATTCGATAGGCCGAGGAAAGGGCGGTGAAGAGGCTGCCGGGATATTGGCC
>DATFFB010000217.1:0-4844 GCA_035250485.1 Acidimicrobiia bacterium
GGTCCCCTCATGGGACCAGCCTCGCCAGTGGCGTAAGGCGGCATGTTGTAGTGATGCATGTACCGCTTGCTGTCGTCGGGCGAGAGGGTGTCGAGCATCTGCTCCATCTTCAACATCCCCAGAGTGGTGAAACTGAGCACCTGTGTCTCTCCTCGCTGGAAGAGACCGGAGCCATGAGCGCGGGAGACCACGCCCACTTCGACGCTCAACGGGCGGAGGTCGGTTGGGCCGCGGCCGTCAAGTCGCACGCCTTCATCGACCACTCGGGCTCGCATCATGTCTTTGAGGACCGATTTGAACGCTCGCTTGAAGGATTCCAGATCTTCTTCCGTTACCGCCAGCTCGGTGGCGGTGGCAGTAGCCGCCTCGCTCTCGGCCTGATTGCGCTCGGCCTTGCCGGCAATCCGGATGACCTGCTCCAGCTTGGGACGGGCCGAGGTCTCGACCCGCTGGAATAACTCGCTCGGATAGTCGAGGGCCACGGGCCATTCGGCTTCCTTCTGCCCGGCTCGCTCGAGCAGCTGGTTTTGCAAATCGATGACCTCCGAGATAGCGGCCTTGGCGATCTCGAGTCCGGCGGCAACACTCGCCTCGTCGGACGCAGGGTCTCCCGCCGCTACCAGACGCAAGCCATTCGGCGTTGACGAAGCTTCGACCATGATGATGTCGATCCCCCCATCGCCGTTGCGGCCTCCGGCCACCACCATCTCGAATACCGATTCCTCGAGGTCCTCATGGGTGGGAAACGCGATCCATTCGCCCTTCTTCAGCGCAAGCCTCACTCCCCCGAGCGGTCCCTCGAAGGGAATGCCGCTGATGGTGAGAGCTGCCGAGGCCCCATTGAGGGCGACCACGTCGAAGAGGTTCTCCCCATCCACGGCCAGGGTGGTAGCAACGACATGTGTCTCGCATCGGAAGTCGTCGCGGAAAGACGGTCGCAACGGACGGTCGATCAGGCGGGCGGCCAGGGTGGCGTCTTCGGTGGGCCGGCCTTCGCGGCGGAAAAAGGAACCGGGGATACGACCCACGGCATACATCCGCTCTTCAATGTCGACGGTCAAGGGAAAGAAATCGATTCCCTCCCGCAGGGTTTTGCTGGCGGTGGCGGTGACCAGGATCTCGGTTTCGCCCAGACGGGCGACAACGGCGCCGTCGGCTTGGCCGGCGAGCTTGCCGGTAGAGAAAGACAGGGTCTTACCCCCAACGGGACCGCTTACGGTGATTTCGGGCACTAAGTGCTCCTTTGTTTGTTAGGAGCCGGCCCGTTACCAGTGGTGAGCGCTCGCAAGCGGCGAGCGTTCGCAACTAGCAACCGGCCTGGCTCGGCCTGTTCGATCCCCCCGATCGCGCTGTGTGGCAGCTAGCGACGGAGACCGAGTTGGGCGACGATCTTGCGGTACCGCTCGACGTCCCGATTCCTCAGGTAGTCGAGCAAGCGACGCCGTCTCCCGACCATCATCAACAGACCCCGTCGACCGTGATGATCGCCCTTATGAAGGCGAAGATGCTCGGTCAGGTGGTTGATCCGTTCGGTCAGCAGGGCAACCTGCACTTCGGGCGAACCAGTGTCGCCGTCGTTTTGGCCGAATTCGGTGACTATCTGTTGAGTGGTCTTCATGAACGCGCTAAACCTGCGTGTCGTGGGGAACGGAACCCACATTAGCAGCCTCGAAAATCTGGTTGGCTGCCTCGACGTCGGCTGAGATCTGGTCGACCAGCGCGGCCACCCCATCGAATTTCATCTCGTCGCGAATTCGGCTGAGGAATCTCAGTGCCATCGGATGCCCGTAGAGGTCGCCCGTCCAGTCCAAGAGATGAGCTTCCACCCTCCGCTCTTTGCCGGCAAACGTCGGGCGAACTCCGATGTTGATCACCGACCGAAAAACGTCCTCGCCAATTACGGCCCAGGCGGCGTACACCCCATCGGCGGGGATCTGAATTTCAGAGGCGATGGCCAAGTTGGCGGTGGGAAAGCCAATCTGGCCTCCCCGACGATCACCCACGACAACGGTGCCCTTGAGCTCGTAGGGGCGGGCAAGCATGCGGGCGGCTTCCTCCACCTGACCGGAGCCGAGTGCCGCTCTAATCCTGGTTGAGGAAATCACCCCTTCGCCGGCTCCAACCATGTCCAGGACCTCGACCTCGAACCCGAGGTCGGGTCCAACTCTGACCAGGAAATCGGCATCCCCACCGCGATCGCGACCGAATCGAAAGTCGGCTCCGATCACTACCCGCTCTACAGCAAGAATGTCAGCTAGCACCCGCCGGCAGAACACATCGGCGGTTAGTTCTCGGATGTCGGGGAAGCTGAGGACGCCGGCCACCTTCACTCCCAATCCCTGGAACTGCTCGAGACGTTGATCGATGTCGGTCAGCATCTTGGGGGCACGTTCCGGAGCGAGGATGGCGAGTGGATGAGGGTCGAACGTAAGGACGGCCGGATCGAGGTCTCCTGAAGAGGCGACCAGATTGGCGATCACCTGTTGATGGCCACGATGGACGCCGTCGAAAACCCCGATGGTGACGGCGGTAGGTCCCAACACCTCCCACTCATAGGGATGTCCGCGGAGGACGATCATGCCAGCACTACCTCGGCTATGGCCTCACGACCCCGTTGGCGATAGACCGCCAGCAGATGGTCCTCACCGTCGATCACGGCCCAGTGCCCGTCGCCGACGGCTGGAGAAGGAAGTCGTCGCCCGTGACGAACGGCGATGGCCTCCTCCTCCGAAGCCCGCCACTCGTCGAGCCCGGACACGGCCTCAACCGGATCGCGCAGATGGCTGGCCCAGGCAGCCAGGTCCTCGATCGCGATGGCCTGACTGAGGCCAAAGACCCCGACCCGAGTTCGCCGCAAGGCCAACAGGTGAGCGCGTCCGCCGAGCGAGCGGCCCAAGTCATCAGCCAGGGCACGGATGTAGGTTCCTTTCGAGCAGACGACGCGCAACTCTGCTCTGGGATACTCGCCCGGGAAGAACTCGTTCAATTCGAGCTCATGGATCGTGACCCGGCGGGACGGACGATCTACCTCGGCGCCGCTGCGCGCGATCTCGTAGAGGCGTTTTCCCTCATGCTTGAGCGCCGAAACCATCGGCGGGACCTGTTGAATCTCGCCACGAAAAGCCACGAGGACATCCCTCAGACCCTGCTCGTCGAGAGCCATCGGAGCTCGCGCCGTCTCTGTCCCGTCGGCGTCGAGGGTGTCGGTGGCGACTCCGAATTGGACCAGGGCCACGTACTCCTTCTCCTGATCCTGCACATAACGAATCAGCCGTGTAGCCCGGCCCAACGCCAAAACGACTACCCCGGTCGCCAGCGGGTCCAAAGTTCCGGCATGTCCGATCTTGCGAATCCCTGTGACCCGCCTGGCCTGAGCCACCACATCGTGGGAGGTGATCCCGCGCGGCTTGTCCACCACCAACAGTCCGAAGGCTGCTTCGCTCATGGAAGGCCTTTGAGCAACCTCACCACTGCGCGTACGGCATCTTCGGGCACACCTTCGAAGGTAAAACCTGCGGCGTTGTGGTGACCGCCTCCTCCGAGAGCGACCGCCACCGATCCGACATCGACCTGGCCCCGGCTCCGCAAGCTGCCCTTGAAAATCCGGGGTGCATGCTCCTTGAGCATCAGTGCCGCGCTCGCCTCGATCGGTAGGCGGACGAGGTCGATCAACGAGTCGGTGTCGGCGAGTCCAATGCCGGCACCCTTTAGGTCAGATTGATAGAGCGCAGACCAGACCAATCCCACGTCGCCCACCAGCTCGGCGCGGGCGAGAACCGCAGCCGCGACCGGCAGATATCCGAAGGCAGTCTCTTCGTAGACGTGCTGGCCGATCTCATCCGGGCGGGCGCCCAGTTCGACCAGCCGGGCCGCCAATCGCAGCGTGGCTGGTCTGGTGTTGGAGTATTGGAAGCGACCGGTGTCGGTGACGAGACCGGTGAGGAAACACGTGGCCACCCGGGCATCGATCTTCCAACCGACCTCCTCTGTCAGGTCGAAGGCGATTTCGGCCGTGGCAGCAGCGCTGGGGTCGACCAGATTGATGTGTCCGAAGCCGCCGGATCCGGCGGCGTGATGATCCAAGACGATCAGCTTTCGGGCGGCGGTGGCATGGGGAGCGAGATCCCCAAGGCGCTCGAGGTTGCCACTATCGAAGGTCACCAAGACCTCCGGCGCGGTGGGAACCTCGGCGGGGGGAACGAGGAGCTCGGTCGGCAGAAACCGGTAGGAAGGCCCCAATTCGAACGGGGGCCCGAATGTGGGCAGGACAACCTTTCCCGCCTGCTTGGCGGCCAGCGCCACCCCCAGCATGCTGCCGAGGGCGTCGCCATCGGGCCCGAGATGACAGGTCATGACGATCTCGGGAGCCTCTCCCAGAACACGAGCTGCCTCGGCGAGAGCTCTTGGGTCAACTGTCATGTTGCTCCAGCTCGCGCAACAGGGCATCGATCCGCTCGCCCTGGACCACGCCCTGGTCCCGTTGGAATTCGAGGGTGGGGGTGTACTTGGTATGGATCTGGCGTCCCATCGCCGCCCGCAACCTTGGCGCTGCCGCCGTCAGGCCTTTGATCGTCTCGTCCAGATGATCCTGATCGAGAGCTGATACATAGACCACCGCTCTCCTCATGTCGGGGGCGACCTCCACTCCGGTGATCGTGACCATTCCCAATCGAGGATCGGCGAGCTCTTCCACCTCCTCGGCTAGCACCTCTCGAATGATCGCGTTGATCCGGCGGGTGCGGGGAAACGACGGCTTGCTCATGGCTAGTCCTCCGAGTAGTAGACGGCCACCTCGCACACCTCGACCTCGAGGTTGTCCTCAACGTAGCGCCGCACCTTCTCAA
>DATFFB010000218.1:0-2621 GCA_035250485.1 Acidimicrobiia bacterium
TGGCAGGGTCGCTCGGAAGAACTCGAGGAGGCGAGCCTCGAGATCGGCGGCGGCACTCGGGTTGAAGTCCTCGGATTCATCGTTCCAGAAGGAGTGAGCGGCACCCTCGTAGAGAAGCCAGGAGCCATGCTCGTTACGAGCCTGGGCTTCATCGACCGTTTCGTTGGCAATGAGGGGGTCGTCCTGGCCATAGAGACCGAGGACTGCAACCGGAAGACTGCCCAGGAAATCTGCCACCTGGTGTTCACGTCCCTCGTCGCCGGTAAGCGGGGTTGCCACCACGGCAATCGACCCCACCCAGGGGTAGCGGGCGGCAGCGACGATGGCTGGGCGGCCGCCGACGTCGAAGCCGAGCAGGCCTACCTTTTCGGATAGGGCCCAGAAGATGTCGTCGCTTTGGAGATATTCGACCGTCTCTTGGAGGGTGAGCAGGACCTGACGATCGCTGGTTTCTTGGTAGGCCGCCAGGGCCTCGTCGGGATCATTGGCCGAGAAGACTTCGACCGCCACCGCCGCCAACCCGTTGCGAGCCATCTTCCGACAAAGCGCCTTCTCCGCACTCCCCAGACCTTCCAATCCGGGCACGAGTACCACGACGGGAAATCGGCCTGCCTCGTCGGGCCGCGAGATATATCCGGGTCGATACCCCGCCCCGACCGGGATGGTTTGAGATCCATACATTATGGAAAAAGTCCCCTCATGGGGGAGGACGGCCACTTTGCTCCAATCGCTGGGGATTTGGTCGCAGAGGAGGCTAGCGATGGCGGGCTATCGGCCAATGACGGGTGGAACCAACCACCGATATGATGCGTTTCTTCGGGGCCCCCTATGAATGACTCTTTAGTTACGTCCGATCCCGCGCGTCCCTCCAAGAGCTCCGGCCGCTGGTGGAAGGGCGTTGTGATAGGCGTGCTGGTAGCAGCCAACCTGGTGGTCGGGTTCGTCCTCTGGACACTGAATAGCGCGCAAGCAGCCTTTCGCGATAACGCCGAACAAAACACTGCCGTTGTCCCCGAGCTGGATGTAAGGCCGGTGGAAGCGAGCGAGCCCATCACTTTCCTCGTCATCGGCTCCGACTCCCGGGAAGGTCTCGAGAGCCTGCAGAACTTTGGGCCCTCCGAAGGCGCCCGGGGTGACGTGATCATGCTGGTCAAGCTCTATCCCGGCACCGGGACCGCCCAAATTCTTTCGCTTCCCCGAGACCTTTTGGTGGACATTCCCGGGCACGGTTCCGATCGGATCAACTCTGCCTACGCCTATGGCGGCGCGCCGCTCATGGTTCGCACCGTTCGCGAGGTAACGGGACTTCCGGTCCATCACTACGTCGAGGTCGACTTTGTCGGATTCCAGGCGTTGGTGGACGAGATCGGCGGCGTCCACCTCGAGTTCCCCTACCCAGCCCGAGACCTCAACAGCGGTTTGGCGGTGGAGGCGGGGCGCCAGCTCCTCGACGGCAAACAGGCCTTAGCTTTCGCCCGCTCCCGCCATTACGAGGAACTTCACGATGGCGCCTGGACTGCGGTCAACGCCGACGACTTCGGGCGCACTCACCGGCAGCAGGAGTTGATCCTGGCAATTCTCGCTGGGGTCAAGAAACCGTCGAGCCTGCCCGAGGCAGGCTCCATCGTCGCGTCCTTTGCCCAGCACCTCACGGTGGACTCGGAACTGGCTAAGAGTTCGCTCGTTGAGCTGGCATTCCGGATGCGGGGAATTTCCGGCTCGAAGATCGAGACCGCCACGCTGCCGGGCTTCATCGACATGTTCGAGGAGAAGTCGGTGGTGAAGATGGAGCATCCCGAGGCGGACAACGTCATCGTCGCATTCGCCAACGGACAGCCTCTCACCACCAACATCGCCTCGCTGCGCCGGCTCGAGGTTCTAAACGGCAACGGCGTCGAAGGCTCGGCGGGAAGGATGTCGGAGCTACTCGAGCAGCAAGGCTTCGAAGTGGCCTCCGTCGACGATGCTGATCGCTCCGACTACGAGGCGACGACGATCATCGTGCGTCCCGAGGCCCTCGAACAAGCTCGTGCCCTGGTCGACGCCATCGGTTTTGGTGAGGTCTCCACGGGTGCGCTAGCCGACGATATCGACGCCATCGTCATTGTCGGATTGGATGCTGACAGGTCGCTTCGGACCGGTTAGCTTTCTCTGCGGGGAGGGCTCAGGTTGAGCCGCGGGTAGAAGGGAGAGCGGGAGTGCAAGTTGCCGTAATCGGTGCTGGATATGTCGGGTTGGTGACCGCTGCCGGGCTCGCCAGCCTGGGACATCATGTGGCGTTGGCGGAAGCAGATCCTTCCCGCCTCCAAGCCCTGGAAAGCGGCGAGGTGCCAATCTTTGAAGAGGGTCTGACCGAACTCATTAAATGGGGTCGCGACGCCGGTCGTCTCACCTATCACGCTTCCAATGCCGAGGCCGTCAAGGGTGCGGAGCTGGTCCTCCTTTGTCTTCCGACCCCGGCCGGGGTAGATGGCCGAGCCGACCTCTCTTATGTGCGGGGGGTCATCGACGAATTGGCACTCGCCCTCGATTCCAAAGCGCGTTTCGTGATCAAATCGACGGTTCCTCCAGGAACCGCGGTCGAGCTGAACAAGCGCTTGGCGAACCTCGGGAGCGACGCC
>DATFFB010000219.1:0-17397 GCA_035250485.1 Acidimicrobiia bacterium
AGCGCCGCGTAAACCTTCACAGAACGACCTAGCCCCGGCCGAAATGGTCGAAGGACTCGGTGAGCCAAGACCGCAGTTCCTCATCGACTTCTTCGGGTGACGTCAAGTTCACGAAATGGAAGATTTTGTGACCGCTGGCGATTGGCTTGCGCGATATGCGGGAGGTCTGCAGGCGACGGGCCAGAGGGAACGACAGCGCCACCCACTTCGTCTTCGGACGCAACTCGAGGAAGCTCCCATTCGACTTGATGAAGATCCCCACCGACACCGGCTCCACCGTCATCGGTCCCAGAGATTCCAGATGGGCGAGCACGGCTTCGAAGATCGGACGCTCCCATGACGGTCCGGTGGCGAAGTACTCGTCGATTTCAAGGGCGGGGGCGCACTCGTGTGATTGGCCGGTTCTCCGAAATGAACGACCGCACTCAGGACACGTCCAAGCCATGACTCACGATTGTGACTCGTGCAAAGGCATGTCGCCGTCTACGGCGTGAGGGTCGGGTCCGGGATCGCCTCCGGGCGCGACCACGGCCAGCCGGCCGAGATAGTGAAGCCATCCGTGACGATGTCGTGTGGACTCCTCAGCGGACAAACCCTCATGCACCATTCGCAAGAGAGTTCCCTCGCCGTTGGGCTCAAAGGTGAAGGTGACAGTGCTGCTCCCGGGAGGGACTGCCTCTGATCCCTCCCAGCCCCAAGTAAAGACCACGCGTTCGGGGGCTTTCACCTCGACGTATGTCCCCCGCGCCCGGTTGCGACCGATGTCAACCTGGAATACGCCGCCCGCTTGTGGCTCGAGGACGGCAAGGTCTCCCATCCAGGTCTGCATCAACAATGGGTCGACGAAGAAGTCGAACACGGTTTTCGGAGCTGCGGCAATCAGCACCTCCTCGGTTACCGCCCAGGCCCTAACCGGATCGCTGGTCACGACGCTGACGCTCCCTTCGCTCGGCCTCCGTCTTTAGCGCCTCGAGGCGTCCGGGCCAGAACGACTGCAGGTGCTCGATAGCAGCTGCCAGCGCTTTGGGTTCGGCCCGATAAAGCCGGCGGGCGCCTTTCCTTTCCTCGGACAAGAGCCCGGCGGAACGCAGCACCCCCAGGTGTTGAGAAATCGCCGGCCTCGAGGCTCGAAAATGTGTCGCGATCTCGCCCGCGCTCAGCCGACGACTCGCCACCAGCTGGATGATTCGCCGCCGGGTGGGATCGGCCAGGGCTCGAAATGTTGAGTCGACATCTGTCATAGGTATCTGATAGCGTCCGCTTACGTAAGTGAAAGCTTACAAGCGTCGAGGAGAAAGGAACGTCATGCCCAAATACGTCGTGCTCTACACCGCCCCGGTCTCAGCGAGTCAGCAGATGGAGAACAATGACCCCGAGATGGCAGAGCAGGTGATGAAGGCCTGGAACGATTGGTCGGCCGGAGTCGGTGAGGGAATGGTGGATCTGGGTACACCACTCGGCGGAGGCATGAAGGTCACCTCCAGCGGAAGCTCCGAAGCCGGCACGCAGGTCGCCGGCTACTCGATAATCAACGCTGACAGCATGGAGAAAGCCATCGGACACATGAAAGCCCACCCCCACCTGCAGATGCCGGGAGCAAGTATCGAGGTCTACGAGGCGCTCGCCATTCCAGGCGTGTGAGATTGAGAGGCCGAGGTTTGACGTAACGGCTGCTGGCGAACGCGGGAGATGATCATTCCGAGTTCAGCCAGCCGCCCTCGAACCCCGCCCTCCGTAGCCCCGCTTCGATATAGGGGCACGACCTCATCAAGGTCCAGAGGAGTCCCGACAGGTGATTCTCGATCATCATCACGATCGGGCCCTGATCGAGCCCGTAGTAGCCCTGGGCGATCCAGCCCTGCCCCGCCTTGTCCTCATCGGAGAAGGTGGGGTTATAGCTGCATCGAAAGCCGTACTTGCTGATGATGTAGGGATATTTCTCATCGAGATAGGCGATGGTCGGCAGAACGATTTCGGGGGAGAAGGGGAGCGAGGCGACCACTCCCCAGGGAGCGAGCGTGCCGTCGTCTGGCCCGTGAGGGACGCCGCGTGCGCAGTAATCGAAGAACTTGCGGGTGACTCCGTCGACGCGCCGCGTCGCTGGCCCGGGACCGTCGCTGGCGGTGATTCCCCACGAGTGCTCGTTGTAACCCCGGAACTTCCGCGGGTTGCGGATGGCGTATTGCTGCTGCACATAGGTGGCCCGGCGGCTGTTCTCGAAGTAGTCGATTCCTTTCCTGCGCATGTAGTCATCCTGGATGCGGCGAAAGTCGATCCAGATATGGGAGAGCTGGTGGATGAAGAGGGGGCCGGCGTAGAGGAACTCGTAGCCGTACAACTTCTTCCAGCGATAGGTCGAGGCAAAGGCGCGGTAGGAATCTGGCGAGATGGGATAGGTGGGTGAGGCGAGCGCCAGCACGTAGAGGACCAAGGCCTCGCTATATCCCTCCCAGCGGTAGCGCGAGAATTCCCTCTCCGGCTTCCAGGCGTGGGCGACGGTATCGCCCTCGTTGAGAGCCCATTGCCAGTCGGTCCGGGCGTAGAGCTCATCGGCCAAATCGCGAACCTCCCGCTCTTCATCGGTATCCCGATCGAAGTAGGCCCGGCAGGTCAAAGCTCCTGCCAGGACATAGGTGGTGTCGATGGTCGAGAGCTCCGAGCCGTTGGTCCGCAGTCCTGTCTCCATGTCAAGGTAGTGGTAGAAGAAGCCCTTGTACCCGGTCGCCTCGGAGGTTGCTGCCTGCGGGCTTTTCCAAAAGAACCGCAAGGTGGTGAGGACTCGATCGATCGCCTCGGCTCGGGATACGTATCCCCGCTCAATCGCTACCGGGTATGCCGCCAAACCCAAGCCGATGGCGGCGATGCTGGCCGGAGAGCCCTTCCGCGTACTGTCGGGGACCATCCCGTTGGCGGGGTTGGTTTCGCGGACGTAGTAGCCGAAGGTGTCTTCTTGGAGTTTGAGCAAACTCCGGTCATCGAAGGTGTCGGACAAGGCCTGGACAGCTCTAATTGTCGCGACGGTACTGTTCGCCGATGCCTAAGAACCCCGCCGTTGATGCCTGGTTCGAGAAGAAGCAGCACCCGATGGAGGAGGCGATGCAGGCGGTGCGGGAGGCGACTCTGGGGGCCGATCCCCGCATCACTGAATCGATCAAATGGAGCACCCCCACCTTCGAATACAAAGGGAACATCTTCAGCTTCAACCCGGCCAAGAAGTTTGTGAGCCTCCTCTTTCATACCGGCGCTCACATCCCTGGCACGCACAAGGGACTGGAAGGTGAAGGGGCCACTGCCCGCACCATGCGCTTTGCCGATGCCGCCGACGTCAAAGGGCGAACCTCGGAGCTGACCTCGGTGCTGCGGGCTTGGTGCAAGTGGAAGGACGGCTAGCGCAGAATGGAGAGATGATCGACCAAGAAGCCGAGCTCGACACTCTCTACGCCACGCCGCTCGATCAGTTCACCGCCGCCCGTAACGATCTTGCCGCCCGTCTCGAGAAAGAAGGGGACAAGGAGGCGGCGATGCGAATCAAGCGTCTGAAGAAACCCTCGATCTCCGCATGGGCGGTCAATCAGCTATCTCGCCGCCGCGAGGTCGACATCGCTCGCTTGCTCAAGGCCGGCGAGGCTCTCGAGGAAGCGCAGAGGGCAGTTTTGGCCGGCAAACCAGCCGACTTCGAAAAGGTGCGCAAAGAGGAGGGCGAAGCCGTTCGGGCCTTGCGCAAGGCGGTCACCGAGGTTCTTCCGGGCGCCTCGGCTGCGGTCCTCGACCGAATTGCTCAGAGTTTGCGGGCCGCATCGACCGCCGATGGTCGGTCTCGACTCAAAGAGGGTCGTCTCACCGAGGATCTGGAGCCGGCTGGCTTCGAGGCCTTTGCCGGCTTGCCGGCCATGGCACCCGCCAAAGGATCCAAGGCTGCAACCAAGCAGCCCAACCGCAAACGTGCCTTGCTGGTCGAAAAGCAGCAGGAAGGTCGCGAGAAGCTCAAGGCCGCCACGTCCGAGGCTCGTGAATTGGAGAAGGAGGCGCGGGCTGCCGAAGCGGTCGCCCGCAAGGCCTCCCTCGCGACGGAAGCAGCCCGCAAAAGGGTCGAACTCGCCAAGGCGGAGTTGCAAAAGATCGAAGACGAGCTGGCGAAGCTGGGCTAGCCCAGCGGCCAGATACCGATGTGGCCCCCATCGCTATCGGCCCACGACACCAGCATCTGTTCGTCGACCACGATGAGCGCCGCCTCCCGCGGCACCCCCGATTCCTCGTTCCCCTCCACCAAAACCCGCGGTAAGGCAAAGGTCTCGCCGCCATCGGGGGAGACGACGTATTCGAGGGTGGCCTCCTCCGGGGTTCGTCGCTCCCAGACCACGTGGATCCGCTCCTGCTGGTCGACTGCCATCGCCGGGGTTCGGTAGATCGCCTCGTCGCTTGTGAGCCGGAGATCGGTCCCAAAGGTCCGACCTCCATCCCCGCTGGAGTCGAACCAGACCGAGGACGAATTCTGATCGGGATGGAGAGATTGCCGCGCATCCATCCATGAGATGTAGAGGTCGTCGTCGCTCGAAGCCAGAGTTGGACCTGAGAGGGGGCAAGCGTCGAGATACCAGGGCTCGTCCGCTACCACCACCGGGGCATCGAACGCCTCCCCAGCCAAAGAGCCGTTGATGAAAGCGATGTCGCGTACGACCCCATCGGCTCGGTGTTCGAGGTCCCGATAGCCGATTCCGACCCCGTCACCGATCTGGATCGGCACGGGATGACAGCAGTCGCAAGTGAGGTCGTCAACCATCTCGTGCTCGACCAGGGGCTCACCGGCTGCCACCGACAGCGTGCTGTCCTCGAGCCAGGAAATCACCGGCTGCCCATCGCTCGTGACGATCATCTGCACCAGGGCCGTTTCGTTCCGGACCTCGCCGCTGATCGCCTCCGACGAGACGATCCCACTCTCGGCCAGATCGGCGAGCCAGACACTGCCGGCCGCGCTGATCCAGGCCACAAAGATCTCCCCCTCGGCGCTGATTGCCATGGCCGGCCGCTCGAGGGGATGATTTATTACGCCCTCGGGCCCGCTTACCACGGTGGGCGGTCCGGCCAACCCGGACACGGGATCGACCTCGGCCACAGCGAGCTCGGTTCCATCGGCCCAAACGGCCCACGTCGAGCCATCGGCTCCTTCCACGACTCTGATCGCAACCGCCTCGGCAAAGTCGATGGTCGCGTTGCCTGTGGCAACCGAAGCAATCGTCGTGGAGTTTGAGTCAGCGGTCGTAGCCGTCGTTTCGATGGCGGGTGGTCGAGCACAACTCGCCACGATGAAGGCGAGCATCCCCCCGAAAATCTTTGCGATCAGGCGCTGTCGAGTAATTCTCTGGCCCTCACTAGGTCGAATTCATCGAGGCCTTCGTCGAAGGTCGAATAGAGGCTGGCCAGTTCGTCCATGCCGTCCTCACCCCCGGTCATTCGGCGCAGCGTGACGAGCCGGGTCCGTGCTTTGAGCTCAGGCAACCTTTGGCTTCGGGCCCGTGCGCTGTCGATTGCCGAAAGGTAAGCATGCTCGGCGGTTTCGGGATCGGCAAGCATGAGGAGGAAATCGCCCTTCATCGCTAGATGATCGGGATCGGACCCCTCCACATCGGCGGCTAACGCTTCGTCGACCAATTCCAAGGCTCTTTCCAGATGACCCGCCAAGGCATGAACCGCCGCCCGCAAGCCGAGCACGAGCGGCCAGAAGATAGGCGGGGCACTCAACCCTCGGTAGAGATCGATTGCTGATTCGGTTAATGCCAAGCCTTCCTCCGCCTGACCGAGAGCGGTGAGGGACACCCCTTCGAGCACTTTGGCGAGGGTGCCCCAGAGGGGATAGTCGTGCTCCTCGGCCACCGCCGCCAACTCCTTGGCCCAACTCAGCGACTCCTCGAAGCGGCTCCTCCCCAGGGCGAGGAATCCGTTGTGATAGATGCCATAGGCGATGCTGAAGGGGTGATCGATCTCCCGGGCCACCTCGAGACCTTCGCTAACGCTGTTGATGCCTTGCTCAATCGCTCCGCCCTGCCAGAGAAGAAGGCCTTTCGCCACTCGGGCGACAACACCGGTGCTCGGCCCCAAGCGGAAGCGGTTGGACCCCTGCCTCCGTGGATCGAACATCTCGATAGCTCGCTCGAGATGGGGAAGGCCCATTTCGAAATTGCCGCTGAAGGCTGTGCCAACCCCGAAGACATAATGGCCTTCGGCACGCATCGAGTCGTCGTTTTCTCGCTCTGCCAGCTCGAGGATCTGCCGACCCATATCGGCGGTGCCGGCGAAGTTGGTGAGGTTCATGTAGTAAGTGGCCAGCGCTCGCATCACGGGGAAGCGCTGCGCTGCCGGCCCGCTCGCCTTCGACATCTCCAGCACTCGCTTGAAAGCCGCCTCGACCTCGGGCCCGTAGCCCCGCACCGCCATCACCGCCCGGGCCAGGCTGGTCCGAAGCGTCAGCTCTTCGGCCGCGAGTTCCTCCGAGGGCTCCGCTCGCCCCAGGACCTCGAGAGTGTCACTGGCCAGCTCGATCGCCGCCCGGTACCAGCCCTTGGCTTCGTGGAGAGCCCACAAGCCGTCAATGAGGGCGAAAAGCTGTTCGAGGTTCTCCTGTTCAACCCAATAGCGCCAGGCGGTTCGCAAGTTGCCAATTTCCGCGACCAGGTCAGCCAGGGCCGATTCCCGCTCTGGTCCAGCCAGCCGCTCCTTGAGGCCCTGAGTGACAGTCGAGAAATAGAGGGCATGGGCCTGCCGGATGGCCTGCTCGCGCTCAGGTTGAGAAGCAAGGAGAGTCTCGGCGTACTCCTTGATCATCAGCAGCATGGAGAAGTGCTGTGACCCGCCGCTCTCGTCGCTGCGGATGAGGCTCTTGTCGACCAGCGCCCCGAGAGTGTCGATGACGAATTCATACCCGAGATTGGATGCGACAGCTTCGATGGCGGCCAGTCGGGTGGTGGAAAAGACCGACATCATCTCGAAGACGGCCCGCTCCTGGTCGTCTAAGAGCTCGTAGCTCCAGGCGATCGCCCCCCACAAAGTGCGTTGGCGATCGGGGAGGTCGCGGCCGCCAGCCCCCAGCACGTCGAGGCGGGTCCTAAGGCGGGAGAGGAGATCGGCGGGCGTGAAGACGTTGAGCCGGGCGGCGGCGAGCTCGATCGCCAGAGGAAGGCCGTCGAGGCGATTGCAGATCTCGGCGATGACCCGGGCGTTCGCATCGGTGATGGCGAAGTCCGGCCGCACCGCCATCGCCCGCTCGACGAAGAGCTGCACCGACTCGGAGGCGGCGATGTCGGCGGCAGAATGCTTGGGGTGGGGGAGCGACAGCGGGGGGACCGGAAAAACGTGCTCGGCCCGCACCCTGAGGGTCTCGCGGCTGGTGACGATCACTTTCAGCCCCGGGCCGTGGTTGATCAGCTCCGAGATACCCACCGCCGCTGCCGTCACCTGCTCGAGGTTGTCGAGAACCAGCAGTATTTCCTTATCGCGCAAGCGTGAGCGAAGAATCTGCAAAGGGTCTCCGCCGCTCGAAACCGAGATCGCCAACGCTCTTGCCACCGCTTCGTAAGCGGCGTCGGGATCACGCTCGGCCGAGAGGTCGACGAAGAACACGCCATCGGCGAAACGCTCGATCTGTTCGGCGGCGACCTGCAGGCCGAGCCGGGTCTTGCCGGCCCCACCCGGTCCGACGATGGTGACGAGCTTGGTCCCGGGGGCGCGCAACATGGCGTCGATGGTGGAGATCTCGGCGCTACGTCCGAAGAACTCGGTGGCCTGCAGCGGCAGGTTGTGGGGTCGAGAGTCCAGGGTGGTCAGGGCAGGGAAGTCTGATTCGAGCTCATCATGTACCAACTGGAAGAGATGCTCGGGTTGGGTGAGGTCCTTTAGTCGATGGATGCCGAGGTCGCGCAGATTCGCTCTGGGGGGAAGCCGACCGTCAATCAGACGAGCGGCCATTGCCGAGAAAAGCACCTGACCTCCGTGTCCCGCGGCCATGATCCGGGCGGTCCGGTTCATGGTTGGTCCGAAATAGTCACCATCCCGCTGCTCGCTCTCTCCGGTATGGATCCCCATCCGCACTCGAAGGGACCCGAGGGTCCCCCACGGTTCGGCGCCTAGACCCTTTTGTGCATCGATAGCGGCGGAGAGGGCATCGGGAGTGGAATCGAAACGAGCCAGGATCCCATCGCCGGTCGCCTTGATCACCTGACCGGCAGCTCTCTCAATTGCGCTGGTGAGGATGCCGTCGTGGCGGGCGAGGGCCGGGGCCATCTGCTCGGGATGCTCCTCCCAGAGCCGGGTGCTGCCTTCGATATCGGTGAAAAGGAAGGTTTGCAAGATCGATCTACTGCCGGCGCTGGGATCGCACGATCAAGCCAACGGCCAGTAGAGCTCGGTCTGGAGCTGGCTCGAGTCCGAGACCGTCGAGGGGTCGAGGACATACACCTCCCAGGGACCTTCTCCGTCGTCCTCACCCTGGGCGTGGATCCATTCGTGGAAAGCCTCGTAAGCCTTACTCAGGGTTTGGTAAGGCCCGTGATGGATCACCTTGGCGACGCGACCGGCGGGCAAGCTCGTAGAACCCACCGCCTCCAGCTGATCGTCGGGCGCTGCCAGTCCGGGGATGGGTTCGGAGATGGGGAAGCCGACCTCCATGTCGATCATCTCGGGCCCGAACTCGTAGGAGCGGGCGTAGGGAGCTCCGGTGGGGGAGCGTCCCTGGCTGGTGGCGAATTGGTAAAGGCGAGGCATCTGGGTGTCAAAGAGTTGGCGCAGATTGACTTCGGCCATCGGCTTGCGCACCCGTACCGCCACCGTCGGCTGGGAGGCGAGCTCGAGAATCTGATGATCGCTGAGCGACCCTTGGGCCATGGGGTCATCGTATCCCCACGAATATCGTTTTTATCAGGCAGACCGCTCGGAAACCGAGCGGTCTGCGCGCGGAGAACCGATACCCTGGCCTCATGTGCCGAAATATCCGCCCACTCTCCAACTTCGAACCCCCCGCCTCCAACGACGAGGTCGCCGACGCCGCTCTCCAGTACGTGCGCAAGGTGAGCGGTTTCAGCAAGCCGTCGCAAGCTAACGAGGCGGCCTTCGAAAAGGCCGTAGAGGCGGTCACCGCCGCCACGCGCAGTCTGGTGGATTCGCTGGTGACGAGCGCCCCTCCCAAGAACCGAGAGATCGAAGCCGAGAAAGCCCGGGCCCGATCGCGGGAGCGATATGCCAGCTGAGCCGCTTCAGCGTCTCAGAATTTCCTCAAGACGAAGCGACGAAATTTTCTCGAGCTGTTCGAAGCGGCAGGAGTAGGGATCGCGATCCGGTCGCCAGCGCAGAAACTGCGCCGGGTGACGAAGCCGTCCTCCATCGAGCTGATTGAAGCGCACCTCGGCGACCAGTTCCGGCCGAAGGGGAGTGAAGGCGAGATCCTTCTCCGGGTTCCAGCGACTCCCCGGCTGGCCGGCTGCTTCCGCCACTGACGCCGCCCACGGGTGGTCGGCGAGATCCATCACATAGGGGGCGAGGGTTTCGAACAGCTCGCGGCGTTGGGCGGAACGGAATGAAGCCGCCACCCCGATAGGGACCAAACCACCGAACATCGGCGCCCATTCGTGATCTTTCTCATCGGAGTAGACCGCTAGCAACAGGGAACCAACCGCGTCCCGAGATGACTTATGGGTGCGGTAGCCCACCACCACGCAGTCCGCGGTGCGATCGTGTTTGAGCTTGGCCATCACCCTCTTCCCTGGTTGATAGGTGCTGTCGGGGTGTTTGGCGATGATCCCGTCGATGCCGGCGCCTTCGAAGGACGCGAACCAGTCGCGCGCCACGTCCTCGTCATCGGTAATGGGGGTGAGGCCTAGCGGAGGCCCGGACCCGTGCAAAAGCTCCTCGAGCCGCTGCCGTCGCTCCCGGAAAGGGCGGTTCGTTAGGTCTTCGCTACTGGCGGCGAGTACGTCGAAGGCGATCAGCGTGGCCGGGGTTTGTTGAGCCAGTAGGTTGACGCGGCTCGAGGCCGGATGCATGCGCTGCTGGAGAGCGAAGAAATCGAGCCGGCCGTCCTCGGGGCTGGGGACGACGATTTCGCAATCGAGCACGCACGGATTGGGAAGCGAGTTCGTGATCGCGCTCACCAGCTCGGGGAAGTACCGGGCCAGCGGCCGCGAGTTGCGGCTCTCCATCACGACATCTTCTCCGTCATAGAAGATGAGGGCTCGAAACCCATCCCACTTGGGCTCATAGAGCCAACCAGGCGGGAGGTCGTCCACCAACCGAGCCAGCATCGGTTCGATCGGAGGGCGCAACGGAAGCATTACGGAACGGTATTACCTCGCGCTCATATCCTGAGTTGGGCCTCGCCGACGCAGTCCCCCTGACCATGAAAGTCACCGCTCCGATCTCCGATGTCCGCCTGATATTTTCGGTGCAGGCGGTACGCGCCTTCCTCTACGGATTCAGCAGCATCCTGATCGGATCCTCTTTGGCTGCCAGCGGCCTCGACTCCGTGGCGGTGGGGGCGATCTTCACGGCGATGCTCCTGGGGATGGCCGTTTCCTCCCTCGTCGTCGGCCGGTTCGGCGAGGCGCGTGGCCGCCGTCGCGCCTACGTGTTTCTCTTGGTGGTCATGGGATTGGCAGGGACGGTGTTTGCCCTCACCGACTTTCTCCCGCTTCTGATCCTGGCAGCCCTCACGGGCACGCTCTCTACCGATCCCAATGAGGCCGGACCGATTACGTCGCTCGAGCAGGCAATGTTGGCGGAGGCACCGAGAGCCGAGAGAAGCCGGGTCTACGGCCGCTATAACGCCGTCGCCTATCTGGCCGGAGCGATTGGCTCCTTGACCGCTGGCGGTCCTAGTGCGCTCCGCGATCTCCTTCCCGGACTGCCGCCCGATCAACGGTGGTTGTTGCTGATGCCCTTGGGTGCCGTCGTATGCATCTTCAGCGCCCGGCGGCTTAGCGCCATGATCGAAGTGTCATCGCCTCATCCGGGTGTCGTCCGCGGCTTGCAGAGGTCAAAGGGCGCAGTCAGGCGCCTGGCGGCCCTCTTTTCTCTGGACGCCTTCGCAGGAGGATTCATCGTCGGCAGCTTTATCGTCTTCTGGTTCGGGCGCGAGTTCGGTGCCGGTGCCGAGATGATGGGACTGGTGTTCTTCGGGGTCGGGCTGCTGCAAGCTGCGTCATCGGTGGCTGCCGGCTGGCTCGGAAACCGCTTTGGTTTGCTGAACACCATGGTCTTTAGTCACCTTCCCTCGAACGTGCTCCTCGCGCTGATTCCACTCGCTCCCTCGTTGGGCTGGGCGATCGCGTTGCTCCTCGCACGCTCGGTGCTCTCACAGATGGATGTTCCCGCTCGCCAGGCTTACGTGGCGGAACTGGTCGACCCTGCCGAACGAACAGCCGCGGCTGGCTACACCAATGGTGCCCGCCACCTAGTGAGGCCAGCCGGACCTGTGCTGGCCTCGTGGTCGATGGGCATGGCTACGGGTCTGCCTTTTGTCATCGCCGGCGGACTCAAAGCCGTCTACGACTTGGTGCTGTACTTCACCTTTCGTCGCGTGCGGCTAGGCGACGATTGATGGAGTCGACCCCGCGGAGCTGATCCCGAGCAGGTAATCTCACCCGCAACTGGAAGGGCGGGGAACCGCAGAGGGAGGATGGAATGCAAGGGAGTGGGCGGGCGCGTCGTCTATTGCTGGTGGCGGCCCTATCGATGGCGTTTGTCGTTGCCACCGCACCGGCGGCGGGGGCGGCAGCGCCGGTCAAGTATCAGATAACGGTTAGCGACCAATTCGTCGGAGACACGATCAACTTCATAGTGGCGACGGTTCCACCGGTCGTCCCGGCGGACACCTACAAGGTCGGGTTGGCCAACAATTCGATCGGACCCCATGTGCTGATCGCAGTGGGCGGGCTGGCGGAGGGCATCACCGAAGCACAGTTCATCGCCCTGATCGACAGCGTCAACGCCGGAGGGCCGATACCGGCGGGTGTGTTCGAGGCCGGGTTCGTATTCTCGAAGCCGGGTCAGGATCATCAGAAGCAATTTGATCTCAACACCCCCGGGCAATACGGCTACTTTTGCCCGATTCCGACTCCTGATGGCACTCCGCACTACAAGTTGGGCTTCGTCGGGCTCTTCGACGTCGTCGCCGCTCCTTAGCTCGCTGTTCAGATCGCTTGCCGAGAGTTCCCGGGCGCCGAGCCCGGGAACTCTTGTTTTATGGTCACGTTGCAAGAGAGGAGAGCAATGCCTGAAAACCTGGAGCTATGGGTGGAGGGGTACCGGGTGGCGTGGGAGCAACGAGATCCGGCGATGGCAGCCATGCTCTTTACGCCCGATGCCACCTATCGGTCGAACATCCTCGAGGAGCCTCACCAGGGCCGGGAGGGGATCGAGGCCTATTGGCAGTCAGTCACCAGTTCCCAGGATGAGGTGCAGGTGCGGATGGGAAAGCCGTTTGCCGACGGGGCACGGGTAGCGGTCGAGTTCTGGACCACGATGCGAGTAGAGGGGGAAGAAACCACGTTGCCTGGCTGTCTGCTGCTGGACTTCGACGACAACGGTCTTTGTCGACGGCTCCGCGAGTACTGGCACTTCGCTCCCGGCCGCCAGGAGCCTCCGGAGGAATGGGGACAGTAACGGGAGCGGCGACAGCGTCGCGCCTTAGTACCTATCGGTCCGCAGAGACCACGTGCGTCACCGGGATCGGCAACCGCTTCTCGAGGCGGGTGACGACATTGCCCCGCAACCAGCGCGAGGCCCCTTTGGCGAAGGTGGAAAGAATCAGGCGGTCGTACTCGGGATGCTCGTTCCATTCGTCGGCGGCGGCTTCGACCGGATCCTGGTCGCCCACTCGAATCGCCTCCAACTTGACCCCTTGACCCTCAAGTCGCTTGCCAGCCTTTTCTCCGGCTTCCAGGGCGACGGCCGCTGCTTCTCCCTCGGTCCAGCCGCGGACGTGTTGGACCGGCGTTGCCGGGACCAGGAGGACGAAGGAGGATGTCGGGTCGCGGTCAACAAGCTGACGAAGCACGGCCGAGAGTTCGGGGCTGTCGGCCGTTTGATGCGCCACCACAAGGAAGCGGGCCACGACCGGGCCACCCTACCGCCTTCGTTGTGCCAAGGAGAGAGGCTCTGGGCCGCTGTCCAAGCCTTGGCTAGGGTTCCGCCAATCGGTTGAAAGAGAAGTGGTGTCGGACCTTTTAGAGGTGGGTCGAGAAGCCGTCCGCAAGAATCAGTGGTCAGAGGCGGTGACCGCCCTCCAAGCCGTTGGCGACGCGAGCCTTTCTTCCGACGACCTCGTGCTCTTGGCCGACGCCATGTGGTGGGCCGGGCGACCGGACGATGCAATCGAGGTTTTTGAGCGCGCGTTCGTCGGCTTCGAACGCGAAGAGCGTTACTCGGAGGCGGCCAGCATCGGAGCCCGCCTGGCGTACTTCGCGCTACGGCGGCTGTCGGTATCGGTGGCCGGCGGCTGGATCTCCCGAGTGGAACGGGTGCTCGAGGGCAAGCCAGAGTCGATCGGGCACGGCTGGCTCACAGTTATCTACGTCGCCAAGGCGCTGATGGTGGACCACGACCCAGATCGGGCAATCTCTCTCGCCGACCAAGCCATCGCTTTGGGTCGTCGCTTTGGGGTGGCCGGAATCGAGGCCCTGGGCATGAGCTTCAAAGGGATCGGCATGGTCCACGCCGGCGATTGGCGGGCGGGGCTCAAGATGATGGACGAGGCCTCTGTGGTGGCGACCTCGGAAGGTGGCGATCTCAGGGCGGCGGGGGATGTCTATTGCAACACCATCGCCGTCTGCCGCAATCTCGGGGATTACCGACGGGCGGGCGAATGGACCGACAAGGCCGATCGCTGGATGCTTGCCCATGCGGTGGGTGGTTACACCGGCATCTGTCAGGTTCACCGGGCGGAATTGAAGCGACTGCGCGGCTCATGGACAGAGGCCGAGCGGGATGCGCGCCACGCCTGCATCGACTTGGAACGCTTTCACATCATGGACGGGATCGGCTTCGCCCAGTACGAGATCGGCGAGGTGCGGCGACGGATGGGTGATTTCATCAGTGCCGAGGAAGCCTTTCTCAAGGCCTATGAATACGGCCACGACGGTCAGCCGGGACTTTCGTTGTTGTTGCTGGACAAAGGACAAATCGAGGAAGCGATGAAGTCGATCGCAGAAGCGGTCGGGCGGCCCGAAGGGGTCAGTGCGGCGTCTCCCGCGGCCGACAGCCTCTCCCGGGCCCACTTGCTCCCTGCGCAAGTCGAGATCTCCATTGCCGCCGGAGACCTCGAGACCGCCAGGCGATGCGTGGCCGAGTTGGAAGAAACCGCCCATCTGTACGAAGGTCCTACCTGGGAGGCGACCTCGCTGACGTGTCGGGGATCGCTTGAGTTGGCCGAAGGACACTTCGATGAGGCCGTGGCCGCGCTCGGGCGAGCGTGGCGCCTTTGGCAGGAGGTGGGGTTGCCTTACGAAAGTGCCCAGGCCCGCTTCTTGCTCGGTCAAGCCCGCCTTCAACAGGGAAAGACGAGGGCTGCTGAGTTGGAGTTTGGGGCGGCAGCTTCGGTTTTCAGCCAGCTGGGGGCAACCCATGACCTCCGGCGAGTGCAGCAGCTAACCGGAGACACTGCGACCGTGCGGGGCGAGAGGGTGACGACGATCTTCATGTTCACCGACATCGTCACCTCGACGGATCTGATCTCCCTGATCGGCGACGCCGCCTGGGAGAACCTGCTCCACTGGCACGACCGCACCCTGCGCGAGACAATCCGCAAGCACGGAGGCGAGGAAGTCCGTCATACCGGGGACGGGTTCTTTGCCACCTTCGAGGACGCTCGCTCCGCAATCGACTGCGCCGTGTCGATTCAAAGAAGGCTCGAAGCACATCGGCGCGAACACGGCTTCGCCCCCTGGGTTCGCATCGGGCTCCATGTGGCCGAGGCCACTCGCGAGGGAGCCGACTACTCGGGACATGGTGTCCACGCGGCCGCCCGGGTGGGAGCGATCGCCGAGCGAGAAGAGATCGTCGTGTCGAAAGCGCTCTTGAGCGCCGCTGGTGCCATTCCCTACCAAGTGAGCGAGCCTCGCTCGGTCACGCTCAAAGGCATCAACGAACCCATGGATATCCAATCCGTGGAGTGGCGGGTCCTCGCCTGACGCCTTTGTCCAAATAGCGTCAACGGGCTATCCCTTTGCGACACCCCGTGTGCTGCCACGGCAGCGGCTACCGGCTATTTTCCAATCAATCGACCAACAGCCTGCGGAAGCCATTGTTCACCGGGAGCAATATGGTGGTCAGTTGCCGATCCAGCTGTCGGCATGTGTTCAGAGGGAGGAAACCATGGAACAGAAGATCGTTCCCAGTCTTTGGTTCGACACCCAAGCTGAAGAAGCGGCCAAGCTTTATACGTCGCTTTTCAAGAATTCCCGGATCAGGGAATCGCTTCGTTACTCGGAGGCGGGTCGGGACATTCATCGTCAGGAGCCGGGGCAGGTGATGACCGTCGACTACGAGCTCGACGGCTTCAAGTTCACCGCTCTCAATGGCGGTCCTGAGTTCAAGTTCAATCCGTCGATCTCGTTCTTCGCCAATTGTGGGAGCAAGGAAGAAGTTGACGCCCTATGGGACGAGCTCTCCCAGGATGGCTCGGTCCTCATGCCGCTCGGCGCCTACCCGTTCAGTGATCGCTACGGGTGGCTGGCCGACCGTTATGGGCTCTCCTGGCAGATCTACTTGGCGTGGCAGCCGCCAGCGACGTCGATCACTCCCTCGCTCATGTTCGTAGGTGAGCGGGCGGGCCAGGCCGAGGAAGCAATCGGGTTGTACACCTCGGTTTTCCCGGGTTCCGAAGTAGGCGAACCGTTTCGCTACACCAAGGACCAGGAGCCGGAAAAGGAAGGGACCATTGCCTTCGGACCTTTCAAGCTCTTTGGCCAGGATTTCACCGCCATGGATAGCGCCCAGGATCATCAGTTCACGTTCAACGAGTCGATCTCGTTCGTCGTCAACTGCAAGGATCAGGCGGAGGTCGATCACTACTGGAACAAGCTCTCGGCGGTTCCCGAGTCCGAGGTGTGCGGGTGGCTCAAGGACAAGTACGGAGTCTCGTGGCAGATCGTCCCCACCGCCTTGTACGAGTTGCTGAACGATCCCGATCGGGCCAGCGCCGACCGGGCGATGGAAGCCATGCTCAAGATGAAGAAGCTCGATGTCGCCGAGTTGGAGGCGGCTGCTCGCGGTTAGCCGTTCAGAAGTTTCGTTTCGGCTAGTCGCAGTGGGGACGGCCATAAAGTAGGCAGCTCATGCTCCGGGAGGAAAGCTGCATAGGTCGCCTCCGACGATGGTGATCACCGTTCCCGTCTCGAGATCTCCCTCCAAATAGCCCCCGATCCCTTCTGAGGATTGGCCGAGCAGGTAGCCGTTGATTCCGAAGGATCTCACCTCAGAATCCTCGAACCCTTCCTCAGGTTCGGAGAAGGCGACCCGGTCTCCGTACAAGTCCAGAAGTTCTCGGGCGCTGGCGCCGAGCGAAAGCCCCTCCTCGGTCCGCACCCCAATCGGCGGGGCATCCTCTGGGTAGTAGATGCCAGCAATGAATCCGACAAACGCCCCCTCGCGGCTCAGGGCACTCAGATTGCCCCAACGTGTCCAGCGACCGGCCTCGCCGCCGCAGGGTTGGTCGACATCCTCCACCGGGGCTCCGAACAACTCCGAAACCTTGGCCAGGACGGTGTCAGCGGGCTGTCCGAAGGAAACGAATCCAAAGCCCTGCTCGGAGAGCTCCACCTCCGGTAGAGGTGGGAGGGTGGTCGAACTGGGCAAGGCCGCTGGCGTGGTGACAAAGCCGTCGGAGTCGAAGATCACCATCGCCAGCGGAATCAAAAGAACGAGAAGCAGCAGCCACCATCGGCTTCTCGATTGGAGCAAGGGCCTCACTCGCTCACGCACTGAGTACCCGTTGGTGGAGGTCGATGACCGCCTGCCGAGCCGATTCGAAGGCACCGTGCTGCCAGGAGGTGACGTAACTGAGATGGTCTCCGGCGAAATAGACCCGGCCCTGAGGCTGGGTCAGAAGTCGGTAGTTTTCGCCCCGGTCGGCCCAGAGCGCCCAGCCCCCTTCGCTGTATTTGATCCGGCTCCATTGCGCCGAGAAGCCGGTCTGGAATTCGCGGGCATAGACCTCGCCGTGAACCTTGCTCCCCTGGACGATGGAGCGCTCGATGCGCTCGGTCGGCGACAACTCGTCATATGACAGTGCCTGGTCGAAGTAGTTGTAGTAGCCGATGAGGATGCCGCGCTGGCTGAGAAATCCCGACGACGGATACCAGATCGTTCCGATGTCGAGGTTGGTGTTGGTGATCCCGCCGAAGATCTGGTCGTCTT
>DATFFB010000220.1:0-15421 GCA_035250485.1 Acidimicrobiia bacterium
AGTTAACGGCCCGTAGCCGCGGCGCCGGTTTGCCTTTGGGCTCTCGCGAGAGGGCCACCCGGCCGGACTTGACCAGCTCGACCAAACCGTAGGGCCGGACCAGCTCGAGGAAGTCGTTCACCTTGCGGGGTTCCCCCGCGATCTGAAAGGTGATCGCGCTATGCCCGACGTCGACGGGAATGGCCGAGAAAATGGTGGCGATCTCGAGGATCTCGCCCCGCTTGCCGGCGCCCCCGGTGACCCGTACGAGCATGATCTCGCGTTCGATCGATGTCTCGGGATCGAACTCGGAGATCTTGACCACGTTGATGAGCTTGTGAAGTTGCTTTTTGACCTGTTCGACGTCATCAGCCTCGACCACGACCGTCATCCGCGACATGCCATCTTCATGCGAGGGTCCGACGGCGAGGGAGTGGATGTTGAATCCCCGCCGGGCCAGCAGGGAGGAGACCCGGGCCAGTACCCCGGGCTTGTCCTCGACGACGACGCTCAGCGTGTGATTCATCGGAAGATCTCAGATTTCAGACCACCCGGCTGCGCCGGGCTGTCAGATTTCAGATCTGATGTCTGATATCTGATGTCTGATGTCTGCCTCATGGCAGGTCACTCGCCGGAGAGATGACCTTCTCGGTCGGTCCAAGGATGACTTCGTCGTTCGAGCCCCCCGCCGGCACCATCGGAAACACCATCTCCTCGCGGTCGATCACGACGTCGATCACCACTGGCTTGTCGTCGATGGAAAGGGCCTTCTCAAACGTTGGTCCAAGTTCGTCAGGGCTCTCGGCCCGCAATCCCACGCAACCCATCGCCTCGGCCAACTTGGCGTAGTCCACTCCATCTCCCAGGAACGTCTGCGAGAACCGTCCGTTGTAAAAGAGCCGCTGCCATTGGGTGACCATGCCGTGGACTCCGTTGTTGAAGACCGCAACCTTGATCGGGATCTTTTCGGTTGAGGCGGTGATCAGCTCGTTGCAGGTCATTTGGAAGCACCCGTCACCATCCACCGCAAAGACCAGGTCCCCGGGAGCGCCGGCCTTGGCTCCGATCGCGGCCGGGACCGCAAAGCCCATGGTTCCGAGACCGCCGGAATTGATCCAGCGACGTGGGCGGTCGAAGTGCCAGAACTGGCTCGTCCACATTTGGTGCTGGCCGACTCCGGCGACGATGGTGGCGTCTCCCCCTGTCAGGCGATAGAGCTCCTCGATGGCGAATTGGGGCTTGATGGGCCCATCTGGGTCCTGTTGGTACTGCAGCGGATGGTCCTTTTGCCAGCGGGCGATGACCTCGAGCCAGGCCGATCGATCGGGTGTTTCCCGCTCGCCCCAGGCGGCGATCAGTTGTGAGAGAACCCGCCGGCAGTCGCCAACGATCGGGACTTCGGCGGCTCGAACCTTGCCGATCTCGGCCGGATCGACGTCGACGTGGATCACTTGGGCGTGGGGAGCGAAGGACTTTGGGTTCCCCGTCACCCGGTCGTCGAAACGAACTCCGATGGCGATCAGGAGGTCAGCCTTTTGGATCGCGGTGATGGCGGTATAGGTGCCATGCATCCCTGGCATGCCGAGGGCGAGGGCATGGGAGTCGGGGAAGGCTCCCCGCCCCATGAGCGTGGTGGCTACGGGAACGCCGGCAAGCTCGGCGAACTGGCGCAACTCGACGGAGCCATTCGCCTTGATGATCCCTCCGCCCACATAAAGGACCGGCCGCTTGGCGCGACTGATCAATTCGACAGCCTCCTTGATGCGGCGGGGGTGGCCCTCCACCGTCGGCCTGTACCCGGGGAGCGACAGCTCCCCCGGTTCCATCCAGGACGTGCTCTGGTTGAGGATGTCCTTGGGAATGTCCACCAGGACCGGACCGGGTCGGCCGGTGGACGCAATATGGAAGGCTTCGTGGATCACCGAGGCGATCTCGCCCGGATCGGTGACGAAGTAGTTGTGCTTTGTCGCCGGCATCGTGATGCCGGTGGTGTAGGCCTCCTGAAAGGCGTCGTTTCCGACGGAGGTGGTCGGTACCTGGCCGGTGATGGCCACCAGGGGTACCGAGTCCATCAGAGCATCGGCGAGGGGGGTAACCAAATTGGTGGCGCCAGGGCCCGAGGTGGCGATGCAGACCCCAACCTTGCCGGTGGCCCAGGCGTATCCCTCGGCCATGTGGCCGGCGCCCTGCTCGTGTCTGGCAAGGACATGACGAATCGAGGAGTCGAGCAGCGGGTCATATGCCGGGAGAATCGCCCCGCCAGGAACGCCGAAGGCAACATCGACCCCTTCATGTTCGAGCGAGGCGATCAGAGCTTGCGCCCCGGTCATTTTCGATGAAGTTTTTTGCGGGCTCTTGGTCATGGGGTCCTCTGGGTCTGGCTTTGGGCGGGAAACAAAAACCCTCCCGGTGGGGAGGGTCGTGGAGGCGCACACGCCAGAGTTAGGGCGTATGCGCTACGGAAGTACGAGGATCTGGTAGGTCATCTCTCGCCACCATTATATCGAGACAGTGTCGGTCGCCAACTCATTCAATCCTGCGTTGCTCGGCACCGCTCTGGCGGCGGCTCGAAAGGCTCTGGGAAGGCTCGACGAGGAGGAGATTCCGGCCCGGGTCAGGGCGGTGGCCAAGAGATCGGGGAGGCTTCCCGCGCCGCTGGCCGCGAGTCTCGTCGCTGAGCTCAACCGGAACGAGTGGCTGCGGGAGATCGCCCTCGAGGAGCTGGGCGATGAGGTGGGGTCAGACATCGCCTCGATCGAGTTCCTCGGACGGGAACCGGGGTGGGAGGAGCGTCTGACGGACTTGGCGGAGAAGGCCGAGATCGCCCGCGCCGAAAAATCCCGGCGCGTAATCGAGGAGGACCTCGCGGCGGCCAAAGGTGAGATCCAGAGCCTGCGGCGTCAATTACGCAGGACGACCCGGCCGATAGGACAAGCTCCGACCAAGAAGGCGGAATCCAACCACTCAGAGCTCGAGCTCAAGAAGCTGCGAGCCACCTTGAGTTCAACCCAGAAAGACCTGGCTACCTCCGAGGCGGCTCGGGAGAAGCTATTGACGGAAGTAGAGCAACTGCAGGCGCGCCTCGACTCTCTGCTCAGACGCCGGACGGCCAAGTCGACTCCCCCGACGGTAACCGCCGGAGGGATGCGGCGAGCGCCGCTCGACCTGGCGCGTGATCTCGATGACCGGCTGCATGCTTTGTCCCTGGCTCCCGCCGGGGCCGCAGCACCCCCCGCCCGTTCGGAGAGAGAGCCGGGCGGACCGCCGTCGATTCCAACCGGAGTCCGTCCCGACTCTGCCGCCGCCATCGAGTGGCTGTTGTCTTACCCGGGGCCGATCACGGTGGCGGTCGATGGTTGGAATCTCGCCTTCCAGCTCAAGAACCCGCCGGGCCGGAAGGAACGCGGCCAGGTCGAAGCGGCGGTGGGCCGGCTTTCGCACCGCTCGGTCGGGAAGAGAAAGCTCCTGGTTCTCTTCGATTCCCGTTTCGATGTGGCCGGGACCTATCGGGGAACGCATCCCCAAGTCGAGGTGCGTTTTCCCGCTTCGGCCGACGAGGCTTTGATCGAGTTGGCGAGGAAAGAGCCGTCGCTGGTGGTCATCACGTCGGATCGGCGGGTTCGGGAGGAGGCCGGTCGCTCGGGCGCGATCGGGCTTTGGGGAGAAGCACTGGTCGACTGGCTCCAATGAAGGTTTTAATCGCCGGAAGCGGCTTCTCAGGATCAATGGTGGCGCGGGGCCTGGCCCGAAAAGCAGGCGTCGAGGTGGTGATCGTCAACGCCGACAATTTTCTGCTCTTCACCCCGATGCTGGCCGAGGCGGCGGTTGGCGATGTCGATCCCCGCCACATCATTGCTCCAGTTCGCCAGCTCGCCCCTGGGGCCGAATTAGTTCAAGGGATTATCGAGTCCATCGACTCCTCATCCCGCACGATGGTCGTCAACCGCCTTTTCGGAGAGGTGACGGAATCCATCAGCGCCGACGTACTGGTGCTGGCGTTAGGTTCGGTGAGCAATACCTACGGCGTCATGGGAGCCGACCAACACGCCCTCCCGTTCAAGACGATCGTCGATGCACTGCGGATCAGAAATCGAATCCTGGCCAAGATGGAAGCCGAGGGCAGCGTGTCGGTGGCCGTCGTCGGGGCCGGATTCTCCGGAGCGGAGTTGACCGCGGCACTGGCCGACTTCCTCCGCGAGGTTCATCGGCGCTTCTATCGCGACGGACCCCCTCCCCAGGTCACCCTGGTGGATGCGGTCGATCGCGTCACCCCCGCCCTTACGTCTGCGCTTTCGAAATCGGCGGCGAGGGCACTCGCCAAACGTGGTGTGCGGCTCGTCTTGGGATCGGCTGTCACCGCGGTGAGCCCCGAAGGCATCCAGCTCGAAAACGGCGATTTTGTGGAGGCGGGAACCGTGATCTGGGCGGCGGGGATCAAACCGCACCCGCTTCTGGCGCGAACAGGGCTTGCGACCGATGGCGGCAAGATCGGAGTCGACGGCCATTTCCGCGCGTCGCGAGACGGCGTCTATGCGGTGGGCGACGCCGCCCTTTCGCCCACCGGTGAGGGTGGATTCTCGCCCCCCACCGCCCAGTTCGCCCTCCGCCAGGGGAAGTATCTGGGGAAGCATCTCGACGTCATCGAAACGGGTCGAACCGTGGCGCCGTTCTCCTACCAGACCAAGGGAGAGCTGGTTTCGCTCGGTCATCGCAACGCCGTCGGCAGGGTGATGAGGATCCCGGTCTCAGGGTTGGTTGGGTGGTTTCTCTGGCGGAGCTACTACCTGCTGCAGTTGCCCACCACTCTGCGCAAGGCCCGGGTGGCTGCGGACTGGACCCTCGACCTGTTCTTCCCTCCCGACATCGCCTGGCTCCCCAGCTCCGACCTCGGCCCCCTCTAATACCGAACCCAATGCATAGGCCGTGGTTTCCACGGCCTCCTGCACGCGGGTTGACGTCGGTGCCCGATTTTCTGTCCCACCCCTCCCGTATGTTCGGGCGATGCATATCGACTGTCACATCTGCGTAGCAAAGGACACCGAGGCCTGCGACGACTGCGTCGTCACATTCCTTCTCGATACCCCGCGACCTTTCGACCTAGAAGACGAGGAGATCGAAGCCCTCGAGATCCTCGCCGAAGAGGGGCTCGTTCCCCGGCTGAGATTGCGACTCGCACCGTCGGATCCACTTTCGGAAACCGGCTAGCAACAATGGTCTGCCATGGACCTTCGGGAGCGGTTGCTCGTGATCGGGAGCCGGGCTGGACTGGCGCGGATTGGGTTCACCTCGGCCGAGCCGTTTCCGGGGGTCAGCGACGACCTCAAGTCCCGACGGCGAAGCGGTGCCTCCGGCCGGCTCGGTTTCACCTTTAACGATCCAGATCTCGCCACCACGCCCCGGCTGTCGTTTCCCTGGGCGGAGACGATTGTCGTCGGGGCCTTTCCATACGCCCCCGCCCGGGCCGGGGCGCCGATCCCGGGAACGACCCGGGTCTCGGGCGCCGCCCGTGCCCCCGGATACGCGCCTATACGGACCGCGCTCTCAAAGGTGGCCCAGGTCCTGGGGAATGCGGGCTTTCAAGCCGAAGTGCTCGTGGACGACAATCGTCTCGTCGACCGGGCGGTGGCGGTCCGAGCCGGACTCGGCTGGTGGGGGAAGAACACCATGGTGCTGGCGCCGGGCCTGGGCCCCTGGTTCCTCCTCGGTTCGGTCGTAACGGACGCCGTTATTGCCCCCGACCAGCCGATGAGTCGAGATTGCGGAAGCTGCTCGGCGTGCATCCCGGCCTGCCCGACGGGGGCCCTGGTAACACCCGGTCTTCTCGACGCCCGCCGCTGCCTGGCAGCTTGGGCCCAGGCTCCCGGCGTCATTCCGGTTGAGTTCCGGGAGGCGATGGGGGATCGCATCTACGGCTGCGACGCATGCCTCGAGGCCTGTCCCCCTGGCCAGCGGGTGCCGGCTTCCTCGGAGGGGATCCGCTTCTCCCTGGCTGAGATCCTGTCGGTTGCCGATCAGCGTTTGCTCGAACTGTTCGGGCACTGGTTCATCCCCAACCGCGATCCCCGGATCATCAGGCGTAACGCGTTGATCGCAGCCGGCAACTCAGGCCTTGGTTCCCTGGCCGCGGTGGTCGCTCCCTACGCCGGCCATCCCGATTGGCTCCTTCGCGTCCACGCCGTCTGGTCCTTGTCCCGACTCGGAGGCCCGCTAGCAGAGGCGGTGATCGCCGACCGAGTACTCAGCGAGTCAGACCACCGAGTCCGACCTGAGCTCGAAAGAGCCGCGTTGGCAGCTCATGCGTCGCCGGGCTGAGTGATGCCACCCATCGGAAAATAGGCCAGGGAGGAGTATTCGGCGACCATGCGGTGACTGGAGAACGCCACCAGGGTCGAGATGACCGCCTCTCGCATCATCTCCACCCAGCCCACCGGCATCCCCTCCTCGTCACGATCGTAGAAGAGCGGGCTCACCTCCTCTTCCAGCAGCCGGTACATGGCCTCGGCGTCTTCGCGGTCCTCACGGCCATGGTCGTCGCCGCCGCCGGAAGATCCGAAAGCCCAGCCGTTGTGACCGTTGAAACCTTCCACCCACCAACCATCGAGCACGGAGAGGTTGAGAGTGCCATTGATGGCCGCCTTCATCCCCGACGTGCCCGACGCCTCCATCGGCGGCCGAGGATTGTTGACCCAGACGTCACATCCCTGAACCATGAAACGGGCCATCCGGGCGTCGTAGTCCTCCAGCACGAATACATGTCCGCGTAGCTCCGGCAGCTTGGAGAGCTCGACGATCCGTTTGATGAAATCCTGGCCCTGACGGTCGGCGGGATGAGCTTTACCAGCAAACACCACCTGGACGGGCCGCGCCGGATTGGTCACCAAAGCCTGAAACCGGTCCAGGTCGTCGAACATGAGCGTCGCTCGTTTGTAGGCGGCGAAGCGTCGAGCGAAGCCGAGGGTGAGGCAGTCGTTGGGCAGCATCGTTTCCACCTCACGGAGTTCTTCTGGAGAGGCGCCGTGGCGGGCGAGCTGTCGGCGCAGGCGTCCGCGGGCGAAGGTGGTGAAGATTTCCTTTCGCTTCTGATGATTGGCCCAGATGTCGGCGAGGGTCAGAGCAGCCAGATGTTGTGGGCCTTCGGGATCCAGCAGAAGATCCGATGGCCAATTGGTCCCGAAAGTCTCGGAGAGAATGCGGCCGGCATCACGTCCGATCCACGAGGGAGTGTGCACGCCATTCGTAACGGCTGCTGCCGGTCCGCCGATGAGGTACTCCCAATCGCGGGTTGCGACCTCGGCATGTCGTTTGCTGACCCCGTTGACAATTGAGGACATCTGGATGGCGAAGGCGCCCAGATCGAAGCTTGCCTGGTCGCGGGCCACGCCGAGCTCGGAAAGGTCGGTGGTTCCGTTCTCCATCTCGGCGATGAACGGACGCAGGTAGTGATCGGCAATACCGCGTTCGAAAACCTCGTTGCCGGCGGGCACCGGGGTGTGGAGGGTGAACACGGTTTGCTGTTTGATGGATTTCATCGCCGTTGCCAGATCGGCGCCGCCGGCGATGCGCTCGCGAGCCAACTCGAGCAGCGCGAGAGCGGCGTGACCTTCATTGATGTGCCATACGGCGGGTTTGATGCCGAGGGCGTCGAGCGCTCGCACTCCTCCGATCCCGAGGATCATCTCCTGACAAAACCGCATCGCCCGGCCCCTGACGTACAAGGTGTGAGTGATCGGACGGTCACTGACGTCGTTCTCCTCGATGTCGGTGTCGAGCAGCAGGAGCGGCACCCGGCCCACGTCGAGCTTCCAAACCGCCACCTTTACCGGGCCGTGGGGAAACTCCACCTCGACCTTGAGCTGGCCACCGGTGGCGGAGGCGACCGGGCGCACCGGCAACCGCCGGACATCGAGGGCGGGGTAGATGTGCTGCTGCTCTCCTTCGGCCTCGATCTCCTGGCGGAAGTAACCCCGGCGAAACAAAAGCCCCACCGCCACCAGCGGGAGGCCCAAGTCGGAGGCGGATTTGAGATGGTCTCCGGCGAGGATGCCGAGTCCGCCGGAGTAGAAGGGAACCGAGGCATGGATGCCGAACTCGGTGCAGAGATAGGCGATCGGTCCCGAGAGTCTCTGTTCCTGTCGCTGGTACCAGCTGTCTTCGGCCGCCAGGTACTGATCAAAGTCGGATAGGGCAGCCTGGTATCGCTCCTGGACGGCCTCGACCTGATTGATCACCTGCCAGTGCCCGGGGGCGATGGACTCCAAGAGGTCGATCGGGTTGTGGGTGTGATCCCAGGCCACTGGGTCGAGGTTCGACCAGAGACTGGTGCCGGTGTAATTCCACGACCACCAGAGGTTGTACGCCAGTTCCACCGTTCGGGCATAGGTCGGGGGTATGGCGAACTCGACCTGTGGCAGGGTGGGGATGTTCACCTAGAAAAGATACCCGGCGGTGCTTCCGGCGAGGGAAACCGCACCGGGGGCGGGCGTAGGATCGACGGAATGAGCCCCAAGATCCACTCTCAGGACGTAACCGAGGGCCCGGCCAAAGCGGGCGCTCGGGCCATGCTTCGCGCCGTTGGATTGACCGACGAGGACTTCGACAAGCCGCAGATCGGTCTCGTCTCGGCCGGCAACGAAGTGACCCCGTGCAACCTGTCGGGGCCGAGATTGTGCGCCGAGGCGAAGGTAGGGGTGAAGGAGGCGGGGGGAGTGGGCTTGATTTTCACGACCATCGCCGTTTCCGACGGGATCTCGATGGGTCACGAAGGGATGCGCTCCTCGCTGGTGAGCAGGGAAGTCATCGCCGATTCGGTGGAGCTGGTCATGCACGGCGAGCGCTTCGATGGCATGGTCTCCATCGCCGGCTGCGACAAATCGCTGCCGGGGATGTTGATGGCGGCCGCCCGCACCAACCTTCCGTCTGTCTTCCTCTACGGCGGATCTTCCCGCCCCGGCCGGCATCGGGACCGGGATATCTCGATCGTCGATGTCTTCCAGGCGATTGGAGCGCACTCGATCGGTGAGATCGATCTCGAAGAGCTGGGCGAGATCGAGCGCCACGCGTGTCCTGGGATCGGTTCTTGCGCCGGAATGTTCACGGCCAACACGATGGCTTCGGTGGGGGAGGCGATCGGGATGTCGCTTCCTGGCTCGGCCGCGGTTCCTGCCGACGACAGCCGGCTCGACGACTATGCCCGTCGATCAGGGAAAGCGGTGATGTCGCTGCTCGACGCCAATGTCCGCCCTCGTCAAATCATGACCCGCCCCGCGTTCGAAAACGCCATCACCGCGGTGATGGCTCTGGGCGGTAGCACGAACGCAGTGCTCCACCTTCTCGCCATCGCCCGCGAGGCCGGAGTAGAGCTCGATCTCGAGGACTTCGACCGTATCTCTCGCCACACACCACACATCGGCGATCTCAAGCCCTTTGGACTCTTCCACATGGTGGACCTCGACGGGATCGGGGGAGTGCCGGTGGTGCTCAAAGCACTGCTCGACGAGGGTTTGCTCGAAGGCGACGTGTTGACTGTTACCGGAAAGACCATGGGCGAGAACCTCGCCGGCATCACATTTCCCGATGATCAGATGGTGATTCGACCGTTGACATCGCCCATCGCCCCCGAAGGGGGAATCGCCATCCTGCGGGGAAACCTTGCCCCTGGGGGCGCGGTGGTCAAGACGGCTGGTATCTCGCTTGACGTCTTTGAGGGTCCGGCCCGCGTGTTCGACGGCGAACAGCTTGCTCTCGATGCCCTGTTCGAACATCGGTTACGCAAGGGCGATGTGGTCGTCATCCGTACCGAGGGGCCACGGGGTGGTCCGGGGATGCGAGAGATGCTCCAGATCACGGGAGCGATCAAGGGTGCCGGCCTTGGACAGGACGTCCTATTGGTGACAGACGGCCGGTTTTCGGGCGGCACAACCGGGCTGTGCATCGGCCATGTCGCTCCCGAATCCGAAGTTGGTGGTCCGCTGGGTCTGGTCGCCGAGGGCGATCGGATTCGAGTCGACATCAGCCAGCGCCGTTTGGACCTCTTGGTCGACGACACCACCATGGACGAGCGGCGGGCGGGCTGGAAGCCCCACGCTGCTCGCTACCCGACCGGGGTCCTGGCCAAATACGCCCGTCTGGTCGGGTCCGCCGAGACCGGCGCCGTCACCGGCGAGCCCTGATCTTCTGGCATTCCGGTGCACTTTCCTGCGCCGGAATTAGGCAAGAATGAGTGGGAATGGTCAAGGTCTATGCCATCGCCCTCTCCCTCGGGGTTGTCCTTCTCATCGCCTGGATCTTCTCTGTCTACCTGGCTGGAAACGTTGAGGCCTGGAGCCGGATCAGTCCCGAGGAGCGATTTGGCCGAAGGGGACGGCAGGTGGTCGCGGGCCTGGTCGGATTCGGCATGGCCGGTATGTCTGCCGAGTTTTCTCCCCGCGATCTTTCCTGGCCGGTCTGCCTGGTCCTGGCCGTTCTCGGCGCCGCCGCCGCCGCCTGGTACTCGAGCTGGATCGATCGTCCCCGCACCGAACCCTCGTAGCGATGCTGATCGTCTCAGATGTTCACGGGGCCTTCGATGCCCTCGCCGAGGTCGTCGCTCGCGGTCAGACGCTCTTGATCTTGGGGGATCTGATCAACCTGCTCGACTACCGGACCCGGGAGGGAATCATCGCCGATGTCCTCGGCGAGCAATTCGGTGCCCGGGTGGCGGGTCATCGGGCGAGCGGCGACTACCAGGCGATGCGTGACGCCTGGGGTGAGGTAGCCGGTGATCGCCGCGATGAGGTGAGGGCGGCTATCACCCGGGGAATCGAAGCCCAATACGCCAGTTGTCAGACAGCATTGGCCGGAGCAGTCGGCTTTTGCACTTACGGCAATGTCGACAACCCCGAATTGCTGGCTGCCGTTTTGCCCGAGACGATGCGGTTCGTCGATGGCGAGGTCCATGAGATCGAAGGGATGGCAGTCGGCTTCGTCGGGGGAGGCATCTCTACCCCCCTGGGAGCGGCGGGGGAGGTGACTGACGAAGAGATGAGCCGAAAGCTCGAGAAGCTCGGTCGGGTGGACGTCCTCTGCTCGCACCTCCCGCCCCAGATCGACCCCCTCTGCACCGACGTCATCACGGGTCGCGAAGAGAGGAGCTCGGCCCCGATCCTCGATTACGTGCGGACCTTTCAGCCCCGACATCACTTCTTCGGCGATGTCCATCAACCCCGGGCCGTCACCTGGAGGGTGGGGAAGACTCAATGCCGAAACGTCGGCTACTTCCGGGCCACCAGGCGTCCCGTGATTTTCGAACGATGAAGCGGGCCGTTGCGGTCCTGGCGGTGCTCGGGGCCTGTTCGTCGCCGGCCATTACCACCACGAGCAACTCGCCCCCGACGACAGTGCCACCTACCTCGGCTCCCTCAACCACTGCGATTCCGACGACGGTTGCCCCGACGACCACCGCCGTCGTGACCACGACTGCCGCTCCCGAGCCAGGCACGGTTCGTCCCGACTGGCTTGGAACCAGGGTCCTTCCCGAGCGTACCGACGGGCTCGGCGTTGCTCAACCAACTCCTCCGGAGATGCTCAATCGCCGGTTTCCCTCGCCCGACTTGCTGCCCCCGCCCACTCGAGAAGAGTTCGAGTTCACACTGGGTCCGGTTCCGGCCGACGTCGCCGCACGTTCCTCCTGGCAGGAGGGCTGTCCGGTCAGCCTTGAGGAGCTTTCATATGTGACCGTGAGCTTCGTCGGATTCGACGGTGTCAGCCATACGGGAGAGCTGCTGGTCAATGCTGCCCACGGCGAAGGGATCGTCAACGTGATGAGATTGCTCTACGAAACCAGATTCCCGATCGAGGAGATGAGGGTGATCACCGCTGCCGAAATCGATGCCCCGCCTACCGGTGATTGGAACTCCACCACCAGCTTCGTGTGCCGGCCGGCGGTGGGACGAGACAGCGGCTGGTCGATGCACGCTTTCGGCCTGGCTATCGACATCAACCCCTTCCACAACCCCTATCTGCGTGGCGAGGTGGTGGTCCCGGAGCTGGCGAGCGCCTACACCGACCGTGCGGCTTTTCGCCCGGGGATGATCGAAGCGGAGAGTCCGGTGGTGACCGCCTTCGCGGATATCGGCTGGGAGTGGGGCGGCAACTGGCAGACCGCCAAGGACTGGATGCACTTTTCGGAGAACGGCCGCTGAGCGAGTGCCTAACTAACCTGGCGGGAAGAAATGGTTGAAGGCACGGTTGAGTCGATCGAGATACGCGCCGATCCCTCCCAAGTCTTCGCTGTCGCCTCCGACCTCGACTCCTACACCGAGTGGGCGACCGGCGTGAAAGAGATCGAAGTACTCGAAAAGGACCAGAAGGGTCGGCCGGCTCGGGCCCGTTTCGTGGTCGACGGGATGATCAAAGAGATCACCTACGTCCTCAAGTACAGCTACGACGAACCCCATTCGATGACCTGGGTTGCCGAGCCTGGCCCCGACCTAAAAGAACTCGAGGGCTCTTATGTCTTCAATGAGATCAGCGATGGACGTACCGAAGTCGTCTATGGCTTGCGGGTTGAGCCTTCGTTCACAATTCCCGGGTTCCTGCGACGTCAAGCCGAAAAGCAACTCGTGGGAACGGCTCTGCGCGGCCTCAGAAAGCGCGTCGAACAGCTCGATCGCTAGTCCGTAATTCGGCGATCGTCAGGTTGGGCAAGGTCATATCCTGCGCTCGATGCGAGTCATCCTGGTTACCGGCAAGGGAGGAGTAGGCAAGACCACAGTTGCAGCGGCTACGGCCGTCCTCGCGGCCGATCGGGGCTACCGGGTTCTGGTCTCCTCCACCGACCCTGCCCACTCACTCGCCGACGCCCTCGATCAAAAGCTCGGCGATGTCGAAAGCGAGATCCTGCCTCGCCTCTGGGGTCAACAGATCGACACCCAGAGCCAGCTCGATCGCCACTGGGGCTCGATTCGTGATCAGATCATGCAGGTCTTCGACTGGGGCGGGGTGAGCGGGATCGAGGCCGAAGAGTTTCTCGTCTTCCCCGGGATGGATGAGTTGTTTGCGCTCCTCGAGGTAGAGCGCCACGCCACCTCGGGACGTTACGACGCGATCATCGTCGATTGCGCACCCACGGCCGAGACCCTGCGCCTGCTCTCGCTCCCGGAGGTGCTGAGCTGGTACTTCGAGCGGGTGATGCCAGCCGAGCGAAGAATCATGCGGGCGGCCCGCCCGCTCCTAACCCGCCTCACCGATCTGCCGGTTCCGGAAGACAACGTATTCCAAGCCGCCCAATCGGTGTTCGAAGGGGTGGAGAAGGTAAAAGCCCTGCTCGCCAATCCTCAAGTGACGTCGGCCCGATTGGTGGTGAATCCCGAGAAGATGGTGATCGACGAAGCCCGACGAACATTTACCTATCTCGGGCTCTTTGGTTACGGAGTGGACGGGGTGATAGTCAATCGCGTGCTACCCGACATCGTCTCCGATCCCTATTTCGACCGCTGGCGGTCTATTCAAAAAGGCCATCTCGAAGCCATCGATTCCGGGTTTGCCGATGTACCGCGGCTGCGGCTCCGCCTCTTCGATGACGAGATGGTCGGAATCGATCGGCTCCGCACTATGTCGGAGGAGCTTTACGGAGCGCAGGACCCGGTACGGGACTTCTCCGGGCACAGCCCTTTCCGGGTAACCGAGAGAGGGGGGGAGGTGACGATGGAGATGAAGGTGCCGTTCGTCGACAAGGGTGAGCTCGATGTTTTCCGCCACGGTTCCGAGCTTTATTTACAGGTTGGTCCCTACCGGCGTTCCTTCGTGCTTCCCGACACACTGCGCCGCCGGCAGGTGACACGCGCCAAGCTCGAAAAAGGAACCCTGCGAGTCAACTTCGGGCCGGTTCCCACCCGAAAGAAAAAGTGACCGAATCCGAAACCCTCGAAGCGCTGCGTCGGGCCGGTAAGCGTTTTGCCTATCACCTGGCCATGGCCGGAGTGGAAGGCCTTCGTGCCGTCTCGGCCGTTCTCGATGAACTGGCGAAGGTGGGACGGGCCGAGGAGCCCGACGCCGCCACTCGGTCCCAGCGAATCGACGTCGAATAACGATCGGCGGATCGCTCCCAGAGCAAATTCCAATGATCGGCGTTGATATCGGGGGCTCGCATATCAAGTTGGTTCGGTTGGATGCAGGAGCTGTCACCGAGAAGCGACGTATCGAGCGACTGGAGGACAACTGGCTCGATCAAACCGTCGAACTGGTCAACTCCTTCGAACCAGCCGGTGCGATCGGCGTTGGCCTCGCCGGGCTGGTTGATCACCGGGTTGGGCGTCTGATCTGGGCTCCCCACATACCCGCCGTCGATGTCGATGTAGCTTCGGAGTTGAGTCGCATGCTGGGGAGGGCGGTGCTGGTTGACAACGATGCCAACTGCGCAGCCCTCGCCGAGAGCCGGCTCGGTCCCGGCGCCGGCGTCGGCTCGGTGTTGGTGGTGATGATCGGCACCGGAATCGGGATGGGCCTCGTGCTTGGGGGCCAGATCTATCGGGGGAGGGCGCTGGCCGGAGAAGCGGGCCATATGACGATCGACCCCGCGGGCATTGCGTGCCCCTGCGGTCGGAAGGGATGCTGGGAAACGTTGGTGTCTGGGTGGCGGCTCCGCCAGCAGTGGGATTCAGGTTCACCCGGGGCGACCGCGTCGGCCATGGCCGACGCAGCTCGATCGGGTGATGGCAGGGCCCACGCATTGCTCGCCGAGGCGGGCCGCTGGCTGGGCCGCGGCCTTGCCAACCTGATAGCGGTGCTGGACCCGGACTTGGTGGTGGTCGGCGGTGGAGTGATCGAAGGCGCCGGCGAAGACATCCTGGCGCCGGCACGCTCTGAGATCGGGTACGTGCTCGAGGGCTCTGATCACCGCGAAACGACACCAGTGGTCCCCGGACGGTTTGGAATGTGGTCAGGAGCAGTCGGAGCGGCTTTGCTGCCGACCGCTACGGATGCAGGCGATTTATCCTGACCCGATGGATGGGGATCAGCGAACGAGCGGCTCCGTGCGACCCGACGAAGTAATTCCTCCCGATGCGGGGGGTTCGATCCAGGCTCGGCAGTTGGCCAAGGACGCCGTGCTCATGCTGCCCAACCTGGTCAAGCTCTTGGGCCGGCTGGTCAAGGACCCCCGGGTGCCGCGGCGATCGAAGCTCGTTCTCCTGGCGGCGGTGGGTTATGTGCTGTCGCCGATTGACATCCTCCCCGAGATGATCCCCGTGGCAGGGATCCTCGATGATTTGTTTCTGGTCGCCTTCGCCCTCAACCATTTGATCGAGCGGGCGGGGGAGGAGATCGTGGTCGAGCACTGGGACGGACCCCAGGACATACTGGCGATGGTGCGCTCGGCGCTCGGCACCATCAACGACTTCGTTCCCCAAAAAATCCGCAAGCTGCTGGGACGTCTGGCCGGCGGCTGATGATCCCTGTTTCTCCC
>DATFFB010000221.1:0-6015 GCA_035250485.1 Acidimicrobiia bacterium
GGAAACATCGTCTCGGTGATCGCCCCGCTCCGCCTGCCCCGGGAGGGAACCGACGTCTTTGCGCAGGCGACCGAGCAGGGCCTCCTGGCATTGCTGGCGCAGATGGGATCGTTCTTGATGATCGGGCTGCTGCTCGTACCCCCGTCGGTGGCAGTGGTGCTCGCCGTCGCCTTCGGTCAGGTGCTCGATCCCGTCCTTGTCACCGCCTTCTGCTTCCTCTATGGAGTCGGGATCTACTCGGTCGCCCTCTGGGTGGCTGGGATCCTCTTACGACGACGGGTGCCCGAGGTCGTCGCTTGGGTCCAAGTCCAATAGATCAGACATCAGATTTCAGACATCAGATTTCTGGACATCTGATATCTGATATCTGACATCTCTTAGTCTCCGGGGGTGCGACTTGGAATCGACCTCGACGGGGTAGTGGCCGATTTCAATGCCGGCTGGATCAGTCGTTATAACACCCAGTACGGGGCCGAACTCCCCTCCGATGCGGTCAAGGGCTGGGATGCCATCCCCTCTCTGACCCACTTCGAGGACATGCGAGCCTTCTGGAAATGGGCTCGCGATCACGACGGGCACTCGCTCTTCCGACACCTGGAGCCATATCCCGACGCGGTGGAGTCGCTCTGGAATCTGATCAAAGCCCGCCACCAGGTTGTGATCATCACCACCAAGCCGGGGTGGGCGATTCATGACACGTTTGCCTGGATAGCCCAACACCAGATTCCAACCCGGGAGGTCCACATCCTCGAGCAGAAATGGACCGTCGATTGCGACATCTATCTCGACGATGGTCCTCATGTCTTGAAGGAGCTGGTGGCCCGCCGCTCGGAGCGCACGATTTGTCGGTTCGTGCGGCCGTGGAACGAGCCACTCGATGGAGCGGTCGACATCGAATCGTGGCCCGACTTCCTCAATCTGGTCGCTCGATCCCGCCCGGCAGACCGGCACTAACGATTATGTTGGCCCGGGCGGACGATCCGCCCGTTCCTTCACAAGGAGTCACATAAGTGCAAAAGAAACTGGTGATCCTGACCTTGCTCGCCCTGGTGCTTGGCGCCTGTGGCGGTGGCACGAGTGCCACGACTGCCGAGGTAGAGGACACCACCCCCACGACGATGGCCGAGGTCACCACCACTGCCGCCGCCTCGACGACTGCGGCCGCCAGCGGCCTGGGCACCCCTGAGAACCCGATCCAGGTTCTCTTCGTGCCCTCCGTCGAGGCCGAGGTGATCGTCAGCGGCGGCGAGGTGATGAAGAACGCGTTGGAGGAAGCGACCGGCCTCACCTTCGAGGTATCGGTACCGACCTCCTATGCCGCCACGATCGAGGAGATGTGTGCAGCACCCGATCGGACCATGGGATTCATCCCCGGGCTCGGCTACGTGCTGGCCGCCAATCTCTGTGGTGTAGACGTTGGCTTCAAAGCCGTCCGGTTCGGTTATGACGTCTACTGGGCGCAGTTCCTCGTTCCTCGTGATTCGGAGATCGCTTCGATCGACGATCTCGCCGGGCGCAGCTGGGCCTATCCGGATCCGGGCTCGACTTCGGGCTATATGGTCCCGTTGCTCGAGCTGCAAGAGGCGGGAGTCGAGCCGGGAGCGACCGTCGAAGCCGGTGGACACCCGCAGGCAGCTCTGGCCGTCTATCGCGGCGATGCTGACTTCGCCACCACCTTCTATTCGCCGCCGCTCTTGCCGGAGGGCGAGTGGGCGGAGGGAGATCCGCCGGACATCCCCGACGAGCTGGTGCCCGACTGCGCCGTCACCGCCGATGACGAGCTCTGGTGTGGCGAATACCGAGTCCTCGATGCCCGGGCCAGTGCTCGGGACGAGGCTCCCGACATCGTCCAGCAGGTGAAGATCCTGTCGATCACCCAAGGCATACCCAACGACACCCTCTCGTTCGGTCCGGAGTTCCCCTCCGACTTGCGAGCGCAGATCGAGGACGCCTTGGTGGCCTTCTCCGCGACCCCGGAGTGGGAGGAGTCGATCGGCAATCAGGACTTCTACGGCTGGACCGGTATCAACCCGGCCGAAGATGCTGAGTACGACGGCCTGCGAACGATCGTTGACTTGGTCGGCATCGACCTCGACAGTCTCTAAGCCCGTCATCGTTTCTGTGAGGATTTACGCGGCCCCAGGCCGCGTAAATCCTCACAGTTACATCAGCGGTCGCAAATGCTGCGAGTAGAAAACCTCACCAAGGTCTACGACGACGGGACTCTCGCGCTCAAAGAAGTCTCTTTCGAAGTCCCCGATGGCCAGTTCCTGGCCGTCATCGGTCTCTCGGGCTCGGGCAAGTCGACCCTGCTGCGTTGCATCAATCGCCTGGTGGAGCCAACCTCGGGCAAGATCTTCTGGAACGACGAGGATGTCACTGCCGCCCCCCAGGAGGACCTGCGTCAGGTCCGTCGCCGAATCGGGATGGTTTTCCAGCACTTCAACCTGGTCCATCGCTCGACCGTCATCACCAATGTTCTCGCTGGCCGCCTGGGTTATGTCAACCCGGCGCTTTCCATCCTCAACCGTTTCCCGAAAGAGGATGTGCAGAAGGCGATAGCCCAACTCGAAAGGGTGGGCCTGGCTGAGAAAGCCAAAGCTCGGGCCGATGAGCTTTCTGGGGGACAACAACAGAGGGTCGGCATTGCCAGGGCGATGATGCAGGACCCGGAGATGATCCTGGCTGACGAACCGGTGGCCAGCCTTGATCCGGTCCTTGCCCACTCGATCATGCAATACCTGGAGCGCATCAATACCGACGACGGGGTGACGGTCCTTTGCAGCCTTCACTTCCTCGACCTGGTTCACCGCTACGCCGACCGCGCAATTGCCCTCAATCGGGGCGAGCTGGTCTTCGACGGCGAGCCCAAAGCGATCGACGACGATCGCTTCAAGGCGATCTACGGGCAGGAGGCGGAGCGGGTTGGCTGATCCCGGCAATAAACGGCCGCCGTGGGTTTGGCCCGCCGTCATCCTGGGCCTCGTCATCTTCGCCTATGGCTTCTGGGTCACCGAGGTCAACCTCGATCAGATCCGGGACGAAACCCGAAGGGTTGGTTTGGTCCGCATCCTCCGCGCTCTCGCTCGACCCGAGATTCTGGAGCAGGATCTGGAGGAAACCAGCATCGAAACACCGATTGCCATTCCCTGTAATACGGACCTTTTGTCCAGTTCGGGAGGCGACGCGGACGCTCGGCTAACGGTCGACCCGGCATGTGCGGAGCCCCGATCGGTTGTGCAGGTCAGCGGAACCGGGTTCGCACCCACCACCGAGGTAAGGGTCTTTCTGGTTCCCGAGTCATTGGTGCAGTTGCGCCTTGCCGAGGTCCGAACCGATGGCGCCGGCGAATTCAGCACCGAGGTCCGGCTTCCCAACCGACCGTCGGAGTCCGCTCAAACCATCCGGGTCGTGAGCACTCAGCCGGTCGGGAGCCCTCGCTGGACGCAGACCGCCCGCGACACGCTCGACAAGATCATCGAGACCGTCTTCCTCGCCTTGATCGCCACCACCTTCGCCACCCTGCTGGCGGTGCCGCTTTCGTTTCTGGCGGCGCGAAACCTGATGGAGGACATCCAGAGCACGGTGACGAATGTCGCTCTCAGCCTCATCGCCCTTCCATTGGGGGTAGCCGGTGGCATCGTCGCCGCCAACCTGGCCGGACGGGTCGCTCGAGCGATCGGCGACGAGCCATGGCTCGGGCTCGCTGGTCTCCTGGTCACACTGGTAGCCGGAGCCTTCATCCTGCGCCGAGCGATTCCGGCCGAGGAAACGGAGAGGCCCTCTCCTGCCCAGCGAACCCAGCGGGCAGTGCTCCTGGTCCTCGTGTTCCTGCTGGTGATGCTCGGCCTTTACCTGGCAGCAAGCCTCCTTCAAGAATTGGGCGCCTGGCTCGAGCCCCGCTTAGGTGTTTTCCGATTCCTCGGCGCTTTTCTCGGCACTGCCGGCGAGTTGGTCTCCTTCGGGTTGGTGGTGGCTTCCGCCGTCTTCGGAGGCGGGGTGTTGGTCATGATCTTCAACCGCTTCGGCCATGGGTTGCGCAAGCGGCTTTCCGATGCCGCCCTCAATACTCTCGCCATCCCCTTGGCCATGGTGGCGGGAGCGCTGTGGGCAATCTTGATGGCCCGGGCGATCGCTTGGTTCTACGAATGGAGCGATCTCAACCGAACCCTCTGGATCCCGTTGATCGTCGGCGCCCTGGCGGGGCTTTGGGTGGCTTTTCGGGTCCGCGGGCGACCAACCGTCCGACTCGGGCTGGGGATCTACTACATCACCCGCACCGTCTTCAATGTCTTGCGAGCCATCGAACCGCTGATCATGGCGATCGTCTTCGTTGTCTGGGTCGGCATCGGTCCCTTCGCCGGCGCCCTGGCCCTCGCCCTTCACACGATCGCCGCTCTGGCCAAGCTCTACTCCGAGCAGGTGGAGTCGATCAGCGCCGGGCCCTTGGAAGCGGTGAGGGCAACCGGTGCGAACCGGCTTCAGAACGTGGTGTACGCAGTTGTTCCCCAGATCATCCCGCCGTACATCTCCTTCACCATGTATCGCTGGGACATCAACGTGCGCATGTCCACCATCATCGGCTTTGTCGGCGGTGGTGGGATCGGCTTCCTGCTGCAGCAGAACATCAACCTTCTCGATTACCGGGCCGCGGCGGCCCAGATCCTCGCCATCGCCATCGTCGTTGCGGCCATGGACTGGCTGAGCTCGCGCATCCGGGCGCGCTATGTCTGAGTTCCTACGGCGCACCCGCGAGATACGAGAAGAAGCCGAGAAGTCGTTGGCCCCAGCCGCTACTCGTGCCACCGAAAGCAAGGGACGGGTCGAGGACGAAGAGCCCGACGAATACCGCACGGCCTACGAGCGCGATCGCGACCGCATCATCCACACCAAGGCCTTCCGCCGGCTCAAACACAAGACCCAGGTCTTCATCAATCCCGAAGGCGACCACTTCGTCACCCGACTGACCCACACGCTGCAGGTCACCCAGATAGGAAGATCGATGGCCGCCAGCCTCGGACTTAACGAGGCTCTCACAGAGGCGATCTGTCTCGGTCACGACGTCGGCCATTCCCCCTTCGGTCACACCGGCGAAGAGGCACTTGCTCCGTATGTCGAAGGTGAGTGGCTGCACTCCGCACACTCGGTCCGGGTCCTGTCGGTGCTCGAACCGCAGAACCTGTCCTGGGAGGTGATCGATGGGATCCGGTCCCACTCCTGGAAGATCACTCCGCCCCCTTCGACTCCCGAGGGGATGCTCTGTCGTTTCGCCGACCGCATCGCCTATCTCACCCACGACTTTGCCGATGCGATCAGGGCCGGCCTGATCGGACTCGCCGACTTGCCATCACCGGTCGTGGCTCACTTCGGCGACACCAGCCGGGAATGGATCAACCACATGATCCGGGCGGTGGTGGATCACAGTATCGAGGTGGGTGAGGTCCATATGAACCCGCAGACCCTGGAGACGATGCACAAGCTGCGCGGCTTCATGTTCGAGAAGGTCTATCTGCGGCCGGAGGCAGAGTTCCAGAAGGAGCGAGCGATCGTCGTTATCCGCAACCTGGTCGACTACTTCTCCCACCACCCCGACGAGGTGCCCGAATCAACCACCGTTCCTGAGGCCGACCCGGTTACCGCCGCGATCGACTTCGTTGCCGGGATGACCGATCGCTATGCCATCACCGCCCACGATCGCCTTTTCCGCCCCCGCCTCTTCGACTGATGAGCGACGACCGTTCGGCGGTGCCGTTTGCCAACCCAGCTGCATTTCGTCGTTGGCTCGAGAAGAACCACGACAAGAAGGCGGAACTGTGGATGAAGTTGAACTCCAAACACGTGAAGCCGCGGGGAATCACTTGGGAGGAGGCGGTCGAAGAGGCGCTGTGCTTTGGCTGGATCGACTCAAAATCGCAACGGATCGACGAGAACTCGCGCCGACAGCGCTGGACGCCCCGCAAACCGGGAAGCAATTGGAGCAAGATCAATATTGCCTTGGTCGAAAAGCTGGTGGCC
>DATFFB010000222.1:0-2226 GCA_035250485.1 Acidimicrobiia bacterium
GGCGCCCGGTACGGGACGGTTCCTGCTGCTCTGCTCGCAGGGGTCCCGCCCCTCGAAGCGCTCAACCCGATCAGCGGCAACTTCTCGATTCTCGGTGGCTTCGCCGGCGGCATCATCGCCGGCGTCTGGCGGATGCGAGCCCTGCGCATGCCGGTGTGGGCCACGCTCGACATGTCATCGTTCGGCCTTGCCCTGGGGACGGTCGTGGGAAGGATCGGCGACCTCGCCATCGTCGAACATCTCGGTCGCCCCACCAACGCCGCCTGGGGATATGCGATCAAACCGGGATACGACGTCGCCCCCCAGCACGATGCCCTCGAGTGCGCCTCGGCCACCGACGGGATCTGCGGGGTCTATCACCACGTGGCCGCTTATGACCTGATCGGGGCGGCAATTCTCCTCGGGGTCCTTTTTCTGGTTTATCGCCAATGGAAACTCCGCTACGGGCAGCTCTTTTGGATCTGGGCCGCCTGGTACGGAATCCAGCGCTTTGTGCTCGACGCACTGCGGGTGGGGAGCGGCGATGCCCAGGTGGGCTCGCTGACCTGGAATCAGCTGAGCGGTTTTGTGCTGGGCGCCGGGGCCATCGCCATTCTCTTCTGGTTCGACAAGCGTCAGAAGCCGGTGACCCCGGAGGAAGATCAACGGTTGATTCGACAGACGGCTCCCGCAAAACCGCTAGCCTCTCGTCCGGAATGACAAGCCGCTTCGCGTACTACTCCTTTACCGACCTTCGGCCCGGGAGAGAGTGACGCGCTAGCAAGCACAGCCACCAACCCGGAGCCGGAGGCTCCGGGTTTCTTGTTTGACCCGGGTCCCGCGGCTTCTTAGGAGCCACAACATGGAACGTAAAGCCACGACCGAGGGACAGAAGACGATCGTCGAGATAGGTCGTACCCGTTTTGGTCGCGATCCGTTTCCCGTCATCGCCGGACCGTGTGCAATCGAGTCGGAGGCTCAAGTCAACACGGTCGCCGAAACCGTCGCCGAAGCCGGTGGGGCGATGCTGCGGGGTGGGGCTTACAAGACCAACAGCACTCCTTATGGGTTCAAAGGCTTGGGCCGGGAAGGGGTGAAACTGCTCGCCGCAGCCGGTGCGCAGTCCGGGCTTCCCGTCGTCACCCAAGTCCTTGAGGCGGCCGATGCGATCGATGCTGCCGAACAGGTGGACGCGGTCGAGGTCGGATCGGGAAGCATGCAGGACTTCGAGTTGCTACGGGTGCTGGGCAAGTTGGGAAAGCCCGTGATGCTGAGACGAGGCGCCTCGGCCACGCTGGATGAGTGGCTTTGGGCAGCGGAGTACATCCTGGCGGAAGGCAACGAGAACGTGATTCTCGTCGAGCGGGGGGTCCGAACCTTCGGTGGCAGCGCCGCCGACATGCTCGATATCACCGCCGTGCCCCAGCTGAAGGAGATGACGCATCTGCCGGTGATCGTCGATCCATCTCATGCGGCGGGGGTGGTGGCGCGGGTACAACCCCTCGCGCTGGCCGCGCAAGGAGTTGGAGCCGATGGAGTCATTGTCGAAGTCCATCCCGAACCTGGAGTGGCCCGCACCAACGGTCCGCAGCTAGATCTCGACGGCTTCATCGGTCTGATGGTCGCCCTCGGCATCCATCGGTTGCGAACCACCATCGACCAGATCGATCGCCAAATCGTCCGACTTCTCTCCCGTCGACAGGATCTGGCGATGGAGATCGGACGTACCAAAGCCGCGCAGGGGCTTCCGATCTACATTCCCGATCGCGAGGCCGAGCTGCTCATCATCATCGAGGAGGAGGCGGCCAGGGCCGGCATCGATCCCGGTCACGTTCGGGCCCTGTTCCAATTGGTGCTGGCCGAGTCGCGCCGGCTCCAGCAGTTGCTGCGCTCTTAGCGGGCGGTGACGACGACCGTGTGCCAACCCTCGGCCCCATTTGGGGGCGGGGGCACCGGGTTCTCGGTCTGGGTGAATCCGCTCCGATCGGTCGCTCGAACCCGGATGCGGTGACTGCCCGGGGAGAAGTCCTGTTGGAGGCGCCACTGGATCCAGGCGTCCTCGGTGAGCGATTCGCTGAGTTCGGCCACGGTCCAGTCGCCGTTGTCGACCTGAACCTCGACCCTTTCGATACCGACATTGGGAGCCCAGGCGACACCGGCGATCGTGACCGGCCCGACCGCAACATTCCGGGCAGGGACGTCGATGCGCGACTGGGTCTTGATCGGACCTTCCTTGGACCAGCCCCG
>DATFFB010000223.1:0-2846 GCA_035250485.1 Acidimicrobiia bacterium
GATGGCGTCCTCGGGGGTCCGGTTTCCTTGCAAAGGAAAGTGCAGCCGATCCATGAACGCATCGGGACGGCGCACGTAGTCATAGAGGATGTCGTCGATCCCGAGCCGCGCCGCTTCTTCGCCGATGGCGATGTTGTATTCCCAGACGTCAGGGCTGAACGGATTGGTGTATCCGCCGTACTGGCCGTAAGGGGTGCCGTCGGGATTTTGGACGATCCAGTCGGTGTTGCCTTGCGCCACCGCCCAATCAGCCAGGATCGGGTCGCGGAAAACCACCAGACGCCCGATGACCCGTACCCCGAGGGCGTGCAACTCGCGCACTACCTCGCCCAGATTCCAGAGCTCTTCGATCGCCCCGATTTCCGAGGCCAGGGGAACGGAGGTCGCCCACCAGATTTTCCCGGCCTCATCTTTGAGATCGATCTCCACCGTGTTGATCTGTCCGGAAGCGATCATCGCCATGATCGGATCTTTGAGGGCAGAAGTCGACCAGGTGTAGCCGGAGGCATGAACCCCTCGAATCGGATCGCTACCAGGGTTGCCGGGCAGGTCGAGCTGGAAGGCAACTTCAGTCGTGGCCGAGTTTCCGACCATGTCTCGCGCCTGCACGGAAATCGGTGACTCGGGTGGATTGGGAAACTCAATGGCGAAGGTGCCGTCAGCGGAGGCCATGACCTCGCTGCCGGCGATCGTCACCATCGAATCGGCCTCATCAGTCATCACCCTCAACTCAACTGGACCGAGCGGTGCCACCGGCGCAGTCGGAGTCACCACCGTGATCACGGGCGGCGTGGTATCGACCAGGAACCGTCGCTCAGTCGAGACCGGTGGCACGAGCGAGCCTCGGTCCACCGAGATCGAAATCACATGCGGCCCATCCTCGAGCCCATCAATGGCGATCGATGCTCCTCCGGTGGATCGTTCGATCGGTATCTCTTTCTCGTCGAGATAGGCGGCGATGCTCTCGACCTCGCGATCGATCGTGAGCGAAAGCGAGAGAGGGAGGTCTGCCGCATTTATTACTTGATCGTTTTCCACTCCGGTCAAGCCCACGACAGGGCGCTGCATGAGGGGGACAACCCCGGCGGTGACAGCCGCGACGGCCAGCAATGTGAAGACGATCCAGCCCCGGCGGGTGACACGGCGCCGGCGAGAACGAAACCGGCGAGAGCGAAGCTGGGGGCGCGCACGTGAAACCTGGGGCGGTGAGGACATGACGACTGTGGCAACGGTAGTAGTCGGCCGTACCATGGCCCATCCCGTGATCTTTCCCACGATCGAATTTGCGTTGTTCTTCGCGGTCGTCCTGACCGTGAGTTGGTTGCTCCTCCCGCACCCCCGCCGGTGGAAGCTTTTCATCCTCGGTGCCAGCTATTTCTTCTACGGCTCTTGGGACTGGCGGTTCTGTTTCTTGCTGGCGTTCACGACGGTCGCCGATCACACCATCGGCGGTCTGATTCATCGCCGCTCCGACCCGATAGTCCGCAAGCGACTTCTGATTCTTGGGCTGATCGTCAGTCTGGGGGTGCTCGGTTACTTCAAGTACTACGACTTCTTCGCCAGCTCGCTGATCAATCTCCTCGCCCCTGTTGGGATCGACGTCCCACTCCCGATTCTCAACATCATCCTTCCCGTCGGAATCTCCTTCTTCACGTTCCAATCGCTCAGCTACACCATCGACATCTACCGGGGGAAGCTCGAACCGGTTCCCCTGCTCGATTTCGCCGCGTTTGTCTCCTTCTTCCCTCATCTCGTCGCCGGCCCCATCGTTCGCAGCGCTGAGTTCCTGCCCCAGCTCCGGGAGCGGCACGATCCCCGTCGTGTGGCCGCCGGGGCGGGGTTCCTTCTCATCGCCGGTGGGTTGTTCAAGAAGGTGGTGGTGGCCAACACCCTGGCCACCACACTGGTCGACCCGGTGTTCGCCTCCCCGGCGAGCTTCTCCTCGCTCGAGACACTGGCAGGGATATACGGCTACGCAGTCCAGATCTACGCCGACTTCTCCGGCTACACCGATATCGCCATCGGCCTGGCGCTGCTGCTCGGATTTCGCTTTCCCCAGAACTTCAACCGACCTTATATCGCCGACAGCCTGCAGGATTTCTGGCGGCGCTGGCACATGACGCTGTCGCGCTTTCTCCGGGATTACCTGTACATCCCTTTGGGAGGGAGTCGCAAGGGAACGGGGGCCACCTACCGCAACCTGATGATCACCATGTTGCTCGGAGGCCTCTGGCACGGCGCCGCCTGGACGTTTGTCCTCTGGGGGGGACTCCACGGCGCCGTCCTTTCACTCGAGCGCTGGAACGAGTCCCGGCGTGAGGCGCGAGGTGCCGAGCGGGTGGACACCCTCGGTCGGCGGGTTTTCCGGCGAGTGGTCATCTTCCATGTCGTCTGCCTCGGCTGGGTTTTGTTCCGTTCGGACTCGCTCGCCACGGCCGTCGGCGTGCTCGAACGCCTCGGCTCTTTCGGGCCTGTTGCGGCCATCACTCCCGCCGTGGTGATCCTGATCGTTGGCGGGCTGGGCGCTCAGTATCTGCCCTCGGACCTGCGTCTGCGCCTGCGGCGCGCCTTCGTAAGCTTGCAACCGGTCCCGATGGCAGCCGCCCTCGGCGCCTTCCTTCTCGTGCTCGACGCGCTCGGACCCGAAGGAGTGGCGCCCTTCATCTACTTTCAGTTCTGATGGATCTCGAGCCCGACTCCTGGATCGGCAAGGGACCGGTGATGCCGGCAGGTAGCGCCATATTCATCACGGTGACGGCGCTGTTCGTGGGCTTGTTGCTGAATGCGCCCGACATCATGGAAACCGCTCGCCGCCAGGAAGCGGGCTGGAAGCGTGACCTGGCCGT
>DATFFB010000224.1:0-5719 GCA_035250485.1 Acidimicrobiia bacterium
TCTCGCGAGATGATCGTTGAGTTGTTCCAGTCCGCCTTGGCGAGAGTCGTCGAGACCACGTATTTGCGCATTTCATTCATCCGTTGGACGAGCTTGTCGTCGCCCCGTGCAGTGGGCCAGAAGGCGGCCCAGATCTGATACGTCTTGCGTCCCAGGAGCAGAGCGTCGGCAGTGAAGACCCTGGCCGTGTTGACTTCTTCGTCATCTGGGCCCTGCACCCTCAGGGCCCACGCATTCTTCCCGTCACGATGTTCATCGAAGCCGGGCCCTTCGACCACTCCGTCGAGGGTCATGAACGCGGTGACGATCAGCCGCATCGCGGCGACAGTAGCGCGGGCGGGTCAGCGTCTTCCGGGGAGGTCCCGGCCTTTGCCAGAGAACTCCGCAGGTGGAGAGAGCCTACGTCTCGGCCACATATTCGGCGAGGTGCTGTCCGGTGAGAGTGGAACGGGCGGCAACCAAATCGGCCGGTGTTCCCTCAAAGACCACCCGGCCTCCGTCATGGCCGGCGCCGGGACCGAGGTCGATGATCCAGTCGGCGTGCGCCATCACCCCCTGGTGGTGCTCGATCACGATGACGGACTTCCCGGAGTCCACGAGTTGGTCGAGAAGTGCGAGCAAGTGGTCGACGTCGGCGAGATGGAGACCATTGGTCGGCTCGTCGAGCAGGTAGATCCCACCCTTTTCTGCCATCTGGATCGCCAGCTTCAGGCGTTGCCGTTCCCCGCCGGAGAGAGTCGTCAGCGGCTGCCCGATGTTTAGATACCCGAGCCCAACGGCGTGCATCCGTTCGAGGATGGCGTGAGCGGCCGGCACCCGGGCATCACCTTCGGCGAAGAAGTCCCTCGCCTCGGTGACCGACATCGCCAGAACCTCACTGATATCCCTGCCGCCCAGCTTGAACTCGAGCACTGCGCTCTGAAAGCGCTTGCCCTCACAGACCTCGCAGATGGTGGAAACCGTCTCCATGAAGCCCAACTCCGTGTAGATGACACCGGCGCCGTTGCAGTTGGGGCAGGCTCCCTCGGAGTTGGCGCTGAACAGCGCCGGTTTGACCCCGTTGGCCTTGGCGAAGGCCTTCCGGATCGGCTCGAGCAGGCCGGTATAGGTGGCCGGGTTGCTTCGCCGCGAGCCCCGGATGGGGGTTTGGTCCACGGACACCACAGACGCGTCGGAGGGGATGGACCCATGTATGAGCGAGCTTTTGCCCGAGCCGGCGACACCGGTGACGACGACCAAGACCCCGAGGGGGATGTCGACATCGACGTCTTGCAGGTTGTGCACCCTGGCACCGCGGATCTCGAGCTTGCCGGTTGGAGACCTCACCATTTCTTTGAGGGCGGCCCGGTCGTCGAGGTGATGCCCGGTGAGGGTGCCGCTTCGCCGTAGACCCTCGATTGTTCCCTCGAAGCAGACCGTGCCGCCGGCCGTGCCGGCGCCAGGACCGAGATCGATGACATGGTCGGCGATCAAGATCATCTCCGGTTCGTGCTCGACGACAAGCACCGTGTTTCCTTTGTCTCGCAGCTGGAGGAGCAGGTCGTTCATGCGTTGGATGTCGTGGGGATGGAGACCGGTGGTGGGCTCGTCGAAGACGTACGTCACGTCGGTGAGGGCAGAACCGAGATGGCGGATCATTTTGGTGCGCTGGGCCTCACCGCCAGAGAGAGTGCCCGAGGGCCGGTCGAGGGAGAGGTAGCCGAGGCCGATCTCGACGAACGAATCGAGGGTGTGCTGCAGGCTGGCGAGGAGAGGAGCCACCGACGGCTCCTCGAGACCTCGAAGCCAGGTGGCCAGATCGCTGATCTGCATCGCACACGCGTCGGCGATGCTGACCCCCTTGATCTTCGAGGAGCGGGCGGCCTCGCTGAGGCGGGTGCCTCCGCAATCGGGGCAGACGGTGAACTTCACCGCCCTTTCCACGAACTCTCGAATATGCGGTTGGAGAGTGTCGACATCCTTTTGAAGGAACGCCTTCTGGATGCGGGGGATCAGCCCCTCATAGGTCATGTTGACGCCAACCACCTTTACCTTGGTTGGCTCCTTGTATAGGAAGTCGTGAAGCTCCTTCTTGGTGTATTTGCGGATGGGCTTTTCGGGATCGAGGAAACCCGACTCGCTGAAGATCCGCACATACCACCCGTCCCCGCTGTAGCCGGGGATGGTGAAAGGGCCTTCGCTTAGCGACTTGCTGTCGTCGTAGAGCTGGGCAAGGTCGATGTCGTTGACCGAGCCCATCCCCTCGCAGCGCGGGCACATTCCGCCGGTGAGGGTGTAAGTCTCGACTCTGGGCCTGTCCTTGCCCTCGCCGCGGGCCACGGTGATCGTGCCCCTCCCCGTCACGGAGGGCACGTTGAAAGCGAAAGCACTTGGAGAGCCGATGTGAGGTTTGCCCAGCCGGCTGAAGAGAATGCGCAACATGGCGTTGGCGTCGGTGGCGGTGCCGACGGTGGAGCGAGCGTTGGCGCCCATACGCTCCTGGTCGACGATGATCGCGGTCGTGAGGCCGTCGAGGAAGTCAACGTCGGGCCGGGCCAGCGTCGGCATGAAGCCCTGGACGAAGGCGCTGTAGGTCTCGTTGATCATCCGTTGGGATTCAGCGGCAATGGTGTCGAACACCAACGAGCTCTTCCCCGACCCCGACACGCCGGTGAAGACCGTCAGCCTTCGCTTGGGGATCCCGACGTCAACGTCTTTGAGGTTGTTCTCGCGAGCGCCGGCGACGCGGATGTAGTCGTGGCTGTCGGCGAGCTGGGGCGTCGATTCCGCTCCCACCGCGCTGCTCAGCTCACGGCCTTCTTGACGAGGGCGCCGATCGCTTTCTCCTCGGCCGCGGTCAACTTGGTCAGCGCATACGAAGTCGGCCACATTCCACCATCGTCGAGGTTTGCATCGTCGTTGAAGCCAAACGTTGCATACCTCGATTTGAACTTCGCCGCCGGGGTGAAGTAGCAGACGACCTTCCCGTCCTTGGCATACGCGGGCATTCCGTACCAGGTTTTTGGAGACAGGGTCGGCGCACTGGCCTTGACGATGGCGTGGATTTTCTTGGCCATGGCGCGGTCCGGTTCCGGCATCTCCGCGATCTTGGCGAGCACTTCCTTCTCGCCGGCCTCCCGGTCCGCACCCTGGCGGGCCTCCGCCTTCTGTTCGCGGACGCGCTCTCTCATCGCCGCTCGTTCCTCGGCCGAGAAGACCTGGGATGTCTTATCTCTAGCGCCGGTGCTCTTGGCGGTTTTCTTTGCAGCCTTTTGGGCGCTCATCGTTCTCTCCTCTGGTCGCAGTCAAATTCGGTCACTGACGAACGGTTTTTGAAATCTGGTTGCTGGCGAACGAGTACCGGCCGCCAGTAGGCAATCCGTTAGCCCTGCTCGATCCGGAGCATGTTGCCGGCGGGGTCCCGGACCGCGGCGTCGCGGACCCCCCAGAACTGGTCAGCAGGCTCCGAGAGCACCTCGACGCCGGGGGCCGCGGCGACCTTCTCGAAGGTGGCGTCGAGATTGTCGGTTCGGAAAAACGCCGGACCCAACTCGCCCTTGGCCAGCAGGGCGGCGATGGCATCGCCATCCTCCTGGGAGCGGCCGGCATGGGGTTGCGACAGCACGATCTGGATCTCGGGTTGGCTGTCGGTGGCAAGCGTGATCCAGCGGAAGCCGCCGTTCTCCACTTCGTTCTGCACCTTCAAGCCGAGAGTGTCGCGGTAGAAGGCGAGGGCGGCATCGGGATCATCGACGAGGATGTGCACATGGCTGAGTGAAATGGTCATGCCACCGACACTACGCGCGGGCTCAGAGAATTGCTTCTCCAAAACTGCTCACTTGGGAGCGCTCCCGGCACCCATCTTCCGCGGCCGGGTCACCACCATCATTTGGCAATGGGGCAAGGCGAGCAGCTCTTCGTGATTGTGAGACCGGTAAGCGCTCGGCGATTCTCCGACGAGCTCGGTGAAGCGGGCGGAGAAGGACCCGAGGCTGGTACAGCCCACGGCGAAACACACCTCGGTCACACTCAGATCACCCCGACGGAGCAGTGCTTTCGCCCGCTCGATTCGTCGGGTCATCAAATACGAGTACGGCGTCTCGGAGTACACCGCCCGGAAGCGGCGGCTGAAGTGGGCGGGCGACATCGAGGCGGTCCGGGCGAGCGCCGCCACGTCGAGCGGCTGCGCGTACTCACGGTCCATCTGGTCACGGGCCCGGCGCAGCCAGCGCAATTCGTCTAGGTCGACGCCCATACCCGCATTCTGCCTTAGCCGGCGGTATAGCCCCCGTCGACAACGAATTCGGCACCGGTAATGAACGATGCATCATCGCTGGCCAAAAATGTGATCGCGGCCGCGATCTCCTCCGGCTGAGCGAGCCGGCCCATCGGCGTCAGGTTGGCCAACATGTCGGGGTCGGTGTCCCCCAGGATCGGCGTCTCCACGAAGCCAGGGTGAACCGAATTCACGCGCACGTTCTCTTTTGCCCAAGCTAGGGCGGTGCTCTTGGTCAACAGCCGCACGGCCCCTTTGGCGGCGTGATACGCAGGAGAAGTTCCAAATCCGCCGACGATGCCGAACATCGAGCTGACGTTGACGACCGCGCCGTTACCGGATTTCTTAAGCGCTGCGCTCGCCACCTTGTGTCCCAAGAAAACGCTGGTCTGCGTGATCGCGATGACCCGGTCATAGGTCTGCTTCGATGTCACCTCGATTGGGTCGTTATCGCCGATGCCGGCGTTGTTGACGAGAATATTGAGGCCTCCGAACTCGCTTTCTGTCCGGGCAATCGCCTCTGCCCAGGCGTCTTCGCTGGCGACGTCGAGGCCGAAGAAGATTGCTCGCCCGCCTGCCGCTTTGATCTCCGCAACCACCTTGTCGCCCGATTCCTGCTGAATATCGGCCACTACCACCGCCGCGCCCTCGCGCGCCAGACGCAGGGCGGTCTCTCGGCCGATTCCGCTGGCCGCGCCGGTGACCAAAGCCACCTTCCCGTCGAAGCGTGACATCATGCTCCTCCCTCAGGCGCAGGGTACGCCGGGCCCAGGCCTACGGCGTCGGGTCCATCTCGCCGGCAGCGGATTCAGCGACTCTCGTCATGTGCCGCCGGAGGGCGGGGCACTTTCCAGTCGAAATACACGCCCGCGGCACGGATGGCGAAGCAAACCGCGGCACCGACGATCGGGAACGCGAGGTTGTGTGACCCTCTTGCGGACGCGATGACGACGATTGCCGCCCCGACGAGTGCCGGAATCGCGTACAGCCCTGTACGGAGTACAACCGGAATCTCTCTCACCAGGATGTCACGGAGCACACCGCCACCGATGCCAGTGATCGCACCCAGCACGACCGCACCGATCGGCGCGACGCCATGGTCCAGAGCTGTGCTGGCGCCCGTGACGCAGAACAGGGCGAGCCCAGCTGCGTCGAACACGAGAATTGGACGCTCGAGCCTGGTGAGGGCGGCGGGTGCCAGCAACGTCATGACGCCGGCAAGGATCGCGATCGTGAGGTAGCCCCAGTCTCGAAACGCCTGTGCCGGAAGGCCGATGAGGAGGTCGCGGGTGATACCTCCGGCGAGACCTACGACGGCCGCCAGTACGACCACGCCGAATACGTCGAGTCGGACCCGAACGCCCGCCAGCCCACCGCTGAGCCCGAATACGAACGTCCCCGCCAAATTGAGGACGAGTAATAGGGTCGGATCGAAGGCTTGCAGGACCGGAGCCAAGTCGGGGT
>DATFFB010000225.1:0-3209 GCA_035250485.1 Acidimicrobiia bacterium
GAGGCGCCCACGACGTCGACAACGGCCGCAGCCGATGCAGCACCTCCCGAGATGGAGGGTGTGTGGCGGACCGACCTCGGCAACAACGATCGGGTCCAGCTCAACCTCCGGGGAAATGACTACATCATCACCAGAGGACCCAATTCGGGCAGTGGGGATATCTCGGTGGAAGGGGATCTGATCACGTTCTCAGGGAGCACCCTTTGCAATGGCGTCGGTACTTACCAATGGACGGTCGAGGGCGACTCGTTGACGTTCACCCCCACCGAGTCCGGCGATCCTTGTAGCGGTCGGAGACCGGTGCTCGACGGGGTCACGTATACGCGGTAGCCGGCCGAACTGTGAGGATTTGCACGGCCCCAGGCCGCGCAAATCCTCACAGTTCAGGATTTCTGGGGGAATCAGAGTTCTTCCTATGCTCGGCAGCGATGAGTGAGTGGCCGGAGGCTGTGCAGGAACAGGCCCGCGCCATCGTCGCCCAGTACCCCCAGCGACGCTCGGCAGTGATGCCGCTCCTGTTTCTGGCGATGGCTCAGGACGGCTATCTCACCGAGGCGGGGATGATCGAGGTGGCGGAATGGACGGGCACCACTCCCGCTCAGGTGGCGGCGGTGGCCACCTTTTACACGATGTACAAACGAGAGCCAGTCGGCAAGTACCTGATCTCCTGTTGTACCTCGATCAGCTGCATGCTTCTCGGCTCCGACCGGGTTATGCATGCGCTGGAAGAGGAAGCCGGAGCGCTACACGGTCAGGTCGATGCCGAGGGCCTGATCGGGGTCGAACACGCCGAGTGTCTCGGCGCATGCGGAGGAGCGCCGGCGGTGCAGGTCAACTACGAGCTGATCGAAGGGGTGACCCCTGACAAGGCCCGTCAGCTCGTGCAATGGCTGCGCAAGGCCCACCCCGAGACGGTCAATACTGACGAGCTCCAGCAGCTTTTTGGCGGAACCACCTCCTTCGAGTGGGCGGTCAAGGAAGAGGTGGGAGCGGTCGGGCCCTACCCCGCCTTCGGACCCTTCGGGAGCACCGCCCTAGTCGGTGCGGAGGGGGCTGAATCGTGACCTATCCCTTGGTCGTTACCAAGCGCATGACCGACTTCCCGGGTGACTCTCACACCCTCAAACGCTACGAAGCCACCGGCGGTTACCAGGCAGCCCGCAATTCCGTGGGCATGACCCGCGACCAGCTCGTCGAGGCCATTAAGAACTCGGGTCTGCTGGGTCGCGGGGGAGCGGCGTTCTCGGCCGGACTGAAGTGGAGCTTTCTCGCTCCCGCCCGCCCGGCCTATCTCGTGGTGAACGCCGACGAATCCGAACCCGGCACCTTCAAGGATCGCCAGCTCCTCGAACGTGATCCTCACCAACTGGTGGAAGGGATCATCATCACCGCCATCGCCAACGAAGTGCACCAGGCCTTCGTCTATGTGCGGGGCGAGTATCCCAAGCCCGCCCGGCGGGTACAAAAGGCGATCGAAGAGGCGTATGCCCGGGGCTATCTCGGCAAAGGCATCTTCGGCTCCGACTATGACCTCGACGTCGTCGTCCACCTCGGCGCCGGCGCCTATATCTGCGGCGAAGAAACGGCACTGATCAACTCGCTCGAGGGCCTGCGGGGTGAGCCCCGCTTGAAGCCCCCCTACTTTCCCGCCGCGGTCGGCCTTTACAACAAGCCCACCATCGTCAACAACGTCGAGACCCTCTCCAACTTGCCCCACATCCTCAACCAGGGCGTCGATTCCTATAAAGGGCTCGGGCACGAAGCTGACACGGGCACCTTTCTCTTCTCGATCTCCGGCCATGTCAAGAAGCCCGGCAATTACGAACTGCCGCACGGCATCACCTGGAACGAGCTGATTTTCGACGTTGCCGGAGGCATGCGCCGCGAGCGTCGGCTCAAGACCTGGATTCCGGGTGGGGCCTCCGCCCCCTGGTTCGTGCCGAGCGACCATCTCGAGTTGCCGATCACCAAAGACGACACCGCCAAGGCGGGTTCGATGCTGGGGTCGGGAGCGGTGGTGGTGATGGACGAAGCCACTTGTGTGGTGAGGGCGGCGGAACGAATCGTCAGGTTCTTCGCCCACGAGTCCTGTGGTCAATGCACCCCGTGCCGCGAGGGAACGAGCTGGCTAGAGATGATCCTCCGCCGGATCGAGGCCGGCCAGGGGAGGGAGGTTGACCTCGACCTCCTCCTCGACGTGTCGGACAACATCTCGGTCGGGCTCGCCTGGCCACCGAAGATGACGACTATCTGTCCCCTCGGCCCCTCGGCTGTTTCCCCGATCATCTCGATCACCAAATATTTCAAGGGCGAGATCATGACCCACATACACGATGGCGGATGTCCGCTCCCGGCCTGATGCCCGCCGCTACTCATTTGTGCGTGAAACCCCTCGGGATTAGGGGCGCAGATCTGCACAAGGATGGAGGGGGAGAACCATGACTGACCTCACCCGTGAGGGCATCAAAGCGACCGTCGCCGAGGAGATGGTGAAGGTCACCGTCGACGGCCAGGAGTTCCAGGCACCCAAAGGGCAGATGCTGATCAAAGCCGCCCAGGATCACGGCACCTACATTCCTCGATTCTGCTGGCACTCACGGATGCGCCCGGTAGGTATGTGCCGCATGTGCCTGGTCGAAATGGAGACCCCCAAGGGGAGGGTTCTCATCACCGCCTGCACCAATCCAGTGGCCGACGGGATGGTGATCGATACCAAGTCCGACGTTGCCAAGAAGGCCCAGGAGGGGGTTCTCGAGTTCCTGCTCATCAATCATCCTCTCGACTGTCCGGTTTGCGATCGCGGGGGGGAGTGCCCGCTCCAGGACCACACCATTGCCTTCGGACCGGGGGAGTCTCGATTTGTCGAGGAGAAGCGTCATTTCGAGAAGCCGATCAAGATTTCGGACCTCGTCTATCTCGATCGAGAGCGCTGCATCCTTTGCGCCCGCTGCACTCGCTTCTCCGATGAGGTCTCCGGCGATCCGCTGATCGAGTTTCTTGACCGCGGCAACTTCACCCAGATCAACACCTTCCCCGACCAACCCTTTGCCTCCTACTTCTCCGGCAATACGGTTCAGATTTGTCCGGTCGGGGCCTTGACCTCCAAGGCCTACCGATTTCGGGCCCGGCCCTGGGATCTGGTCTCGATCGAATCGACCTGCCCGCATTGCACGACCGGTGACCGCATCAGCGTCCAGGCGAGCCAGAAC
>DATFFB010000226.1:0-5033 GCA_035250485.1 Acidimicrobiia bacterium
TGTCCGCCCCGCCCGGAGGCGTTGATGGATGGCATCGTGTTGTTGCAGAAGAAGATCCGGGGCGAGGAAATCAAGGCCAAGTGGAATCAGCGTGACCCTCAACCCGTCTGAGGCGGAGGCCCCAGAGGAAGCGGCCGCCGAAGCTCCGCCGCTTTCCCCGCTGGCGGAGCTGGCCAACGCCATCGCCAACTCGGTGGGAGGCCAGGCCGAATTCAACTTCGAGACCGCCAAGGTCAGAGTCGATCCGACAACCTGGGTCACCTCGCTGACCGCCGCTCGCGATGAATTCGGGCTCCGGTTCTTCTCCTGGCTCTCGGCCATCGATTGGTCGAACGAAGTGGCGCAGGGAGAGAAGCTCAGCGGCGAGGTCGAAGAGCGGTACGAGGTGATGGCAGCGGTAGGCGATCTCGATGAGGGCAACCTGGTGATCTTCTCGACCAACCTTGGCAAGGACCAGCCCCGGATTCCGAGCTTGGTGGACGTTTATGCCGGGGCCAACTGGCATGAGCGGGAGGCGGCGGAGATGTTCGGGATCGAGTTCGAGGGCCACCCGCAATTACAAAAGCTCTACCTACCAGAGGGTTTCGTCGGCCATCCACTGCGGAAGTCTTTCCCCCTCCTCTCCCGCGAGGTCAAGCCGTGGCCGGGCAAAGTCGATGTCGAGGGCATGCCGGGACAGGGCGACGACGACGAGCCCAGCTCGGACGAGCCCAGCACCGAGAACCCGGAGGCCTGATGGTTCTCGAGCAGGATCTGGTCCGGCATCTCTCCGAGGCGGCGGTCTCGATTGAGCTCCAGACGCCGGAGATGACTCTCAATATCGGGCCCCAGCACCCGTCGACGCACGGGGTCTTGCGACTCGTCGCTCAGGTCGACGGCGAGAGAACCCACAACCTCCAGCCCGTGATCGGATACATGCACCGCGGCTACGAGAAGCTCTCCGAGGTTCGCAACTACGCCCAGATCACGACCCTGGTCAACCGCATCGATTGGGTTGCGGGCTACGCCAACGAGGTGCCGTTCATCGTCGCCGCCGAAAAGTTGATGGCCCTCGAAGTGCCGGAGCGAGCGCAATACATCCGCTTGATCCTCACCGAGATGGCGCGCATCTCGAGCCACTTCATTTTCATGGCCTCGTATCCGTTGGAACTAGGCGCCGCCACCCCACTTTTCTTCGCCTTGCGGGAAAGGGAGCGAGTGCTCGATCTTCTCGAGTCGGTCACCGGCGGCCGCTTCCATCCCAATTTCAACCGCATCGGCGGGGTCAAACCCAACTACGCAGCAGGGGCGAGTACGCGCAAGGTGAGCCAGGACCTTCCCAAGACCTTCCTCCCCGAGACCAGAGCGGCGATGGACAAGGTCTTCGAGACCTGCGACGAGATCGAGGATCTGGTGGCGGACAACGAGATCATCCTCGCCCGCACCAAGGGAGTTGGTGTCATCCCAGCTGATGTGGCCGCCGCCTACGGGCTTTCCGGTCCCAACCTGCGGGCCTCCGGGGTGGGCTTCGATCTGCGCAAGGTCTCCGATTACCTCCCCTACGACAAGTTCTCCTTCAACGTCCCCACTGGTGCGAACGGGGACTGTTGGGATCGCTGGTACATGCGCCTGCTCGAGATCCGGGAATCAGCCCGCATCATCCAGCAGGCCATCGACGGGATTCCGAGCGGTCCTCTCCTGGCCAAGGTGCCGAAGATCATCAAAGTGCCCAAGGGCGAGGTCTACGTGCGGGCCGAGAACCCGAAGGGGGAGATGGGCTATTACATCGTCTCCGAAGGAGGGCTCGGGCCTTACCGGGTCAAGATCCGCTCCGCCTCCTTCTCCAACATCTCGATCCTGCCCTGGCTCCTCGAGGGAGCGATCATCCCCGACATCATCGCCGTCATGGGTTCCCTCGACTTCGTGCTCGGAGATGTCGACCGATGATTGAGCTGCTCTCCAACTTCATAACTCGTCCTCTCTTAATATCCGACGCCGCTGTTTCTACAGGCACCTCGGACCGCGTCGAGGACGAGTTATGAACTTTTGGGTGCAGCTCGTGATCAAGCTTCTGGTGGCGGCGCTGATCATCCCGGGCGTGGGAATGGTGGTGGGATTCGCCGAAATGAAACTCTCCGCCAAGATGCAGTCCCGGGTCGGCCCTTACTTTGCCGGTGGCCGCTGGGGATGGGCGCAGCTGATCGCCGATGGGGTCAAGTTCTTCCAGAAGGAGGATCTGGTTCCGGCCGACGCCGATCGCCCGGTGTACAAGTGGGCGCCGGTGCTGGTATTGGTTTCGGCGGTGGCGATTCTGGTTCCCATCCCACTCGGCCCCGACGTCGTGGCTCGCAACCTCGACCTGGGAGTGTTCTACGTCCTCGCTGTCTCCTCGCTCTCGACAATCGGGGTGCTGATGGCGGGCTGGTCCTCGGCCAACAAGTACTCGCTGATCGGCGGCCTGCGGGCGGCCGGGCAGCTAATTGCCTACGAATTGCCCCTGATCCTCGCCGTGGTCGGAGTGGTGATCATGGCCGGAACCATGTCGCTGACGGGGATCGTGGAGGCGCAGGCGGCTTGGTTTTCCGAGCGGGGCTGGGCCTTCGGGATGCCCTTTGTCCTCGTCCAGTTCGTCGGCTTCGCAGTCTTCATCGTCGCCTCGTTGGCCGAACTGGCTCGCATTCCCTTCGACATGCCGATTGCCGAGTCGGAGTTGGTGATGGGCTACATCACCGAGTACTCGGGGTTTCGGTTTCTCTTCTTCTTCCTGGCCGAGTTCGCCAACATGTTCTCGCTGTCGGCCATCGCCGCCACGCTTTTCCTGGGTGGCTATTGGGCCCCGGGATTGAGTGAAACTCAGCTCAACATCTTTGGCCCGCTCATCCTCTTTGCCAAGGTCGGGGTCCTGGTGTTTCTCATGATTTGGTTCCGCTGGACATTCCCTCGTTTTCGAGAAGATCAGCTGCAGACGATCGCCTGGAAGTGGCTGGTGCCGATCTCCCTGGCCAACATCTTGGCGACCGGTGCTCTCAAGGTGATCGCATGACGAGCCGGCCCCAGACTCTGCCCGGCAAGGGGATGGCCAAAGGGATGGTCGTCACCTTCAAGACGATGGTGAAGACCATCTTCATGCCGAAGAAGTACCTGAACACCGTCAACTACCCGGTGGTGAAAGAGACACTGGTCCCGCGGGCGCGGGGAGTGATCGCTCTCGATCAGGAAGCGTGCACCGTCTGCATGCTCTGTGCCCGCAACTGCCCGGATTGGTGCATCTACATCGAAGGCCACAAGGAGGAGAAGCAGCCCGACAAGCCCGGTGGCCGGGTGAAGGTGCGGGCCACGCTCGATCGTTTCGATATCGACTACGCCCTCTGCATGTACTGCGGTATCTGTGTCGAGGTGTGCCCCTTCGATGCTTTGTTCTGGTCACCTGACTACGAGTATTCCGAGCAGGCCATGGGCAAGATGATGCACGACATGGATCGGTTGCAGGACTGGCTTACCACCGTGCCCCCGCCCCCGGAGACATGAGCGGTAGTCGATGAATCTCGGTGACTGGATCTCCCAACCCATCAACTGGATCTTCGCTTTGCTGGCGCTCGCTTCGGCCTACTCGGGGGTGCGGGTGGTGACGTCCCAGAATGTCATCCGGGCCGCCCTTTTTCTCGTCGGAGCCCTCGCCTCCGCCGCCGGGCTTTTCTTGCTCCTCTCCGCTGAGTTCGTGGCCCTGACCCTGGTGCTGATCTACATCGGGGCGGTGATCGTCCTCTTCCTCTTTGGGATCATGATCACCCGCGCGCCGCTGGGCCGCGATGTCGCCCTCGACCACAAACGGCGAGCCCCGGCGGCCATCGTGTCCGCGGTCCTCTTCGCCGTCCTCTCCTGGGCTTCGATCCGCGCCTTTTCCGGTCAGGAAGTCGGGGGGGTGGGCGACGCCACCGACACTGGGCTCATCGGCGAGGCCTTGCTGGGTCGATTCGTGGTTCCCTTCGAAGTGGTTTCCTTCCTCCTCCTGGCCGCTTTGATCGGGGGGATCACGATCGCTCGCAAGGACCTCTCTCCTGCCGAAGAGGAAGCTCGGGAAGCGGCCTGATGCTGGTCAACCAGTTCCTGATCCTGGCCGCCCTGCTCTTCTCCCTGGGGGTTTACGGGGTGCTGGTTCGGCGCAACGCGGTGATGGTTCTATTGGCCGTGGAGCTCATGCTCAACGCCGTCAACATCAACCTGATCGCGTTCGAGGCGCTGCTGCAGACCGAGTTGGCGGTGGGTCAGGTGTTCTCGATCTTCGTCATCACGGTCGCCGCCGCCGAGGTGGGAATCGGGCTCGCGATCGTGCTGATGATCTTCCGCAATCGCAGCTCGGCCAATGTCGACGACTTCAACCTGATGCGTCTGTAGCGACCCGGATAAAGCGGCGGTCGGGGATTAGCCAGATCAACGCCACCACGGCATAAAGGGCTAAGGCAACTTCAGGACTGAGGAACGCCAGCGGGATAGCCACGGTGTAAACCACAGTGGAAAGCCATCCTTTGCGATCCCTGCCCACTGCCATGGCCACGGTCGAGTCGGCCCCATTGCATCGGATCAGGGCTCTCACCAGGAAGTAGTACGAGATCGCCGCCAGCCAAAGAACCGCCCCGAAGGCGGCCACCGGCATCGAGGCAAAGCCAACCTCGGCAAACCATCTGATCACGAAGGGCAGAAGCGACAGCCAAAACAAGAGGACGAGATTGGCCCAAAGCACCGCTCCGTCGATCTGCCGCACCGCATGGATCAGATTGTGATGGTTGTTCCAGTAGATCCCGACGTGAATGAAGGTAAAGGCGTAGGCCCCCAGCAGTGGAAGGCTCTCGCGCAGGCCGGCGAGGCCAGCTGTCTCGGGGACGTGCAGCTCCAGGACGATGATGGTGATAACAATCGCTAGCACCCCGTCGGTGATGGTTTCGAGTCGGTTTTTGGTCAAAGGCTTGCCTCCCAGGGCGCCTCTTTATACTCGCCAGCCGGTGACGCACGGACCCCGTTCTTGTTCATAGGCGCCCTGGTCGCCTCCGTGGCCG
>DATFFB010000227.1:0-3973 GCA_035250485.1 Acidimicrobiia bacterium
GAGGCGCGGAAGCCCGTGACGCTCTCGATCACCTCGGCGACCTCGCGGGGCGTGCGACTCGAATTGTTCGTGCAGAACAACAGATTGAACCCAGCCTGCTGCAGCTCGCTCAGCGCCTCTGACGCCCCGGCAATGGCTCGGCTCCCCCGGTAGACCACTCCGTCGAGATCGCAGATGACGTTGCCGCTCACCCCGAGCGCTCGCCGAAGCGGCGGAGGACCGAGCGCAACAGGTCCGTCGTTCTTTCCACCGAGTCCACCGAGACCCTTTCGTTGTGACCGTGGAATAGGGTCAGGAACTCGGCAAAGCTCATTCGATCGTCATAGAGGCCGACCCCGTAGGCGATCGACCCCCTTCGCCGGAGGAAACGAGCGTCGGTGGTCGCCGAGGTGACGACCGGCTGCAGACTTCGGCTCCCGGTGTGGTCTTCGACCGCATCACCGATCGCTTCCCAAAGCGGATTGTCTCGCGGAGAGAAAATCGAGGGGAAATCAGCCATCGGGATCAGTTCGAGTTCGTCGCCAGCCGAACCCATCAGCTTCCGCAGAACTCCGTCGACCAGCTCGCGATCCATCCCCGGAAGGACCCTGATGTCGACCTCCGCCTCGGCGTGGTCGGGGATCATGTTCGATTTGATCCCCGCTCGTACCACGTTCGGGCTAATTGTCATGTGAGTGACGGCGTGGAAGTAGCGGGCCAGGCCGGGGTCGTCCACGGCCAGATCGGAGAGCGCTTCGTCGATTTGCTCGGCGTCGAGCAAGCGCCTCGCCGTTTCTTGATCCAGGTGAAGGCTGGCCACCAACGACCTCCACTCGTCAGTGATGAGCACCGGGCTTTCGGCTCCGAAGAGGCCAGCCAGGGCTGCCGTCAAAGGAGCTAGGGCGTTGTCGCTCAGGTGGGGAGTCGATCCGTGCCCCGGCGTACCGCGGGAGCGGACCTTCGTCCAAGCAGGACCCTTCTCCCCGACGGTGACTGGAAAGAGCGTCCCGTCACGGCCAGGAAGGGACGGGTATCCGACCTCGGTAAGGACGTAGGGGGCATCGACCAACTCGAGCCGTTCCTCGGTGAGGTATTTGGCACCCAGGAAGCCCGCCGCCTCCTCGTCGGCTACCGCCGCCAGGATGAGGTCTCCGGGGAGACGCGCCTCCCCGCGCAGATGCTCCCCAAAAATCACGACCATCGCGGCCGTGAGGTTGAGCATGTCGATCGCTCCCCGCCCCCAAACAAAGCCATCGGAGATTTCGGCCGCGAAGGGATCTACCTCCCAGCCATCCGGGTTCACGGGAACCACGTCCAAATGTGGGAGGAGCAGCAGAGCAGGAGCCTCGGGATTATCTCCGGGCACCCGGTAGACCACTGACTGGCGTCCCGGGGCCGGCTCGACGACAGTCCCGCGTTCACCGAGATAGTCGGCCAGGGTCTCAACCGATCGGACTTCGTGGCCGCTCTCGCGAGTGCCGTCGTTGACACATTGGTTGCTGATGAGCTGGCGAAGGAGGTCGAGGGTGCTCATGTGATCGCCGCGAAGAGCTCGTTCATGGTGTCGGTCAATGGCAGGTTGCGAGCTTCTTCGAGGGTAAACCACCCGATCTCGGCGGCGTCGTCTCCCACCCGTAGATCACCGCCGACGATGCTCGCCTCGAAATCGATAAGTATGAAATGCCAGCTGCCGTCGGGGTCCATCGCCTCTCCGACCCAGATGGGGTCACCCACTTCCACCGCCAGTCCAGTTTCTTCCTCGACCTCCCGAACTACGGCCTGGCGCATGGTCTCTCCCAGCTGGATCTTCCCCCCCGGAACCGCCCATTTCCCTTGGTTGGGTGCTCGCCCCCGCCGAACCAGGAGGTAGCGATCGGCAGTTCGAATCACCGCCCCCACCCCGCAGATCGGATGTGACCCCGTTTTGCCCTGCGGGACGGTCCCTGTTTCTCCCCCCTCAGGGGGGAGGGCCGGCGAAGCCGGGAGGGGGGTGGATCTAGTCGGCATGGTGCATGATGATCGAACGAGCGGCAAAGCCCCCGGCCTCGAAGAAGTTCTTGACCAGGCGGTGGCCGGGAAGGACGTGGGCGTCGAAACGATCCAAGCCTCTCCCCCGCAATTCCGCCAAGGTGAGAGCGAGCATTTCTTCGCCTACGCCGACTTCGCGCGCCTCCCGATCGACGAACACCAGCCGGATGGCCCCGATCTGGCGGTCCTGGGCCTGCGGCAACAGTTCTTCCACCCGGGCGAGGAGAAATCCGAGCGGGACCTCGTCGATGAGGCCCATGGTCACGACCGTGTCGGGATCGGCGATCGCCTTCGCCAGTGCTTCCTCCACCGGCTCGGCGAGCCCATCGGCCAATGGCCACATGGGATGGATGCCCACCATCTCCTCCTCGAGGGCGCGGTAAAGATTGTCAAGCGTTTCGAGGTCTTCGGAAGTCGCGGCTCGAGCCGTGACCTCCATCATCTGCCGCCAAGCCGGCGCTTGATCCCCCAGACTGTCACCAACCTGATGGCTTCCCTGACGATCTCGGGGCCCATCTTGGAGGTGCCTCGTGTTCGATCGCGGAAGACGATCGGCACTTCGGCTACCTCTAGCCCCGAATCCACCGCTCGCATGGCCATCTCCACCTGGAAGCTATACCCGGAAGCTCGAGCCTGGGCGAAAGGGAGCGCCGATAAGGCCTGGGCCCGCCAGGCCCGGAACCCGCCCGTGGCATCGCGGACCGGAATCCCCAACATGAGGCGGGCATAGAGATTTCCTCCTCGGGAAAGGAGCTTCCGCCGCCACGGCCAATCGGGGGTGTCGCCGCCTGGGACGTAGCGAGAGCCGTTGGCCAGGTCGGCACCGGCCTCGAGGGCGTGAATCAGGCGAGGGATGTCCTCAGGGTTGTGGCTGAAGTCGCAGTCCATCTGGACCACCACCTCGGCGTCCCGCTCGATGGCCCGCGAGAAACCCTTGGCGTAGGCCGGACCGATGCCGCCCTTGTGGGGACGATGTATGACCTCGACGCCATCGGTGGTGGTCGACAGCTCGTCGGCCAGCTTTCCGGTTCCGTCAGGTGAGTTGTCGTCGACAATGATCACCCGATACCCGTGCAGAAGCACGGCTGCTGTCATGTGGGCGAGGTTGGGCGCTTCGTTGTAGGTAGGGACAACGACGACGATCTGCTCAGGACGCACAGTCCCGACAAATCATCTTGCGTCTATTCGCTAGCTGACTCGTTCGTTTGACGAGGAAACAGGATCGACAGACGAACTCGTCGCCCCTGACCGCATGAGCGTCGAGGTCCATCGTCAGTTCCTCCCGACGGATCGCCCGCAGTTCGGCCACCTCGTCGACCAAGATCGTCTCGGAGACCTCGTCCTCGAGGAGGGCTAGCTCCTCGGCTTCCAGGTCGTCGAGAGTCTCGTCGGCTTCGGCGTCCTCCTCCTCGTCGTCGAGTTCTTCTTCATCGTCATCCAGGGTCTCTTCGGCATCCGGCTCAACCTCGAGCTCGTCGACATCGAGATCGACTTCCTCGACGTCCTCGTCGACTTCTAGATCGGCGTCCGCTTCGGGCTCTTCTTCGGCCTCGAAGTCCTCTTCTTCGTCAATCTCTTGTGTTTTTACGCTTTGCTTGCGTGCCATAGGAAACCCCCGGAATAGCGGCGGGAGTATAAGACCGCCGTTTCAGATTTTGAGTTGCAGTGCGCCCGCCAAAACAGCAACCGTGACGGGCGTATTCCCGACTAAATCCCCATCCGCCTCGACTGGCCAAACCGGCATTGTTTCCAGGCGGCAAGCCGACCAGGAATAGCGCCGGACGGCGGGGTCTGAAGCATGAACCCCTCGGATGATCTTGGGGACCAACGCCGGTGCCCGCCGTTTCCGGGTGTCGATGATCTGGGTATCGAGGCGCCCGTCGGTCAGGTTGGCTCGGGGAGCGACGTTCCACCCACCGGCAAAGAACTGGGCGTTGGCCCAGATCACCGCCAACGCTTTTCCTTG
>DATFFB010000228.1:0-3275 GCA_035250485.1 Acidimicrobiia bacterium
TTCGGGCACCCACTCCATCCCCACATCGGAGCGAAGGTCGTCGAGGAGGAAGCTGCTGGCTGGTTCGCTCCGTTGGAGCGTCATCCCGGTGCCACCGGCCAAGAGATCGGGGTGGTCCTCGGTGAGGAGGAAGACGTCGGCTTCGATGCGAGTGTCGGGGTCGGCGCCCAATCCGAGGATCCGCACCGGGACCCAGGGATCATCGGTGGGGATGGTGGCCATGATGGGAGTGCTGTCGCCGGGCTCTTGGGCCAGGGCCTCGGCGCGCTCGGCATTGAAGCGAGCGGCCATGAATACCGGACTCCGCCGGGCATAGAAGTCGAGGATCTCGGGGGCGTCGGGGGTGAGAAAGAAGCCGTGCTCGGCCGCCCAGGCCCCAACCTCATCCCCGCCCCCACGGAGGACGGTGATGTCGAGGGCGTCGATCTCGACTTCGAGCAACACCTCGGCTCCAGCGGTAGTGGCCGCGGCGTCGGCGAAAGCCAACTCTCGGGCCGGCGGCGCCACCTCGAGGGCGAGTCGTTGCAGCGTCCAATCGCCGCCTCGCTCCACTTTGGTGGGGACATCGGGCAAAGGAATGATCGACCCCACTTCCTTCCCGCTTCCGACAAACTCAAAAGCGGTGACATACCGCTCGATCCCGTCGCTGTAGGCGGCCAGGGTGGTGGTCCGCACTAGCTGGATGGTTCCGTTCTCACCCACCAGGCCGCCACAAGCGAGGGCGGGAGCAGCCGCCAACGTCAGGGCCAACGCCAACGCCATTAGGGCCGGAACCCGGAATCTGTTCGATCGATTCTCCGCCGAAACCACCGCTTCCTCCTTTGGGGATGTGTTCGCGGTTGGACGGCTTCGAGCGCCCGGCGGTTCCAGGTCATCTGCCCCCCGGGGTGTAAGGGGGAGCCACCATCCGGACACATAACATCGCGAAATGCCCAGTTCGAGCACATCACCTCAAGATGTCGACTTGGGAAATGAATTCGACTCGCTCTTTGCCGACCACTATCTCGCCGTTTATCGGTACTGCCTCCGGCGGCTCGGCTTCGCCGACAGTGAAGATGCTGCCGCCGAGGTATTTGCCGTCGCCTGGCGCCGGCTCGAGCACATAACGATTGGTGAGCCAGCGCGACCCTGGCTGCTGGCGATCGCCTATCGGGTAGTGGGAAATCATTACCGGGGGAGACGGCGCCGGGCCCGGCTGTCGGATCGACTCCGGAGTGAGCGAGGGGAGGTGCTCGAACCGAACAACTCCGATGTTGATCTCGGATTGCTCCATCGAGCACTGGACTCGCTTCGACCGGATGACCAGGAACTGTTACGGCTCTCCTCATGGGACGGGCTTTCCAATGCAGAGATCGCCACGGTGATCGGTGTCAAGCAAAACGCCGTCGACCAGCGCCTCTTTCGGGCCCGGGCGCGGCTCCGCGCGCGCTTCGAACTCCTCAGTCAGAAAACCCCGAGGGTGAAGGCAAGGAAGGCAGCCACATGATCGAAATCCTCGAACGGGCCGATCCCGCCGCCGGGGTCGAGGTCGACAAGGAGATTCTGCGTTCGAAGGTGGATCAGGCGATTGGCCTCGTTCCTCGTCTCTCCCCGTCGCCGATCACCCGGCGGCGTCCCCTGCTGGCGGCGCTGGCACCGGCTGCCGCGGTGGCGGCCCTGGTGGCAGTTTTCATCGCCCTTCGACCTGAGCCGCGCCCCGATGTCTTCCAGTCCCTCATGCCCGCCGCCAACGGTCTCGGACTATTGCCCGGAGTCGAACAGGTGGTGGGCCTCGAAACCGGCGGCGTGAAAGGGATGGCAGTCGACGGCGACGTTATTTGGGTGCTGGACTCCCTCCACCACAAGCTAAATCGAATCCGCGCCGCGGACGGAGTCATCGAAGGCTCCTACGACATCGCCGCCTACGCCGAGGGGGTGGTAGTCGGCGGTGGCTATCTGTGGCTCTCGAGCTATGACCACGATGGTGAAGTTCTCCGCTTCGATCCCGAGACCGGCCAAGTCGACTTGACCATCGCCCTGGGTGGCCTTCCTGGTTGGTCGGCTTGGTTCGGCGACAACCTGTGGATCAACAACGAACAAGGTGAACTCTTTCGAATTACGGCCGCCGGAGCGATCACAGCAATGGGAACCGGCGAGGTCAGAGGCCAGGGTCTCGGGTACCTGTGGGTCAACGACCCGGCTACCGACCTGATCTCAAGTCTCGCTACGAACGGAGCCCGGGGTGAGATCGTGATCCCTACTGGCCCCGGGCTCGAGACGATGTCTGGCTCGGGAGTGCGCCTCGTTGCGGAGGCGGGGGACGAGCTCTGGTTGATGGATGGTGACTATCCCTGGGGGACCAACCTCAGCACCTTCGATCCTGTCACCGGCGAACTCCGTTCCTTCGGAGCAATCACCTTTGGCCTTCACTCGATGATCGAGTTCGAAGGAAGCCTCTGGCTCACCTCTCATACCGACCATCTCCTCATCCGGATCGATCTCGCCAATCGCGAGATCCGGCGCTACCCGCTGCCCGGCAAGGCCGGCGGTCTCGTCACGGCTGACGGCGCTTTGTGGGTGGCTCTTCATCATCCCGGAGCATTGGTGCGGGTCGATCCCGACGCCGGCATGCTCGAAGCGGACACGATCGTGGTCGACGACAGGAACCGGCTCCCCCACCGTCTTCTTTGCACCGGAGAGGGGACAGGACCGACGATCATCCTCGAGCCCTACGACTGGATCGACTACGGATCTTGGTCCGTGGTGCAGGCCCAATTGTCGCGTCGAGGCTACGTGGTATGTGCCAATGGATATGTCGAAGGAGACGCGTCACCGAAAGAGCGGGCCACAGATTTGGGCCAGGCTCTAACCGAGGCAGGGATCTCGGGGCCATTGGTCCTCGTGGCGAGCGGTGATGGGGTGCACGCCGCGCGGCTGTTCGCCGATGGCCGCGACGACATCGCCGGGGTGGTGCTGGTAGATCCGATGCCGGTTGGATTCGGCGACTTCCTCGTCGAACAGACCGGAGACTCCCGACATCCTCCCTTTGCCGACCTCGATTCCGCAACCTCCGCCGATCTCGAGTTCGGTCGGGTGCCGCTGGTGGTCATCGGTCAGGACCCGGAAAAGGTCTTCCTGAGCCCAGAGTTCATCGCCGGCTTCGGTCTCGAGACAGCCCGAGTAGTCAACGACTACTGGCAGGATGGGCTGGTGTTCTACCGCGGCCTATCGACCGAGGTGAGTTCGCGGGTCGCGGCCGGAACCGGCATGCACATGGTGATCTGGGATCAACCGGA
>DATFFB010000229.1:0-2647 GCA_035250485.1 Acidimicrobiia bacterium
CAACATCGCTTTCATCACTTACGCCCTGCTGGGGATCACGTACGGCATCTTCGATCGGGTCTATCCGATACTCGTCCTCCACGCGAGCCTCCTTCCGCTAAATCTCCTTCGGCTCCGCCAGCTCACGCGGTTGTCGAAAGCCGTCCAGGAGGCAACCGACGAGGATGTCCTTCAGGCGCTCATCCCGTATATGAAGACCGAGGTGCATCGGAAGGGAACCGTGCTGTTCAGGCAAGGTGATCGAGCCGACCGTCTCTTCATGATTCAGGAGGGCCGCGTCCACTTCCCCGAGATCGATAAGCACATCGGCGTCGGAGAAATCTTCGGCGAGGTGGGCTTGTTTGCTGGACAGAGCGTTCGCGCCTTGAGCGCGGTGTGCGCGGATGATTGTCGCCTCTGGTCAATTTCGCGCGAAAAGACCCTCGAGCTCTACTACCAGAACCCGAAGTTCGGCTTCTTCCTCATTCGCCTTGTCTCCGGCCTGGTCCTCGAAGACGTCCGCGCTTCGACGATGTCCTCGCCGGGTGGTCCGGCTAATTCTGCCGACTGAGTACAAAGAACTCGTTTCCGTCGGGATCGGCCACCTCCGCCCTCGGCCCTTGGTCCCGGCCGCGATCGATCCTGGTGGCGCCGAGGGCGATGAGCCGATCGACCTCAGTCGCCTGATCATGCGCCAAGAGGTCGAGGTGGAGGCGGTTCTTTTCACTCTCGACCACCCGGGGAGGCCCGAACGTGATGAATGGCCCTCTTCCGTCCGGAGCACGAATGGCTACATCGCCATCCTGGTCGTAGACCACCGGCCATCCGATGGCCTCCCCCCAGAAGTAGCCGGTCACTGGATTGGCGGGCTCGAAGACGACGGCTCCGATGAAGCCGGTGTCGGCGAGGAACTCTCCACGGATGACGATGCAGAACTCGTTGCCTTCGGGGTCGGCCAGCACGATGTGCTCGGCATCTGGACCTTGCCCGATGTCCACGCGTTCGGCGCCGAGTGCGGTCAATCGCTCGACGATCTCCTGCTGGTGGTCGACCGAATCGCTGACCAAATCGAGGTGGATCGGATTCTTGCTGGTCTTCGGTTCCGAGACCTGGAAGAAGGAGAACGCAAAGGGCGTGCCATCGGTTGGCAATACGCGAATCTCCCCGTTGGCTTCCTCGTCAATCTCCCAGCCCAAGCTGCTCGCCCAGAACCGAGCGAGACGAAGCGGGTCGTTCGCATCGAAGCGGAGATGGGCGAGCTGAGTTGTCGTGTCAAGCCCCCAAGACCCGTACGCCAGCCGATTACTCCTTGGCCGAGGTGTTGAACATCCAGCGCACCCCGTACTTGTCCATCAGGGAGCCAAAGTAGTCGCCCCAGAACTGCTCACTGAGATCCATCTCGATCGTGGCGCCCTCGCTCAAGGCGGCGAAATAGCGGTCGGCGTCGCGGCGATTGTCGAGCTCCAACATGATGTACATGTTGTTGCCTTGATCGACCGTGAATCCCATCGATTCGGGGGCGTCGGTTCCATGCAGCATGTAATCGTCCACGATCGGGAGCTGGATATGCATGATCAGGTTCTTGTCGGCCTCGCTCAGTTCCGGCTGGCCCGGCTGAGGCGGGACATCCCCCATCCGAGAAACGTCCCCCACGAAGTCGGTGCCGAAGATCGACTTGTAGAAGTTGAACGCCTCTTCGGTCTGGTCGGCGAAGTTGAGGTAGGTGCTTACCCGGGCCATCTATCCCTCCTCGGACAAACGTGACGTCAGGTTACGCAGGCCCGCGCGTTGACATGAGATGATCAGCCAGCACCCGCGCCCCGGAATGGTCGACGTCCCGGGTCGCCGTGAGCAGGACCACCTCGCCCTCACGGGAGAGATCCCGAAGATGGCGCACGGCGACGGCGGCGGGGGCACGATGGAGCTCGGCGAGATAGCGGCGGGCGAACTCTTCAAATCTGGTGGGCTCGTGCCCATACCACCGGCGCAATTCAGTGCTGGGAGCGACGTCCTTCAACCACTCATCGAGACGCGCCTCGCTCTTTTTCACCCCACGAGGCCAGAGCCGATCAACCAGAACCCTTCTCCCTGGAGGGATCGCCTTTTCATAGATGCGATGAATTGAGAAAGACACAGTTGCCAATTACCTCTCAAGCAGCTCGTTGATGCTGGAGGCGAGCTGTCGCCGAGCTGACAGGTTACGTTGGGACCGCGACGATTGAGGAGTTGGACGTGTCGGTGAGTGAGGTCAGGGCAGCAGGGCATGAAGCACTCTTGCTGGCGACCAAGCTGTTGCAACGTGCTCGCCGAGCCGACCCTCACGCCGGCCTCTGGGAAGCCGCCGACGTGCAGTGGTGGTGGCGCACGCCGCGGCGCTCCGATGAGGTCGAGAAGATCTTCTGGGTCGACGACGAGGGGCCGGTCGCCGGAGTCCTCATCACAAGCTGGACCGATGACGCCTGGCAATGCGACCCAGTCGTCGTCCCCGGGGCGTCAGATCCCGAGACCAATGTCGTGTGGACCCGGGCGATCGAGCACGCCGCTAGCCACTCGGAAACGGGGTTCGAAGTACCAGTGAGTGATGACGACCGAACCTTTACCGAGCTGGCCCAGCGATCCGAGCTCATCCCTGGCCGCCACGACAGCACTGCCTGGATGGATGCCGCTG
>DATFFB010000230.1:0-6329 GCA_035250485.1 Acidimicrobiia bacterium
AAGTCCGAGATCGACTTCCCCTCCCTTTTCAAAAGCTTCTCCACGGCCGGAATCGGGGCCTCGGGAAATCGATAAGGCTCTCCTGCCGCCCACGCCGAACCCGTGACTTTGGCAAGGGGCTTCAACCCGTATTCGTTCACCGCCCTGGCCGAGGCGAGCACCATCGCCGCCGCTCCGTCTGAGATCTGGCTCGAGTTGCCGGCGGTGAGAGCCCCATCCTTTCGAAAGGCTGGGCGAAGCGAGCTCAGGCTGGCAACGCTGCTATCGGCACGGATCCCCTCGTCGGCCGAAACCCCTTCCACTTCCACGATCTCTTTTGCGAAGGCACCGGTTTCGGTTGCTGCCGCCGCCCGTTGATGGGAAGCCGCTGCCACCTCGTCGAGCTCAGAACGCGAAACGCCCTCTTCGGCGATCAACCTCTCGGTTTGCTCTCCCATTGCATCGCCGGATTGGGGATCGGTGAGCCCGTCCCGCGCCATGAGGTCGACGATCCGTGCCCCGCCGGGAGCGTATTTCCACCCCCAGCGAGCTTTGGCGTCGAGGGCGAAGCCGGCCCCCGACATCGACTCCAGGCCGCCGGCGAGAACGAGATCTACTTCCCCGGCCTTGATCTGGGAGGCGGCGGTCATCACCGCCGCCATGCCGGAAGAGCAAACCATGTCGACCGCCAGCGCATCGACGTGCTTGGGAATCCCGGCGAGGAAAGCCGCCTGGCGGGGGACGAGTTGGCCGTGGCCGCCACGGAGGACGTTGCCCATGATGACCAAATCGAGCTGGTCACCGCCCACGCCGGCATCCTCCAGCGTCGCCCGCATCACCGGGGCGGCCAGCGCCGGCGGGGTCAACTCTTTAAAGCCGCCGCCAAAGCGTCCGATCGCCGAGCGGCCGGCAGCCAGCACAAAAACGTCGGGCATAGGCGAATGCTAAGTCGCTGGCTATATACCGGAGACGCCCAACCCGAGCCATGAAGCCAACGCCGCGATCTCGGTCTGCACCGCTTTCGACATTGTTTTGGTGAAAGGTACGTCCTGATGGATGGCGTTGACCAGAAGGGTCCCCGCCTTGCGGTCGGCCAACGCATCGAGCTTTCCGATCAGCCGCTCGTGGTAAAGGATCGGCAACGCGAAGTAGCCCCAGCGACGCTTGTTCGCCGGTTTGTACATCTCGAGCAAGTACTCGAAGTCGAATAGGTCACGGCTCCGGTCGCGATCGTGGATCAGCCGGTCGAATGGAGACAGCATCACCGTCCGGCCGGCGAAGGGCTGGCCGATAGCCGCGGGATCAACTCGCCACTCTCCCGTCGTCCCTTCCACTGTGGCCGGCTCGCCAACCTCGCCCACCACCTTGGGGCGGGCGATTCCGAGGGATTGCAGGATTCGCTCTGCCCGGACTCGCATCGCTTCCGCCATCGGTACTTCCTCGATTGGGAAGGGATACACCCGTTCTGCCAGGTCCCAGAGGCGTTGCCTTCCGCGCCGCCCGGCGATGGCTACTTCGCCTCGGATGAGGAGGATTTCGAGCATCTGGGTCACGTTGCGATTGTTGGTCCATCCCGTCGATGCCCAGGACACTGCCCCGGTGTCAGGGATGTCGCGGGAGAGAAGCGGTCCTGACCGACCCAGGAGATCAAGCACGTCGCGGCGAAACCCGTCGTTGGCTCGGAGCCACTCCCGGGTGCGGGCGTACCTGGGCAGCGTTCGCATCTGACCGAGGAACAACCCGAGATCGTCCATCGGTCGCACCAGCGCTACTGCGGGGGCGTTGGGCTCCATGAATCGATGTTCGAAGATGGACTTTTGCGCCATCGCCTCCCCTAAGGCCTCCGGGCGATATGAGGGGCCCAAGCGCCCGAAAGCAACCAGATCGGCGCTGGGCGCCACCGCCGCGGTCGGGTCGAGTTGGATGAAAGTCAGCCGCTTCACGATTTCGAGAAGCCCAGTGGGCCGCTGGCCGTCGAGCAGTTGGGCCTGAACAGCAATTTGGCGGGCTTGCTCGAGGTCGAGCCTCTGGACGTTGGCCGCCATGTCAGTAGCCAACTGCTAGCAAGTCGCCGTTGTAGGTGATTCGGCGCGGATCGGGGATCTGGGCATCGGGAGTGGCCATCAACGTGTCGCGGAAGGTCTCCTTGCATTCGAAGGACCCGAAGGCGGGATGTGACTCGCCCATCTGTATCTCTATGGTCCCCTCCCTCCCCAAGAGCGCATGGAAAACTGCGATCGGATCGTCGCCCGTGGTCAGCACCGACGACTCAATCGAGTGCTCGGTGATGGCCGCCAGGCTGTCTTGTGCCCGCACGAACCGACAGCCAAGGTCACCTTGGAGATGGCTCAGATCGGCGGACGGGATCGGATACGAGTCGGTTTCGTGGGTTATGCCCTCTCCTCTGCCTGTCGCTTGCAGGTAGGGGCAGTCGACCATCGGCCGCATTCCCCAACGCCGGTAGAGGGAATGAGCTTTGGGATCGTCGGAGGCCAGCGTCATCACTGGTTCACCGGGCGGAAGCAGAGAGTTGAGCATGGCGGTGCCGATTCCCGCACCCTGGCGGACGGGATCGACGAAGCAGTCGGAGATGACGTTGGTCTGCCAGAGGATTCGATGACCAGCGAAGCCCACCACCTGCTCGCCCTCGACGGCCACCACCATCCGTCCCGTCCGGAGCACATGGGCAAACCAGGGATTGTGCTTGCCCGGCGATGAACCGGTCGCCCACCAGATCCGGTGCAATTCGGGAAGGTCGCCGGCCGCGGCCAGGCGAACCTCGATCAATAGCCGCCAACTCCTCCTGGTCGATAGATCAACCAGATAGTGAGGAGCACCGCGGCGAGGACGACCAGCGCTTGGAAGGCCAGCCTCCCTCGGCTCACTATTCCTCCGACGAGGCGCTGGCTGCCATCTCGGCGATTTCTTCCACGACGGCTTCGTTGGCGAGAGTGGTGACATCGCCGAGCTGGCGATTCTCGGAGATGTCTCGCAGCAGCCGGCGCATGATCTTTCCCGAGCGCGTCTTGGGAAGATCGTTGGTAAACACGATCGACTTCGGCTTGGCAATCGGTCCGATAGTGGAGCCGACATGCTCGCGCAGTTCACGCAAGAGAGTCTCATCGCCTTCCACCTGACCGCGCAGGGTGACGAACGCAGCGATGGCTTGCCCGGTGAGATCATCCTTACGCCCCACCACTGCCGCCTCGGCCACCGCCGGGTGTGAAACGAGGGCCGATTCCACCTCGGTGGTGGAGATGTTGTGACCCGAGACCAGCATGATGTCGTCAACCCGGCCGAGCAACCAGAAATACCCTTCCTCATCGCGCTTGGCCCCATCGCCGGGGAAGTAGCGGCCCGGGAAGCGGGACCAGTAGGTGTCGACGAACCGATCCGGGTCTCCATAAATCGTGCGGGCCATCGCCGGCCAGGGCCGGTCGATCACGAGAAAACCTCCATCCCCGAGGGGCACCGACGCCCCCGTCTCGTCCACCACATCGGCCGAGAGCCCGGGCAGCGGACGAGTGGCCGAGCCCGGTTTGGTAGTGGTGATGCCGGGAAGCGGGCTGATCATGATCGCTCCGGTCTCCGTCTGCCACCAGGTATCGACCACGGGACAGCGCTCGCCACCGATCACGCGTTGGTACCACATCCACGCCTCGGGATTGATCGGCTCTCCCACCGAGCCCAGCAGGCGCAGGGAACTGAGGTCGTGACGGCCGGGATACTCCTCTCCCCACTTCATGAACGAGCGGATCGCGGTCGGAGCGGTGTAAAGAATCGTCACCTTGTAGTCCTCGATGATCTTCCACAGCCGGTCGAAGTCGGGAAAGTTGGGCGCCCCCTCGTAGATGATCGAGGTCGCCCGGTTGGTGAGGGGCCCATAGACGATGTAGCTGTGCCCGGTCACCCAGCCGATGTCGGCCGCGCACCAGTAGATGTCTTCATCGGGCTTGTGATCGAACACCTGGTTGTGACTGGTGGCGACCTGGGTGAGGTAGCCACCCTGCGTATGGACAATGCCCTTCGGCTTGCCCGTGGTACCGGACGTGTAAAGGATGTAGAGGGGGTCTTCGGCCATCAGCCGCTCGGGTTCACACTCGTCGGATTGATCGGCGACGAGCTCGTCCCACCAGAGGTCGCGTCCTTCGATCATCGGCACCTCGGAACCGGTCCGGCGCAGGACGATGACGTGCTTGACCGACGGAGTTCGAGCCACCGCGTTATCGGTATTGGCTTTGAGCGGTACCTCCTTACCCGCTCGCCAGGCGAAGTCCTGGGTGATCACCACGGTGGATTGGGCGTCGTTGATGCGGTCGATCAGGGCCTCGGCCGAGAAACCACCGAAGACGGCTGAATGGATCACGCCGATCCGGGCGCAGGCGAGCATCGCCACCGGCAGCTCCGGCACCATCCCCATATAGAGGGCGGCGGTATCACCCTTCTTGAGTCCGAGCGAGCGCAAGGCATTGGCGAAGCGGCATACCTCCCGGTGGAGGTCCCGGTAGGTGAGCGTGCGGGTCTCTCCCGGCTCGCCGATCCAGTGGTAGGCGACCTTCTCCGCAGATGAATCCAGATGACGATCGAGGCAGTTGTAGGAGAGATTGAGCTCACCGTCGGTGAACCATCGATAGAACGGAGCGTTTGATTCGTCGAGCGTTTGCTGCGGAACCTTGAACCAGGAGAGACGGCTTGTCGCTTGCTCGAGCCAGTACTTCTTCCAATCCTCCTCGGCCTGTTCGTGCACGCCCGGCTGGGCATTGGCGGTGCGGGCAAACGCCGGATCGGGAGGAAAGGTGCGGTTCTCCTGCAGCAAATTCTCCAGCGCACTGCTCATCTCTAACTCCTGATCTCGACGGCGGCCCAACCTAGTGCAGCTCGGGGAACCAAACCGCGGGGGAAGGGGTTGCACATGAGATGAGACGTAGCTACCTCGTCCCTGGCGTGGCGATTGTGCTTATCGCGGGCTTTCTCCTTTTCCGCCCTGACAAGCTCTTCGCCGACGACCCCGTCGCCGAGTCGTTGAACGAAGCGTTCGCCACGACTACCTCATCCGGCAGCGCGACCACTTCGGTCGGCGCCGCTCTCCCATCCTCCACCGGGAATCCGGCCACTTCTATTCCCGCCGCCACTGCTACAACAAGTCCTGGCCCGACTGCGCTCGCCACTGGCCAGCTCACCGGAATCGACCACCGAGCGGAGGGGACTGCCGCGATCTATGAGGAGGGCGGCAGATACGTGCTCCGCTTCGAGGACGACACCGACATTCAGAACGGTCCTGACCTGTACGTCTGGGTCATCGAGGGCGGCGCCTACGAAAGCGGGCTACCGAGTCGCTATCTGGATCTCGGCAAGCTGAAAGGGAATGTGGGCGGCCAGAACTACGAACTGCCGGATGAGTTCGATCCGACGACCCATCGCGGAGTTTTGGTTTGGTGTCTGCGTTTCGCGGTGCCCTTCGCTTTCGCCCCATTGACCTAATCAGCGAAGCACCAAAAAGGTCCCCCCTCCGAGGAGCACCAAACCGGCCAGCTTGGCAAGGTCGATGCGATCCACAACGGCGCCGAGCAAGCCGAAGTGTCCGATAACGGCCCCGACCACGAACTGGCTGACGGTGATGATCACCAGAGCGGGGACCAAGCCGATCTGGCCCACGGAGAGCGAGAGCGTGAAGATGATGACGAGGCCGAGAAGGCCGGCGCTCCAGACATACCAGGGGAGGCTCCGGGCTGCAGCCAGATTTCCACCCCGAGCGGCGAGGATGATGAGGGCAATCATGATTCCGCCGGAGAAGTAGGTGATGAAGGTCGACTCCAAAGTGCCGACCTGGCGCTGCATGGTTCCCGTGAACTGAGCCTGAATAGCAACCGCCACCCCACACACGATCGCCGCCAGCACAACCAGCGTTCTCATCAGAACCTCCGCATCAATTTCACGAGTCCTTCACAAACGTCAGACATCTTGGTCGCTAGCACAGGACTGAAAGGAGACCTTGTGAACAGGACAGCACGAATCTTGGCGGTGGCACTAGCAGTGGTGCTCGTCGGAGTGGCTATCTACGCCGCCTACCAGAGCGGTTTCGATAGCGGTGCTCTCAGCGCCACCGCGGCCGGTGCCGAGGAAGGAGCATCGACCGTGGTGGTCGATCGGGGATGGGGCCACCGAGGCGGCCCCTTCGGATATGGGGGCTTCGGTTTCTTCCCCTTCTTCTGGATCTTCCCGCTGCTGTTCTTCTTTCTCCTCTTCTCAGCGTTCCGGCGCCGGGGACCATGGGGACCGGGCGGGAGCGACTGGGGACCCCGACACGAATACATCGAAGGACGGTTCCGCGAGATGCACGATCGAGCCCA
>DATFFB010000231.1:0-5606 GCA_035250485.1 Acidimicrobiia bacterium
GGGTCCCCCCGGCAGCCGCACCTGGCGACTGACTTCCACCGCCGCGATTGAGCCGCCGTCCAAAGAGAGGCGAAGGTTCTCGACCCGGGAGAAGAACTCGAAGCGAACCCCCCGCGCCGCCAGCGCCTCGTACAGGGGCGCAAATAGAACGTCTCCCATTCCCGCTTGGAGCTTCCAGAAGATCGACCCCCGATATTCGAAGAAGAGCTTGCCCGAGAGGAAGAGACCCAACCCGGCCGCAAATCGGGGGCGTTGGGGGTCACCTTCCTGAAAGCCAAAGACGAGGTCGTAGACCCCCCGCACCAGCGGGGAGTCGAGGGTGTCGGGGGACGCTCCGTGGCGGCTGATCCAGGCGCGGTACTCCTCATCGTTGATCGCCGCGAAACCGCGGGGATCGGTGAGGAGGCCGTCAGCGAGGATGCCCCGCACGGTGGCGACGATGAGGTCGGCCAGCGACCACAATCGCCGAGCGGCCTCGTCACGCACCACCAGCTCGTGAAGCCGGCGGTGGATGCCGTCGAGGACGGGGCCGAGCGGTTCCAAAAAGGGCAGGTCTCGAGCCAGCAATCGCTGCTCGGACCGCAGAACACTCAGTCCTTCGATGGCGGCCGCCAGCAGCGAGGCGATCAGCTTCCTCGCTCCCTCGTCCTGGCGCGAGGGACCGGGGGGAACGGGACTGGCGCTGATTCGGACCGATCCGCTCCAAGCCGAGGGCTGGTCCAACGACTCGTAGAAGTCGGCCAGAAGCCGCACTGCCTGGCGGACAAACTCGAGCACGCTCATCGGACCGCTCGCGGCATCGGGCTCGCCCGGCAGTCGATCGTTTAAAGAAAAGGTGGCCACCCAGTGGCGCCAGCGGCCACCGTGGAGATCCTCGAGACCGATGTCGTTGGCCGGCTTAAAGGCATCGGACCATTTTTGGAACGGGGCGTCTGGCCGAAGCGTGGGGCGATCGAGCTCGGCGTAGAGCTCACGCACCAGCCGGAACGCGTTCTCGTAGTAACCGAGCCACACGTGCAGGCCGTGTTCCTCGATCCGTCCGTGTGCCCCGCGGCTGCTCGCGGCCTTGCCTCCCAAGCGCCATCCCCGCTCGTAGATGGTGATCGATGCGAATCGTTGCTGCCAGCCCGGCTCCGATAGCCGCCACGCCGCCGCCAAGCCGGCGACCCCACCGCCAAGAATCGCGATCTTCTCGCCGGCCGCGGGATCCGATCCCGCCACTACTGGTTGGCCGAGAGCAGCGCCTCGGCTTGCTCGGCCTCCGGGTAGGCGTTCGAAAGCTCCAGGTGCGACAGAGCCAGCGCCTCCGACGCCAACGGGGGCCGCGACCGTGGTTCCAGGAGCTGGTGCATGTCGATTGCCGCTCGCACTTGAAAGAGGTAAGCGTTCTGATCGCGGGCGAGCTCGAACGCTTTCACCAGATCGGCGGCCACTGCTCGGGGATCGCCGCCTTTCCGAGCCCGGGCTCGGGCCCGTTTGCGAAAGGTCTCCGCCAGATAGTGGCGTTCCTCGATGTCGTCGCTCATCTTCACCGCCTCATCAAAGAGATGAAGGGCGGTACGCAGATCGCCGAGGCCCGCAGTTAGTTCTGCCTGGGCGGTCAAGAAGTAGGGCTGGAATGATGACACTCCTAACTGGTGCAAGAGCAGACGACTGTGGCCGATCGCTCCCACCGTCTCCGGAGTCGGCTCGAGGTGCGCGGCGGCGATGAGGGCGTGGATGGAGCCCAGGCTTTCCCACATCGCAAACCCGTGCGTGGTACCCAGGCTGGTGACGGCCCGGAACTCATCGACCGCCCGTCGGGAGTCACCTTCGAGCTGATACATGTATCCGAGGTACGACCGGCTGTAGGCCTCACTGAAGGGTCCGGCAGGAAAGTCCAGGTCGCCGCTCAAATCGAGTGCCGTTGCCGCCGCTTGGGCGGCCGCCTCCCTCTCGCCCTGCACCCACAGCACCGGCACCAGCTGGGCATATGCCGCCACCTCGGGACTATTGGGGAGAGTCCACAGAGGTGAGGTGTCAAATCCCGCCGGCCGGGCGCGGAAGCGCTCGATGGCATGTTCGAACTGATCGCGCGCCTTTTGATAATTGCCCAACCCGTATTGATGGAGGGCGTCGGTGACGATCACTTCTGCTCCGTACAAGGTGGCCTCGTCGGCGCTGGCCTGGGCGAGGCGTTCCTTCAATCCGTCGATGATCTCACCGGCCTTGGCGCGGAGTCCGCGGACGGTGGCATAAGCCATGATCGCTAGTTGCACCCCGACGCTCTCGAGTCGGGGGCCAAGCGATTCGGTGAGCCCGAGGGCGGTCTCGAATTCCTCGCGGGCGGCCTCGGAGCCATACCCGAACGTGGCCACCAGGCTGGCCGCCTTCAACACTCTCACCGTCAGCTCCGACAGCGCCCGCTGCTCGCCAGGGGGCCAGTCGCCAATCAGGTCCAGCGCGCGGTCGAGCTTGCTGAGCGCCTCGGCGTAGGCCCCGGCCGACTGAGCGGCCTGGGCAGCCTCGACATAGAACCCGACCGCATCCTCGGCTCGACCCGCCTGGTCGAGGTGGAAGGCGATGACTCCGCGATCGGGGGGAGAGGTTGATCGCAGCCGGCTCAGGAGAGCATTGGCGACGTCGGAATGCAACGTTCGCGCCGACTCGGGAAGGAGCGACTCGTAGGCGGCGTCTCTGATCAGCGAGTGGCGGAAGGCGAAGCGCCGCTCATCTCCGAGGCCTTGCGTTTCGAGGATTCCCTTGCTGGCCAAGGACTCAAGTTCGAGCCGGAGCTCTGATGGTGAGACCTTGGTGACATCGCTGAGAAGATCGACTTCGAAGCGGCTTCCGATCACTGCCGCCGCCTGGGCCAGCTGAGGGTTGGGGCCGGCGGCCTCCAGGCGGGCCACGAGCAAATCGCGAATGGTTGCGGGGACGCGGTTGGCCCCGGATCCCGGTGAAGAGTGGTCCCAGACCGACCACAGCAATTCCTCTACAAACAAGGGCACGCCGTCGCTGCGCTCGGCGATCTCGTTGGCCAGAGAGTCGGCCAGATCGCCGACCTTCATCGACCGGATCATGCGGTGACGGTCGTCGAGGGCCAACGGCTTGAGATCGAGGAGATTCGACCGAGCCGCCCAGCCGTCGGCCCGGAATTCGGGGCGAGCAGTCATGACCAGCAGAAGCCCGGGGGGAAGATCGGTCAGGGCATGCTCGATGACCTCGAGTGAGGAGGGCTCGGCCCAATGCAGGTCTTCGATCAAGACCACCCGGGGCTCGGCCGCGGCGAGGCCGGCCCACCATTGTTGGAAGCTCTCGATGGTCGCCTGCTTGAGCTTGGAGGCGTCCTGGCGCGGCGCTGGATAGCGACCTTCCAGATCGATGGAGATGATCGGAGCCAGATAGGGAATGACGGTGGCCGGATCGAGTTGGGCTTCCTTGACCTCGTGCTCGAGCAGGGACAGTCGCTCGGCGTTATCCGAATCAGCGGTCAGTCCGCAGCGGCGACTCAACATGCGAGCGAGGGGATAAAAAGCGGTCGACGTGTAGTAGGGCGAGCATGCTCCTTGCAGGGGCCCACCACCGGTGCGAGCGGAGTGGTCGCGGATGAAACGGGCGAGGCGGGACTTGCCGATTCCGGCTTCTCCCCGGATCAGCACCGCCTTGGCGCCGCCTTCTTTGGTGGCTTGCCAAAGATCCAATAATTGCGCTTGTTCGCGCTGGCGACCCACCATCGGAGTCAGTACACCGCCAAGGGCCTCGAGTCTCCCCTCGACTTCGAGAGGGCGGAGCACTTCGAACAACTCCACCGGTTTTGAAAATCCCCGCAGTGGGACGAGACCTTTCTCCCGCAGGTCGAAGTAGCCCGACACCAGCTGAGCGGTCTCCCGGCTGATGACCACCGAGTCGGGTGCCGCCTCGGTTTGGATGCGGGCGGCTTGATGGGGAACGGTGCCGGCTACCTCGGTCATCCCAAAGACCTCGCCCGCGACCACATCCCCGGTGTGGATGCCCACCCGCACCGCCAGGTTCACTCCATGCCTTTCCAAAATCGACGGAGCCAGCATCCGGACCGACTCGACGATTCCCAAACCCGTGTACACGGCGCGGCGGGCGTCATCTTCGTGAGCCCGAGGAACTCCGAACAGCACCATCAAGCCATCGCCCAGCGACTTGTTGATGTAGCCGTCGAAGCGACTGATGACCTGATTGCAGACATCCTGAAAAGCAACCAACACGTTCCAGAAGTCCTCGCTGTCGAGCCTTTCCGTGATCCGACTGGACTCGACCAAGTCGCAGATGAGCACGGTCGGCCGCCGCCGGGTGACGGTTCTGGCGTCCATATCAGATGGTGGGCGAGGAGGCGAGCAACCTCCCCCAACACTCGCTGCGCTCGCTGTGGGAGGAAATCGAAACGGTGAAAAGCCTCATGTTGGGTCGAGGTAGATGTTGAACGGATACTCATCGGAGCCGACCCGGAGGGCCCCGGTGTAGATCCCCCGCGGCACGCCCCCGCAGTCGACGGTGATCTGAAGTTCGGTCGCATTGCGGGTCACGCTGCTCGGGCTGACCGTGACCTTGTCACTGGTGACGGACGGCGAGCTGTCGCCGCGGCGGCGGAGCGCCTGCGGCTGCACAACGTCCGCGGCGCTAAACGGTCCCAATGTTTGACGATCGGAACAAACGGCGGTGGCGCTGCCGATCGCCGCAGCCGGTCCGGCCGTTGTTGGCGGTTGCGGCGGTGTTTGCGGCTGGGCCGAAGCCATCTGGTCGACAAATTCCTGGGCGGCTTGGACGGCCCGTGCCGTATCCCCGCCGACGCGGGTCCAGAACTCGGCCAGCTCCTGAGCGATGTCGACCTCCACATTTCTGGCCATGAAGTCGCTGGCCACACGGGAGGCATGCTGGGCGTTTCCGTGGAGTGCCTCGAAAGCGACACCAATCAGCCCATCCCAGGCGGCCCGGAAATCTGGCTTTGAGCTACTCATCCGAGGACCTCTTCCCGCCTTTGGCATAGCGCGCCAGATATTTGCCGGTGATGAATCCGGCGGCGACGGTGTCGGAGAGGACCTGACCCCAAAAGTCGGCGGTGTCGCGGACCAGTTCGCCGACTCCGTAATCCCCGGCGATGGCTTCCTCGCAGGCCTTGACAATCCGATCGACGTGCGCCCGAGTAGACGTTTCCGCCAGATTGGCGAGGTCCTCGAGACAGTTACCTTCACACAGAGCCATCCCCTGCATCATGTCGATCCAGCCCAGGGCGCAGGCGAACTCGGCCGGCGCGCTTGGCAACTGCGTAAAGCGCACCGTTTTCTCGGACCGGATGTTGACCATCTGATTCGGTCGCTCCTCGACTACCACGAAGCCGTGATCGATATCGATGGCGCCGTCGCCTCCGGTGGTTATGTCGAACTCCATCCCCACCGAGGCTTTGGCGACGAAGTACCTGACCTCGAGAAACGTGGTCCAGGTGAAGATGGGTAGAGCCCCTACCACTTCTTCGATTCGTGACCCGTAGCCACGGCCGTTGACACTGTCGGCGGGAGGCAGGCTGAACCATCCCCCGCGACGATTCATGGCCACGAAAAATGGGTTGCAGACAGGCCAATTCATGGGGTCGGCCC
>DATFFB010000232.1:0-4129 GCA_035250485.1 Acidimicrobiia bacterium
ACCGTGTTGCCGCGCACCTCCAGCCCGGTGGGCACGATGTTGCCGAACGCGAGCAACTCGCTGACCTCGCCGTCAAGTGTTACCGACAGCAGCCGATTGAGGTGCCCATCGGTGACCAGGAACCCACCACGGAAAGTCTCGAGCGCATACTGGACCCCGGTGGGGACGAAGAAGTCCGTGCTCGGTGGGTGATCGAGCGAGAACGCGCCAATATCAGCGACAACGGTGAAGCTGTCGTGGTCGTCCACCCGATAGATGCCGACCACCTCGCTCCCGCCGACGTCTGGTCCGACCAAGGTGACCAGTACATAGGCCGTGCTGCCTATGAACGCGATGTCCATTGCCCCACCAATTCCCACGATCGACTCCGGCAGTCCGGTGGCGTACGTCGTAGCCGCACCGGTCGTCGGATCTACCCGGGATACCCTGCCGGCGAAGCCTTCGGTGACATACACATCCCCACCGGGGCCAACGGCGCTCCCCGAGCCGCCGTCCAAGCCTGAAACCAACAAGGCCGCATCCGTCGCTTCTGGTGGGACCGCCACCGCAGGAATCGCCAGACCCACCACGACGGCCACGACCAAGAGCGTAAGAACTCGTCTCACCGCCACTCCCTTCCTTCGTCGTTGCTTCGAGACTTCTTACGCTCCATCGCTTGGAAATTTCTCAAGAGCCGGTCTGCCAGGAGTCACTGTCCGTAGAACGACCCGTTGTCTCCGAATTAAGCTTCATTCCGCCGGGGGTGTAGCTCAGCCCGGCAGAGCGCTTCCCTCGCACGGAAGAAGCCAGGGGTTCAAATCCCCTCACCTCCACCCCGCTCACCAACTCGGAAAGTTCGTTTCCGCTTGGGTCTTCGAACCGGGCGGCGCGCTGACCGACTCCTAGGATCGCCCCAATGGGAGCGGATCGGCAGCTGGCTGCAGTCATGTTCACCGACATGGAGGGGTTTACCGCGCTCATGCAGTCCGACGAGCAACTCGCCCTGGCCAAGCGGGACAAATACACGAACGTGCTTCGCGAAAAGCACGACAACTTCGGTGGGACCATCGTCCAGTTCTTCGGGGACGGGTCGCTCAGCATCTTCCCCAACTCGGTCGACGCCGTGGCGTGTGCGATTTCAGTTCAGGAGGCATTCCAAGCGCCGCTCGAGGTACCGGTACGCATCGGCATCCACGTCGGCAACGTCATAGTGGAGTCAACTGGCATCGTCGGCGACGCGGTAAACATCGCCTCGCGCATCGAGTCCTTTGGGTTGCCGGGCGCCGTAATGGTCAGCGACTCGATCCACGACCAGGTGAGGAACCAGGGGACGTTTGATTTCGTGGACCTGGGCAAGTTCAAGCTCAAGAACGTTGGTCGACCGTTCACTATCTATGCCATCGCCGTCGACGGGCTAGCGGTGCCGGCTCCGGACTTCCTACATGGCAAAGGCGAACAGCTCGCCATCTTGCCCGCCAACCTCCCGGAGCCGGCCTCCCCTCTCGTCGGACGCGGGTCCGACCTCGCGGCCCTGACCGAGCTCATAGCCGAGCATCGAGTTCTGACGATTACGGGGCCGGGCGGTATCGGCAAGACCCGCACCGCCATCGAGGTGTGCCGCCAGATTGGGGGTGAGTTCCTCGATGGCGTTTCGTTCGTTGCCTTAGCCGACGTCACCGACCCCACCCAGTTCGTACCCACCCTCGCCAATGCCCTCGACGTCAAGGAGGTCGAGGGGAGGACGTTGGGCGACGGTGTTACCGCCCTCATAGGAGACAAGAAGGCACTGCTGCTATTGGACAACCTTGAACAAATAATCGAAGCCGCCCCCACCGTCACCCAGCTGGTGGCGAGCTGCCCGGAGTTGCGTCTGGTTGTCACTAGCCGGACCCCGATGCGCATCGCTGCCGAGCGTGAGTATCAGCTGGAGCCACTGCTGTTGCCCCCGCAGGGCAAGACGATCCCCGAAGAGCTCGCCGCCTACCCGGCCGTCGCACTGTTCGTCCAACGAGCGCAACGAGTAAACCCCACCTTCTCCCTTCGTACCGACAATGCCGAGGCCGTGGCCGAAGTGTGCCGGCGCATGGACGGCCTACCCCTCGCGATCGAGCTCGCCGCTGCCCGCACCCGCATTCTCACAGTCGAGGCGCTTTTGGCGCGTCTGGAGCACGCTCTCGATCTTCTGACCGGTGGACGGCGCGACCTTCCCAAGCGTCACCAGACGCTGCGTGCCGCCATCGACTGGAGCCACTCCCTCCTCACCGACGCCGAGCAGCGCCTGTTCCGCCGGATGGCTTTGTTCTCGTCCGGCGCCACGCTCGATGCCGTCGAGGCCACCTGCGCCGAGCCCGGAGGCGACATCCTCGATGACCTGGAGTCACTGGTGGATAAGGCGCTCGTGACCGTACGAGATGGTCGTTTCGCCATGTTGCAGACCATCCGGGAATTCGCCACCGAGCGCCTCGACGAATCGGGTGAAACGGGAGAGGTCGCAAAACGGCACGCCGCGCACTTCGGTGGGCTAGCTACGGAGATCGGAGCCGGAATCGAGGGCACCGAACAGTTGGCATGGATGGGACGCGCGATGACCGACGAGGCGAACATGCAGGCCGCCTTCGACCACCTAGCGAGCCGGGCTCAAGCCGGTGACGCCAAGGCTGCCGAGCTGGGCATGATCGGTTACGGGGACCTGTGGATGTACTGGCACATCCGCGGCAAGCACCTCAGCGCCCGGAAATATGCACTTAGTCTCCTCGAAATCTCGAAGGAGCCGACGCGGGGCCGCGCCAGGTTGCTGATAACGGCCGGACTTGCATCGTGGACGCTGCGCAGTAACCAGCAGGCACTCGAAGAGTGGTCCGAGGCGTACCGAATAGCCGAAGATCTTGGCGACCGTCACACCATGGCCAATGCAACGGTTGGCCTCGCTCTCGGTCACATCGGCATCGATCTGGAGAAGGCTCTCGACTGGGCGTCTAAGAGCATCGAGCTGGGCCGGGAGCTCGACTACCCCTTCCAACTTTCCCAGGCCCTGGGTTTCGACGGCGTTCTCCATGCCATCTCCGGTGACTTGGAGACCGCCAAGGCCCGTTACGAGGAGGCGCTGTCCATCGAGGAATCACGGGGCGACCACCAGGGCGCTGGCATTTCGCTTGGAGGCCTGGCCCAGTTGGCCGCAATGGGCGGCGATATCGAAGGGGCCCTTGCGCTGTATGAGCGGTCCCTGGCATCCTTTGAAGCGCTTGGGGACCGGGCCGAAGAGGCCCGCGTGCTGGGGGAGATGGCGTGGACCTACCTCGCCCATGGCGACTCAGGAAGGGCGCGGCACACCTTCCTTGCCTCGGCGCAGGCTTACGAAGACGTCGGCAGCGTCCCGGGCGTCGGGATCTCGATGATCGGCCTGGCGGCGGTGGAGGCTGTCGGGGGGCAGCCGGAGCGGGCGGTGACGATCGCCTACGCCGCTGAGCGCTTCTCCGAGGTGGAGGGCGTCGTCAACGTCTACTCGGAGGACAGCCCTGGCCGTCCGTACCTGGAGGCAGCAAGGGCGGAGTTGTCCGCCGAGGTCATCGCAGCGGCGGAGCAGAAAGGCAGATTGCTGACGGTAAGGGAGACCATGAGAATGGTGAGGGAGTGAAGGTCGCGGCGAACGCACCCGACTAACGCCGTCGGGATGAGGCCAGAACATTGTCGCGCCACCCCGGTAAGCCGCTATACCTTCTCTATCTCTATTCGGGAGGCAGAACATGGAGCTATCCAACCTCGAGCAGGCCATCAATAGGAGTCACCAGGCGGTAGATGCCTTCGTGACGGGAGACCCCACCCCTCTGGGAATGCTGTACTCCCGACGCGACGATTCGACCCTCGCCAACCCCTTTGGTCCCCCGGCTCGCGGCTGGAAGAACATCGCTGAGACTATGGACCGAGCGGCGGCCGGCTTTCGAGAAGGGGAAGCAATCGGGTTCGATCGCATCTCCCAGGTCTCAACTTCAGATCTGGGGTATGTAGTTGAAATCGAACGCTTCCGGTCCAAGCTGGGTGGAGCCGACGAGTTCACGGAATTCGCTCTCCGGGTGACAACCATTCTGCGGCTCGAAGAAGGTGACTGGAAGATCGTCCATCGTCATGCCGACCCGATCACCACCCCGCGATC
>DATFFB010000233.1:0-3379 GCA_035250485.1 Acidimicrobiia bacterium
GAGGAACAGGCGATCGGGCACAGTGCCACGGTGTTGGCAGTCGGAGCGGGGGGAAAGCGAACGCTTTCGACTCCGACCGATTGGGTCACATACCCGTTCGCGGCCACTCTCGATCCTTCCGGAATGCAGCAATTTGGGCCACCCGAGCCCGCTCAGGCCAACGGCAACGGCGGCTACGTCTTCACCCTCGAGCAGCTGGGATCGGCCGGCCTCCAGAGCAGCTGGCGTCCGGAGTCGGGCTCCCTCCCCGAAGTGAGCTTCAGCGCCAGCGACCAGGAGCTCCTCGCCACGGTCACCAACTCCTCTCCCTACTCCTTTTGGGCCTGGGGAGTGGTGGCCAAGGGCCGGGTGAGTCTTGCTTCCGATCCCCTCGAGCCCGGAGGCAGTGACAGTGAATCCGTGGCTCCGGGCATCGCCGGCCAGCAGGACTTCGGCTCAGTGGGCGACGCCGTGATCAACGAGCGTCAGCTCTGGAACGATCCTTACATTTGGAATCGGATCGCGACCCTGGGCAATGCGGGCAGCTGGTTCCTCGACGGTGATAACAGCTACTTCTTCGGCTTCACCGACGACCTCACCCTCCCCATCGATCTCGACGGCCGCACCCTCGAAGCGAGCGGAAGCACCCTGGTATTGGTGCCGGTAGACCTCAACGCCATCGTTCCGGTGGAACAATCCGTTTCGATCTCTCATCTGGTCGACGCCGGCAACGCCAGCTGGGTGGATTACGGCCCCGGCTACCTCGCTATTCAGACCCGGCAAATGACTGTGGGTTGGAACCTCCCCACCTCACTCGATCGCACTCCCGTCCTCGAGGTCACCAACATGTTTGGCGAAATCCCGGGCCACCTGGAGATCTACGACTGGTCGGCGGACGACTACAAGGCCATCAGCCCCGGAGATCAGATCGACCTCGAGCGTCATCGCAATTTGAAGGGCGAGGTATTTCTGCGGGCCTCGACCGACGACCCCGACAACCTCGACGTGGCGTTCGAAACCTCAATGTCGCCCTACGGCTTCTCATTGGAGTGGTGACGTGGCAATAGCGACTCTGCGCGGCGTCGAGAAGCGTTACGGGCCCGTGCGCGCGATGGATGGCATCGATCTCGAAATCCCCGAGGGTTCGGTTTTCGGGCTGATAGGTCCCAATGGCGCCGGAAAAACCACTTCGATGCTCGTCATTAGCACGCTGCTTTCCCGTGACGCCGGGCAGGTGGAAGTCGTGGGCGTCGATCCGGAGACCAACCCCGCTGCAGTCCGCAAGGTCCTCGGATACATGCCTGACTCGTTCGGGTTCTACGAGAACCTCAACGCCTCGGAGTACCTCGATTTCTTCGCCGCGGCCAACAAGGTGCCCGCCGCCAAACGCCCTGCCCTGATCGCCGATCTCCTGGCTCTCGTGGACCTGGAGCAAAAAGCTGCAACGGACGTCAACACACTCTCCCGGGGGATGAAGCAGCGCCTATCGCTCGCCCGGGCGCTCATTCACGACCCCCAGCTCCTGGTGCTGGATGAGCCAGCCTCCGGCCTCGACCCGCGGGCCCGAGTGCAACTGCGAGAGCTCATTGCCGAACTCTCCCGCATGGGGAAATCGGTGATCATCTCCTCCCATATCCTCTCGGAGCTGGAAGGGATCTGCACACATCTGGCAGTGATCGACGACGGCCGGGTCAAGGCGCAGGGAAACCTGGAGGACATTCGCCGCACGCTCACCGCCACCCGGCGAGTCTCCTTACGGGCACCCGACGAAGAGGTCGACGATGTCGCTTTGATCCTCTCGGGTCAGCCGGAGGTGTCCGAGGTCGATGTCGAGCGAGGACGGGTCCGGTTTGTTCTCTCCGGGGAGGACGCGGATTCAGCCCGCCTTCTCGGTCTGGTCATGGCAAGCGGCAAGCACGTCTTCGATTGGCGGCTAGAGGTTGCCGGCTTGGAAGAGCTGTTTCTCAGCATCACCGGCGGAGACGACGAATGAACCCCGTTCTGCGGAGGGAGTTGCTGGAACGCTTTCGCACCCGCCGTTCCCCGTGGTTCCTGTTTTTCTGGACAATCGGGATCGGGTTGCTCGGCTACGTCTCTTATCTGGTCAGCCAACAGGTCTCGACCGCGATCCTGGGAAGATTGCTCGCTACCGAATACATGGGCCGTTTCCTCTTCCAAGCAATGGCCATCCTGATGATGACGACGGTGATATTGGTCGTCCCCGGGGTGACGGCGCTTTCGATCGTCAGCGAACGAGAGCGACAGACCTTGCCGCTCCTTCAGGTCACACAACTTTCGCCACTGCAACTGGTGCTGGGAAAGTTGAGCTCGTCCATGTCTTACTTCTTGTTGTTGCTGGTGGCGGTAGCGCCGGTGGTGGCCATCCCGCTGCTATTTGGAGGAATGTCCTTCGGTGACGTGTTCGCCGCCCTGGCGATGATGCTGGCGACCGCCCTCATGCTGGGAAGTGCCTCAATCGCCATTTCATCGCGAGCCAAGTCAAGCCGCGGTGCGGTGGCGGGCTCATATGCATTCGCCTTCGTGATTGGATTCATCACCTTTGCCCTCGTCCTTGCCGAGCTACTACTGCTCAGGCCCCCGAACCAATCGTTGATCCCTCCCCGGGGTCGGGAGTTCTACTCCTCCTGGCTCAATCCCTATGTGGGCATGGTCGATGCGATTCGGGTTCCCTTGCGTTCACAGACCAACTTCACCTTTACGCCCTTCGTCCCCATCGACGCGCTTCTTTATGCCCGGCAAGGAAGCGGCCAGGGTTTGTTCTTTGGGGGAATGCCCCTCGTGGATATGGCCGTAGCGAGGGAGGTGATCGCCCCGCCGGTGAATGGCGAGGGAGGGGCGCTGATCAGGATGCGTCGTGGTCCCATCTGGGTCCGAAGCCTCGTCCTCTATGCCGCTATCACTGCCGTCGCCCTGCTGCGGGCCGCCCAGGTAGTGCGAACGCCAGCCCGCCGGATCCTGCTGACGAAACGGAGAAGCAGTGCCCCGGCTTGATCTCCGCGAGCCGCCGGCTCTCCCCGTCTCGGTACAAGACCTTGTCGTGAAGGCCCGTGGGAGACTTCTCCTGGCAGGCATTCTTCGCCTGGCTGTGACTCTGCTTGGGCTGACCGGCGTGCTTTCGGCGATCCTGGTCGGCATAGCCCGCTTGGTCGTCATCCCCTGGGCTGAGCCGCTTGCCCTGGCCCTTTTGGCCGGCTCGTTGATCGCCGCCCTGATCCTGGCCTTGATCCGTCGAGCCTCACCCGCCAGGGCAGCATTGGCGGTGGATCGACGTCTCGGAGGGTTTGACCGTGTGAGCACCGCCCTCGAATTGAGCTCGGGGATCGATCTCTCGATCGACGAGCGGCGCCAATTGGCCGACGCGGAGGCATGGTCGACGGGG
>DATFFB010000234.1:0-3902 GCA_035250485.1 Acidimicrobiia bacterium
TGGAGGACCATCCCAACGCGGCGCTCTATCGAAAAGTAAACCAGGCAGCGGAAGCAGGGGATTTCAGTTCCTACGCCGACCACATCGCAGATGATGTCGAATGGTGGGAAATCGGATCCGACCAGCCGATCCGGGGCAAGGCCGCGCTCATGGAGCGGATGCAGGGCATGATGGGCCAAGGAAGTATCGATATCGATCTCCACGACGTGATCGCCAATGACGAGCACATGGTGGCCCTGGTCAACGCCAAGGTCGAGCGGGAGGGTCGAACGTTGAACTACAAGACCGCTGAGATCTACCACGTCCGCGACGGCAAGATCACGCACCGTTGGGCTTTCTCGGATGACACCGCGGCCATCAACGAGTTCTTCGAATAACCTCGCAGCCACATTGATAGGCGCCAACGGGCGCGAAGGAATCGCATGACAGCATCGGACCCGGTGCCAAAGGCCGACCCGGAGGCGAGCCCACAGAAGGACTTGGGGCCGCTCCCCCGAGCGCTCCGTCCGTTTGTGGACGGGGTGGCGCGCATGCCGGCGACCGTTCATGCCAAGTTGCTGGGCGGATTCCTCACCATCGCCCTGCTGCTGTTGTTGATGGGCATCCTCAGCATCTTCGTCATCGGGCAGATGAACCAGCAGGTCGATCGGCTCATCGCCCTCGAGACCCAAAAGGACCTGGCTCGTCAGGCGATCTATTCGGTGACCGGGCAAAGCCATTACCGGGCCATGGCCCTCATCACCCAGGTCGACTCCTGGAACGACAGAATCGCCACCGCGAAGTCGAACTTCGCGGACGACGTCAACGCCATCGAGGCGCTGGAGGCCCCGATCGACCCCCAGCTCATCGACCGGTTGCGGGCCATCGATGAGAGGTTTGCCGCGGCCGGCGAAGTGGTCCTTTCTCACTATCAGGCAGGTGATCTCGACCAGGCATTGAGCGTGCACATCTCGGCCGAGCACGAGATCTCCCACGAGCTCGAGGACGAGCTGAACAGCCTGATTTCCGATTCAGCCGACGCCATGCAGTCACAGCTCGCCAACTTCCAGGCCAACCGCCAGTTCCTGACCATCACTGTCGCCGCCTTCTCAGTGGTGAGCCTCCTCACCGCCCTGGCATTCGGAGCGGTTCTCTCCTGGTCGCTGATTCGACCTGTCCGCAAGATCGATGTCGCTCTGGCCGGCATCGCCGACGGCAACTTCGAGCAAATTGTCGACGTGCCCAACCGTGACGAGTTCGGCCGGCTCACCACAAACCTCAACCGCACCAGTGAGCGTCTCGCCAGCCTCTATTCGGAGCTCACGTCGCTCAACCAAAACCTCGAGAACACAATCGAGGAACAGCTTTCTCAGCTGCGGCGGACCGAAGAGTTGCGTCGCTACGTGTCACCCCATGTCGCCGACGCCATCATCTCGGTCGCTGGTGGGGTGACCTTGCGGCCGACCCGGCGCAACCTCAGCATCCTGGTGACCGACATCCGGGGATTCACCACCTTGTCGGAGCGGATGGAGCCCGAGGAGCTCGTCGATGCTCTCAACCTGTACTTCACTGCCATGACCGACGTGGTCTTCCGCCACGGTGGGACCCTCGACAAGTATCTGGGCGACGGAATCCTGGCCTTCTTTGGTGATCCCATTCCCTTTGAGGATCACGCCGAGCGGGCAGTGGCTGCCGCCTTCGAAGGCCGGGAGGTTCTCGAGCGTCTTCGCAGCGACTTGATGCTGAAGCTCGATGAGGAACTGGCGGTGGGCATCGGTATCAGCACCGGCTATGTGACCGTGGGCAACGTTGGCTCCGAGAATCGGCTCGAGTACACCGTCATCGGCAACCACGTCAACGTTGCCTCTCGGCTGTCCACCAAAGCTGCGGCCGGACAAGTCCTGGTCACCGATCGAACGATGGCAGCGGTGCGCGACCAGGTGATCGGAACCGAGCTGGAAGCCATCACCCTCAAAGGAGTTCAGCGACCAATCCGGATCTTCGAGATCAACCAGCCAGTTGACGCTCCGCGCACCGTCCCCAATTCGGACAGCTGAAGACATGCCTGTGAGGGTCCCGCCGGCTGGAACGCGCGGGTTTGCCTTGCCCAAGTTCGCCCGGCCGCTGATGAAGGCGGGGATGGGGTTGAGTCACCTCATGTTTCGCTTGCTTGGTGAACGAATGAAGATTCAGGGCCAGAACCTGCTCATGCTCACCACCGTCGGCGCCAAGACCGGGAAGCAACGCCGCTCCATCGTGGCCCGCTTCCCCGATCCCGACCATCCGAGCTCTTGGCTGGTGGTCGGTTCGAACAACGGCTCGGCTCGCCATCCGTCCTGGTGCTACAACCTCGCCAAGAACCCGGAGCAGGCCTCGGTCACCGTGAAAGGCGAGACCTACAAAGTCACCGCGGATTCACTCGAGGGAGCCGAGCGGGAGGCGGCCTGGAGGCGGGTTGTCGCAACCGCCCCCGGATTCGCCCGCTATGAAGCAACGACCGACCGCCAGATTCCCCTCATCCGGCTGACGCCTCAATGACCGAATAACCCAAACCTCGGAACCGATCCGCGGTGGGAGGTGTAGGGAACTAGTTGGAGATGTTCCGATTCGCCGCTGAGCGGACTTCATGGTCGCGCGCCTGACCCGGCGGGAATTCCTCTATGCCTTGGCCGCCGTGGGTGGGGCAGGAGCGGCCCTGGGAACGCTCGAGATCTGGGATCTGGTGACCCCGGCATCCGAATACCGGGTTCCCTTCGATCCTCCTCGTAAGAGCGATTTCTCCATGCGGGGTCGGGGCAACGACACGACCGTGTTGATCCTGGGGGCCGGAATCGCCGGGTTGGCCGCGGCCTATGAACTGGAGAAGGCGGGTTATCGCTGCCGGATCCTCGAAGCACGGCTCCGTCCCGGTGGGAGGAGCTGGACTGTGCGTCGCGGCAGCTCGGACACCGATCTCGACGGAGTCGAACAAATCGCTCGGTTCAGCGAAGACCTCTATATGAATGCCGGGCCGGCCCGGATTCCCCAGCATCACACCACCCTCGCGTACTGCCGGGAACTGGGGGTACCAATCGAACCCTTCACCAACGTGAATGCCGACGCCTATTACTTCAACGAGGAAGATGGCCGCTTCTCCGGCCATCTCACCGGAAGGACCGTACGGCAAAGGGCGGTCAAAGCCGATTACGTCGGGTACACGAGCGAGCTGCTGGCGAAAGTCGTCAATCAGGGAGCGCTTGACGCCGAGCTCTCCCCTGCCGACCGGGAGGCGATGATCGAGTTTCTGCGAGCAATGGGCGCTCTCGGGCCTGACGACCGCTACCTGGGAAGCGGTCGGCGGGGCTACCGGAACCCTCCCGGCGCCGGAAATCGGCCCGGCGTCGTGTCTCCTCCGTTCGATCTCACCGACCTGTTGGCGGCAGGCTTCGGTCACTACTTCCCCTTCGAGCTCGAATGGGACCAGGCGATGATGATGTTCGAGCCGGTGGGCGGCATGGATCGCCTTCCCTATGCGCTCGCTCGAGCCCTACAAGGCGAGATCGTCTATTCGGCCGAGGTGCGGTCGATCGATTCGACCGAAGAGGGCGTGGAGGTCATCTACACCACAGATGGACGCAATGGCATTCGAGTACGAGCCGACTATGCAATCTGCACAATCCCACCGCGAATCCTCGCTCGCATCAACAGCAACTTCACCCCCGAGCTAAAGCGCGGCCTCGCCAGCGTCACCACGATCCCGACCGCAAAGATGGGCCTCGAGTTCCGCCGGCGATTTTGGGAAGAAGACGACCAGATCTTCGGCGGGATCACCAACACCAACCTCGACATCGGAACGATCTGGTATCCGTCGTCGGGATTTCTCAGCCAGCGCGGCATCCTCATCGGCTACTACAACTACTTCGACCAGGCACTGTCATATGACG
>DATFFB010000235.1:0-7057 GCA_035250485.1 Acidimicrobiia bacterium
GCCTTTCTCGCGCCTCGATAGCATCGATCCTGCGTTGGCTAATGCGTAACCGGCGGACCATGGCGTCGTCGAGAACCCTGATGCCGTCTTCGCCGATCGCGCCCATTGCCAGCTCGGGTTGAAAAGGCGCCCCGAGCTTGCGTACCAACAGGATGTCGAGCGGCGCGTCGAGGGCTCGGGCGATCTCCGCTGCCACCGGGACTCCACCTCGTGGTAACGCCAGGACGAGTGGCTTTTGGTCACGAAGGTGCTCGAGCTTGCGGGCGAGAGCCTGGCCGGCCTCTGCCCGATTCCGAAAACGGTCGTTTCTCCAGAGGTTGATACGTCGATTGTGCTCGTTCGCTTCGCTTAGGGATGTGCGGTGGCCCCTCCGGCTTGTGTTTCAAGCTGTGGTGAAAGCGACAGAGGAGCTGGAGGTTGGAGAGCTTGGTCTCTCCCCCCTGCCACCAGGGAATGATGTGATCGACATCGCACCAGCGGGCGGGGCGGTCGCAGCCGGGATGCTGGCAGTGCCGATCCCGCACCATCACCGCCCTTCGTAAGGCCGGGGGGATGACCCGGGTCTTTCTCCCCACGTCGAGCGGTTCAGAACTTGGTCCCATGATCATCCGGGAGTGATGGTTCCCGAGCAGGTTCCGAAATCCTCGACGCCGGCGGTGAACTCGACTCTGTCGCCGTCCTCTAGAAACGGACCCTGACCTTTGGTGATCTCGAGGAGGCAACCGAGGCTGTCATCCGTGGGCCCGCTGATCGTGCCCGAGGCGAACAAGTCTCCCGCCCGGATGGTGGCGCTGTTGGAGGTGGCGTGAGCCAGCAGCTGGCTCATCGTCCAGTAGAGGTGACGGAGGTTGGAGCGGGAGATGACGTCGCCGTTCACCCGGACCTCGAGGTCGAGATCGATCCCGGCGCCGGGCGGCATCAGATACTGAAGCGGCATCGGTTCCTGGTTCGACACTTCGATACGCCGGTCGGAGAGGTCTCGGAGAGGCACGACCCAGGGCGAGATCGTGGTGGCGAACGACTTACCCAGAAACGGGCCGAGCGGTTGATACTCCCAGGCCTGGATATCTCGTGCCGACCAATCGTTGACCAGCACCAGCCCGAAGATGTAGTCCTCGGCCTCGGTAACCGGAATCTCGCCGGGACCGGCCCCGGTGATGAATCCCATCTCCAGCTCGAAGTCGAGGCGCTGCGAGGGGCCGAAATCACCCTGGGCCCGCTGTCCACGGGGACGAGGGATCGAAGTTCCGTCGACTTTGATCGTCCCGCTCCGACCGTGGTATCCCACCGGAAGATGTCGCCAATTGGGAGGCAAGGGCTCGGATTCGGGGCGAAAGATCCGACCCACGTTCTCGGCATGGTGAAGCGAGGAGTAGAAGTCGACGTAATCCCCGATCGGGCACGGGAGGTGCATCGTCACCTCCGCCATCGGCACTCGGGGGAGATCTGGAACGGCGCGGTTCACGTTGGCGAGGATTTCACCCCAAGCATCGGGGCCGGCTTCGAGAAGTTGGAGAAGCGAATCACCCTCAAGAAGGGTCGACACCATTCCCGCTTCGGCAACCTCGTTTCCGACTTTGACTCCGACCCGCCGCGGCCCTCCGCCGATTGAGAAGACCCCGAGTGCGCTCAACGCGCAGCCCAGATGCTGCCCATCGCTGCCAGGTCCTCAACCGGTTCGTCGAAGGAGCAGCTTCCATAGGAGCGAAAAAAGACCCGAGCCGAGCGCAGGTCGGCGGGCGAAAATTCGTGTTCACCCACCCGCAGGTGATGATTCGAGAGGACTCCGGGTTGGTCTATCGACAGGATCTCCTCAACTTGATTCAGATCGCCATTGAGGACTAGGGCCGCTGCTGCTGCCGCCAGGTTGAGAAAGCCGTGACGCCAAGCCCCGATCTCGGCCGAGAAGTGCCGCCACGGGTGGTGAAGACCTGCAGTTGCTTTGAGCGGCAGTCCCCTCTCGAATGTCTCGTGCATGCCGGCGGCCAGAGTGGCGGGGCTCGGAAAGTCACCGGGAGTGGGGCCGCCACAGCGAATCTTCACTCCGATCCGATGCCCGGGAATACGGCCCGCCACCGCGTGAACTCGTCCGGGCTCGGCTTCGAGCCAGAACGTGAGACGCGTATCGAGTCCTCGCAGCAGGCGCTCAATCGCCAAATCCGTGGTTTCGATCTGCTGAATCGAGAGCGCCGAAGCCGCGATCGAAGCCATGGCCTCCTCTGCCGGTTGATCGAAAACCACGCCGACCGGAATGGGATCCCCTCCCAGCAGCCACTCCAGATCATGGAGTCCTGAGCTGGGACAGAGAAACGGCCCCAGCATCCATTCGTGAGAACCGCGCCGATGGCGAAGATAGGTTTTGATCGCCTCATCCAAGTCGAGCGACTCGGGCGGGTACATGCCGGCGTAATCGATCAACCGTCGAAGCAAAATCCGGGGAGCAGTCGCCGGTTCGGTCACGGGCTTATCGTACGGAGGTGGACCTCGAAGGCGCCGGGTTCAAATCGATCCGGATCGAAAGGGCTGATCAAGTCCTGGTGGCGACGATCGATCGGCCTGACAACCAACTCAATGCGGTAGATGACCGATTGCACTTCGAGCTGACGAGCCTCTTCCGACTCCTCCGCGAGGAGCGTCAAGCCCGAGCCGTGCTCCTCACCGGAGGAGGGAAGGCATTTTGCGCCGGGGGCGACTTCTCCTGGTTCCCGACTCTTCGTAGCCCCGAGCGCCTGGCCGAATTGCGGCGGGATGCCAAACAAATGATCTGGGATCTCGTCGACCTCGAACTCCCGCTGGTCGTGGCGATCAATGGACCGGCGGTTGGTCTCGGGGCCACCATCGCATTGTTGGGAGATGTCATCTTCATCGCCGAAGACGCCCACGTGGCTGATCCCCACGTCCGGGTTGGGATCGTGGCCGGGGACGGCGGTACGGCCATTTGGCCCCTACTCGTCGGCCCTGCGCGAGCCAAGCAGTACTTGCTGACAGGGGATCCGGTTCCCGCTCGTGAAGCCGAGCGCATCGGCCTGGTCAACCGGGTGGTTCCCACCTCCGAGCTCATGACCGAAGCAATGGCGATGGCGACTCGCCTGGCGGCGGGAGCGCCCCTGGCGATCCAGTACACCAAGGTGGCGGTCAATCAATTGGTCAAACAAGCCCTGCTAACTGCGTTCGATTACGCCACAGGTCACGAGCTAGTGACGTTCATGACCAAGGACCACCAAGAAGCGCTGGCCGCGATCGCCGAAAAGCGGCCACCTAGATTTTTTGGTCGTTAGCTGAAGCTCAGCTGTGTTCGGTAACCGGGTAGATCTCGTCTGCCACCAGGCCGTGGGCTTCCTTATGGACTCTGACGGCGTCCTCCGCCTTGTCCGCCTCGACTAAGCAAAAAACTTTGCCGTTGGCCTCATCCACCCAGTAGCGGCGATAGTTAACGCCGTATTTGCCCTGGGTCTCGAGGTCCTTGGCATGGGCTCCGGCGACGTCGGCGGCCTTGACTCCCTCCAATGTGTGGACGTCCATGAACAAAGGCATCGGTACCTCCTGTGTGATCTCGGGGGCCTTTGGTTGGCACCATAGAAGTTCAAACTCGGCTTTGCCGGACCATAGAATCGCCGCCGGTGGTCCGCCAGTCCCTCTTCACGAAATGGTTCGCGCTCGTCTTCTTGGCCTCATTGGCGGCGGAGTTGACGAACAGCTTGCTCGTGCACTTTCCGGGTTTTCTCCAGAGCATGGGGGCCAGCGAGCTTCGGATCGGCACCATTGTCGGGGTAACCGGTGCAGCGTCGATCGTGGTTCGGCCCTGGATCGGGCGGCTGATCGATCGCAAGGGCAGACGGCGGATGATCCGGGGAGGCACACTGGTCATCGCCGCCTCCACACTCGGCTACGCGCTCGTCGACACGATCGGCCCAGTGGTCGTTGGCGCCCGGGTCCTGCAAGGACTGGGCCAGGCCATGACCTATACCGCGTTCTGGGCCTATATCGCCGATCGCCTGCCAGCGGATCGTCGGGCGCAGGGAATCGCCCTCTTCGGCATTTCTGGTCTGGCCCCCATCGGTATCGGTCCCGTGCTGGGAGACCAGATACTGGCCTCGACTTTCGGATATCGCGGTGTGTTTCTCGTCGCTACGGCCTGTGCGCTGGCCGCTTTCGGTCTCAGCATGTTGCTGGAAGAGAGCGTCGCCAACGCTCCCGCTACCAGCTTCTTTGATCTGCTCCGGCGACCCTCACTCCGTCCCATCTGGCTTGTGACTCTCATCCTTGCCCTTGGGTTCACTGCCGCGTTCGTTTTCGTCACCACTTACGTGGCGGCAACCGGCGTGGGATCAGTGGGTGCGTTCTTCGCCGCCTATGCCATTGCCGCCATTGCCTGGAGGCTCGGTTTCGCCTGGATTCCGGACCGAATTGGCCCGGCGCGGATGGTTGCACCCGGACTCGCCTTGTATGCCGCTGGCCTCGCCACAGTCGGTCTGGTGGCAAATAGCGCGGGGCTTGTCGTTGGTGGTCTGCTCACCGGACTCGGGCACGGCATCTCTTTTCCGGTCGTGGTGACTTTGGCCACCAGCCGTGCTGCGATAGAAGAACGGGGGACGACGACTGCAATCTTTACCGCCCTGTTCGACATTTCCTTATTCGGCGCCTCTCCGTTGATCGGGTGGATGATTGAGCAGTTCGGCTACGACACGAGTTTTGCCAGCGTTGGGCTGGCGGTGATGTTGGGAATTGCGGTCTTCTATTTGACCGAGCGGCGGTGGGTGCGGCTGGAGGCGCTAGTCAGAGACGAACCAGTGACCGCCCCAATCCCGCATGTGTGAATAGCTCGCTGAAGGCCACCGGCGCCGATTCGAAGCCGTCACGGAAGGTCTCCGTATAGAGAAGCTTGCCTTCCCTGATCCAACCCGCCATCTCGGCCATCGCCGCGCGGAAGTCGGAGAGAAAATCCCACACCACGAAACCTTCGATCCGGATACGGCGTTCGATCAGTTCTCGCAGCTGGCGAATCCCCCGCGGCCGGTCGAGGTTGTACTCGGAGACCTGGCCCGCCACCGCCACCCTTCCGCCCCGATTCATCGCCAGCAGCGCCAAGTCCAAAAGCTCTCCTCCGACGTTGTCGAAGTAAACGTCGACCCCCTCGGGACAGGAGCGGCCGATAGCACCGGCGAGGTCCGGGTCGTGACGATCGAGGCACTCGTCGAACCCCAACTTCCCGGTTACGTAGCGGCAGCGGTCCGGGCCGCCAGCGATGCCGACTACCCGACAACCATTGATGCGAGCGATTTGGCCGGCGGTCCCGCCCACGGTGCCCGCTGCTGAGGATACGAGCACCGTCTGCCCGGGCCAGATCCGGGCGATGCTGAGGAGGCCGAAGTAGGCGGTGAGTCCAGAGACACCGAGAACACCGATGGCCGTCGAATCGGGGATGGGGGGAGAAAAAATCTCGGGGTCGAGGCGCAGCAAACCTTTGCCGTCGGATAGGTAGTGGGTGCGCCAGCCGGTGCCTGCCGCCACCCGGTCGCCGACGGCCAGTCGGGAGTGACTCGACTCGATCACCTCGCCCACGGCGAAGCCATCGATCACCTCACCTACCTCCGTACGCGATCCGTAGCTATCCCGGGCGAGACGGTCGCGCACGCCGACGTCCACCGAAAGAAATCGGTTGGCCACAATGACCTCCTCCTCGCCCACCGCGGGGAGGCGAACTTCCTGCATGGCGAAGTCGGCCGGCTGGGGGACTCCCTCGGGTGTGCGTGCCAGCACCCACTGGCGAGACAGGGTCGGCATGGCTGCCGAAGGTAGTGGTTAGCTTGGCTCCGTGCCGGAACTGCCCGACATCGTCGTATATCTCGAGGCGCTGGAACGGAGGACCGTCGGCCACACCCTCGAGCGGTTACGCCTGGCCTCCCCGGCCGTGCTGCGCACGTACGACCCGCCCTTCAATGCGGTCGAGGGAAAAATCGTGCGGGGCTTGCGGCGTATCGGAAAGCGAATCGTCTTCGAACTCGACGGAGACCTGTTCGTGGTCATCCACCTGATGATTGCCGGGCGTCTGCAGTGGAAAGAGGGAAGGGCGGCGATCCCGAAGAAGGTCGGCTTGGCTGCTTTCGAGTTCGACACCGGGACTCTTATTTTCACCGAGCAAGGCACCAAGCGACGAGCCGGGATCTGGGTATTGCGAGGAGAAAGTGCGGTGCTGGCTGAGAACCGGGGAGGAGTCGAGCCCCTCTCGGCTTCGGCGACCGAATTCGGCGAAGCGTTGACCAAGGAGAACCGAACCCTGAAGCGGGCTCTGACCGATCCCCGCATCTTTTCCGGTATCGGCAACTCCTTCTCGGACGAGATCCTTTGGGCAGCCAAGCTCTCCCCGGTGATGCGAACCCGCCAACTTTCCCCCGAGCAAGTCGTCCGGCTCCGGGAGTCGACCATCGAACAACTCAACCATTGGACCGACCTGCTGCGGAACCTGGTGGGAGAGGGTTGGCCGACCAAGGTAACGGCCTTTCGCCCGGAGATGGCGGTTCATGGCAAGTTCGGCCAGCCCTGTCCGCGCTGCGGGACCAAGGTGCAGCGGATCGTCTATGCCGACAACGAAACCAACTATTGCCCCACCTGTCAGACCGGCGGCAAGCTTCTCGCCGATCGATCGCTCTCGCGATTGTTGAAAGACGACTGGCCCGCGAGCCTGGAGGAGCTAGAGGACCTCAAGTCCCGCTAGGCGAACAAGACCGCGGCCAGCCAGCTGCCAGCGATGAGGAGGCCCGCTGCCAACTCGATGAGGATCGAGAGGCCGGCGGCGGACAACGCCTTGCGGGTGGATGGCCAAGCATGCTCGTGGCTCCCGAGTCGCTGGCGCTCGGAGGCATAGACCCCGACGACGAATCCGACGATGAATCCCACCACCGGGATCAGGAAGAAGCCGACAATGGAAAGGAGGCCGCCGATGACCAGTGATCGTCGGGGCACTCCGGCTTCGCGCAACCGTCTCCCGGGGACCATGTACTTCCCGATCTGGCCGAAAATCAACAATGCTGTGGCAACAGTCAGAACGATCCACCCG
>DATFFB010000236.1:0-2325 GCA_035250485.1 Acidimicrobiia bacterium
GCCCGCAGTCGAAGTCCCCGCCCCCGTTACTTGAAACAAGCCGAGGTCATGATCGTTCTGTGAAGCTGGAGCCTGCATGAACGCCGCTCCGGAAAAGCCCATGACCTTGCGAAATCCGAGGACGTTCTCGTAAAAGGCGACACTGCGGTCGACATCCGAGACATATAAAACAGCGTGATTGAGACGATGAATCGGCACCCATCCATTCTTGCGTACTTTTCGCCCTAAAGACCGGGCGAAAAATACGCAAGAACGATGAGGGGCTAGGCGTTCTGGCGCGATTCGGCCATACGGCGGATGCGCCGTTCGATCTCTGGATATTTCTCCGCCACCATCTGAAAGTCGTTCCCGGTCATCGTCATCATCGACATGACCGATTTGGCGACCACGTCGGCATTCCGATGGTGGCTGCTCAGCATCGCCATCTCACCGAAGACGTCACCCTTGCCCAAGGTGGCCACCACTTCGTCGTTGCGGCGAACTTCGGCATCTCCGGACAGGATCACGTAGAGATCGAAGCCCGCACCATCCTGGCGAATCACGTGCAACCCCGGGTGAGCGCCGATGAAATGCGAATGCATCTTCAAATCATCGAGCGTGGCCTCGTCGAGGTCGGCAAACAACTCAACCTCGCGGAGTTGGTCATTGGTGCAGCCAACAAAGAAATTGGACATCAGACCTCCTTCCGCTCCAAGGTAGTGCCGCCCAAGAACCCGAGTCGCACCAGCCAAGAAGTTTTGCGTCAGCCGCTGTCCCCGCTCACGCGGAGATTCTCTCGACGGGCGTTCACGAGCCCGGCCGAGCCAAGCTTTTTGAGCCCGACCCGGCCGTGCTCGACCCGCAGTCCCCTGGCCCGCGAAACGGCTTTGCCGGGCCGCGGTCCGGGCCCCACTCCGGATCTGTCGGGGTTTCCCGCCCCTTTGACATAACGACGCCGATCCGGAAATGGTTCACGCATGCTGGTCGGAGCGTGAAAAATGGTCGCTGGTGCAAGTCGGTCCCTACTTCATCCCTCCGGGCGAGCTTTCCTGGAGCTTCGGTCCCTCCGGCGGGCCCGGCGGCCAGCATGCCAACCGCTCCCACACGCGTGTCACCCTCCGCTTCGACCTCGGCCAGAACGGGGCTTTTCCCGCAGACATCCGCAACCACATGTTGGCGCGGCTCGGAAGCCGGGCTCCGGGCGGTGTGGTCTCAGTCACCGTGGACGAAACCAGGAGTCAGGCGATCAACCGTGAGGTCGCTTTGGAGCGAATGAGCCAGTTGCTCAGCGAAGCCATGCGCCGCCCCCGCCGTCGGAAACCCACCCGGCCCACAACCGCCTCACGCCAGCGTCGCCTCGATGAAAAGCGGCGACGTTCGGAGAAGAAGGCTCAACGTCGTCAGGAGTGGGATTAGGTCGCCAAAATTCGGACGAGTGCCGGGTAGTCGATCTTGCCCAGGTCGGTGCGAGGCAACGCTTCGAGGCGCCGGAGTCGGCGAGGAACGGCTTCCGGACCCAGCGAGTCCCGGACGGCTTGGCGCAATCGCTCAGCCTCGACGTCGCCGGTATAGGCCGCCACCACGATCTCTCCCCACTCGCTGTCAGGTAACCCGGCGACGCCAACCTCACCGGCCCCATTGGCTGCGAGAGCCTCCTCCACGGCCGCCGCATCGATCTTCTCCCCCCCGCTGTTGACAACTCGATCCAACCGCCCGAAGACTTCGATCGAACCGTCGGTCCGCACGGCTCCGCGATCGGCAGTCGTGAACCACGGATCGGGCCGAACGTCTCCCGCATACCCGGGCGACACCTGCGGACCCTTTACCTCGAGCACGCCCCCCCGCTCGCGAAATAGCAGTCCCGGGAGGGGATAGAGCCTGCCCAGTCCATCAGTCAAAGGCGCCGAGGCCGCCACCGCCGCCGTTTCGGTCATTCCATAGGTGCGAACCACCGGCCAGCTCCTCACCCGATCCGCCAGGTCGGCTGGGATCGATCCCCCGCCGACGATGAGCGCTCGCACGTTTCCTGGGTTGCTGAGACGGCTCAGTTGCGTCGGTACCAGGGAGGCAAAGGCGGCTTGGTCGAGGCGTGCGAGGTCCGCAGAGATGAGCACGGTCCCCCCGGTACACAGAGCGCGAAAAACGATCGAGAGCCCGCCGACATGATGGAGCGGAAGGGACAACAGCCAGGAATCACCTCCACCAAAGCCAAAAAAGGCGGACGAGTTCGCCCCGGCGGCCATCCAATTCGATTCCAACAAATGGACGGCTTTGGCCACGCCCGACGAACCTGAGGTGAAGATCACGGTGCCGGGCAGGCGAGCGGCCGGCAAAGTGGCCAGTCGG
>DATFFB010000237.1:0-7766 GCA_035250485.1 Acidimicrobiia bacterium
CATCCGGCGCCTGCGTCCCCGACGGGTAACCAACAGCACCGAGACCGCAGCCAGGGAAGGAAGCACGAGTGAGTGGCCGACCCGTTGCGTGGTTGGGCCCCCGATCACCAGCCCCAGCAGACCATCGATGATGTCGGGCAAGACCGCTCCCAGGGCCAGGAGGCGGACATCGACTTTGGGATCCCGAAAGATCCAGCGAAATAAGAAGATGGCCCCGCCCACCTGCCAGAACAGCATGGATCAGTCGAGAGCGCGATTCGCCAGCATGTCGGCGACCGAGTTGTCCTCACGCGGTACGTGCTGCAATTTGTGGGGGATCTCGTCGAGCATTTCGCGGGCCATTCGATGAAGCTCAATCAGCCCTCGGTTCCGCACCCGCCAGCGTCCTTCCAGTTGGCGAATCAGGAGCTGGCTGTCGGCCCGCACCCAGAGCTGGTCCGGGTCATGGCGTCTCGCCATTCGGAGGCCGGCAACGACCGCCTGATACTCGGCGACATTGTTGGTAGCTACCCCGATCGCCTCGCTGATCGTCTCAACCTCAACCAGTGGCTCACCCTCGACCCAGCTGTAGAGCACGGCTCCGATGGCGGCCGGTCCCGGATTCCCGCGCGAGGCACCGTCTGTGTAGAGAACCCAAATGCCGGCCATCCCTAGAGAACCAGGATCCGCATGCAATGGAGACAGCGCGGTGGTTCCCACTCCGAGGCTTCCTGCTGCTCGGGAATCGACAACGCCAGATGACAACCGCCGCAGGTCCCATTCACCAGGCGACCTACAGCCACGCCCTCCTTGGAGCGACGGAGCTGTTCGTAAAGAATCATCAAATCAGGTGAAATCGGTTGTGCCAGCTCGGTTTTCGTTGCCTCGCGGCGAGCGATCTGGGCATCGATCTCCGCCCACGCCACCGAGATCTCGTTCTCGAGCAGGCCGACTCGTTTGTTTCTCGAAGCCAGTTCCCCTTCCAGTTTTTCAAGGTCAGCCCGCAAAGGGTCGACGACGTCAATCAACTCGAGCACCCGCGATTCCATCGTTGCCTGCTGTCCGCGTAGTGCCTGCACCTCGAGCCGCTTTTGCTCGGTTTCCCGGGCATTCATCCCCCCGGCAAAGAGCCGGGTCTCGCTCTCGTTGAGCTTGTTTTCGAGGATGTCGAGCTCGCCTTCCGCCTTGTCGAGATCGAGCTCTAGACCCCGCAACTCGCCACGTTTCTCTGCGATGGCCGCTGCCAGGCGATCACGCTCACCCGACTGGTTTTGATATTCCGCCAGCACGGGCAGGGTTTGGCGCTGATGGAGAAGGCGATCGATCGCCAGATCGACGTCCTGGAGGTCCAGAAGATCGGCAAGGCCGCCGTCGAGCGTCACGGAGATCTCCAGGGAGTCGGGTCGGCATCGACCGCGACCAATTCGGGCCCGATCTTGGCCGCGGCCTCGGCCAAGGCCGCGACGCCCGGGCGCTCGCTCGGGGCGTGACCGATGTCGATCACCGCCATGTCGAGGTCCAAGGCCTGCCTCATTTGATGGTGACTGACATCGCCCGTTATCAGCACGTCGGCTCCCCGACTCCGAGCCTGCCCGACAAAGGACCCGCCGGATCCGGGAAGCACCGCCGCACGTCGCAGCTGCCGGTCCCGTCCTGCCGACCGGATCTCCGGACCAATCTCGCGGCGAAGCATCTCGACGAGATCGGCCAGTGAACCCCCAATCGCCCCCACCCGTCCAATCATCGCAGGGGCCGAAGTCTCGTAGATGTCGAAGGCTGGCTCTTCGTAAGGATGAGCCGCGAGCAGTGCCGCAACCGCATTATCACGGTCGCCCGATCCCACCCTCATCTCGAGACGGATTTCCGCCACTTCACTGAGCTCGCCCACCGCCCCCACCGCGGGCGCCGCCCCCGACTCCGGAAGGAACGTCCCCAGCCCCTCGCTCCTGAAGGTGCAAGCGCTGTAGTTCCCAATTCGGCCCGCCCCGGCGGCGACGAGTGCATTAACCACCCGATCGAGATGTTCGGGAGGCACGAAAGTCACGAGTCTCCACTGCGGCGATTGCTCGACTGCACCGAATGCTTCCACCTCGCCCAAGCCAACCATCGCTCCCAGCGCATCGGAGGTCCCTCCGGCTGCGGCATCCCAGGCGGTATGGATAACGGCCAGGCTGATGCCGGCCTTGACGAGCTGGTAGGCACGGCCTTCCGGCCCCGATCCCGCCACCAGTCGGGTGACCGGTTTGAACAACAGTGGGTGATAGGTGATCAGAAGGTCGACATCTGACGCCTTTGCCACAACCTCGGGCGTTACTTCGTGGCATACCCCCAGTCGGCTCACGCTGGCGTCGGCGTCACCCAGCTGCAGCCCGTATGGGTCCCAGGCGGCGGCTCGATCGCCGAAGGAGGCGAGGGAGTCAAGGACGTCTCGGACAAGCACTTATCTCGATGGTACCGAGCGGCACCAACCTGGCCGAGGCGGGTCAGCCAGCCGGAGCGATGGGGATCGACACCATGAAAACCGTGTGGCCCACCTGGTGACGGTATTCAATCTCGCCCCCCATGAGCGACACGAGCGCACGCGCCACCGAGAGGCCCAGACCCAAGCCGGGGGCAATGACAATGTCCTCCGGAGCCTGGCCGAACGGGGCAAACGGATGCTTCGCCCGCTCCGAACCGAGCCCCGGTCCGGCATCGCAGATTGCCAACCGATACCACTCTGCATCCTCGCTACCAATCACTTCAACTGGTTCGTTGCCATGAGCGAATGCATTGGCAACCAGGTTGTGGATCACATGTTGGAGTCGAGGTCGGTCCACGAGCACAGTGGCTTCATGGCAGTCGACCTTGACCTGTTCTCCGACTCTCACGAAGTGGCTGATCGCCCCTTCGACGATGGCGGTGACGGTGTGGGCCTCCGGCCGGTACTGGAGATTTGTTGCATCGAGGCGGGCGGTAACGAGGATGTCATCAACCATCCTCCTCAATTCACCCGACTGCGAGAGAATGGCGACCGCCCCTTCGTCCACGATCTGGGGACCGGGTTGGTGCGAGATCAAGTCGGCCCAGCCGTAAATAGCGGTAAGCGGCGTTCGCAATTGATGAGACAGGCCCGCGATCAAACGATCTTTGGTGTCCGCCAGCTCGCGCTGACGGTCGAGCTCAAACTCCAACTGGGTGCGCTCGAGCCGACGCCGGGCGCGGCGACGGATAAAGATCACCGATATAACCGGCACTAAGAGAGCGACCACAAAGGAGGCTGCCTGGGAGAGGCGCCCCGCCTGGGCCTGTTCGGCGTCGATAAGCCCGCCGACCCGGGCCGCCTCTCGGCTGAGAGCATCCGCCAGGGCACCCAGAACGGGGAGGGTGTCGGCCTCGACCTCCACTCGAGCGGCGTCTGGGGCCGACCGCGCCAACAACTCCTGGACATTACGCGTCGAGGCCACGACCTCGTTCGCCAGAGACTGAAGAGATTCCGCGTCGCCAAGGGTGGCTATCTGCTGGTTGATGCGATGCGAGGTGGCCAATGCTTCATTCAAAGCCTCCCGGCTCACCGAGGGGCCGTCGCCATCAAGCGAGGCGAAGGCGATGACCAGCGCCGCCCGAAAGGTGGCGGTCTCTGACAAAGCGATTTGAACCGACTCGAGGCGCTGAGAGTCAGCGGCAATCCGCGCCGCCTGGTCGGCGTTGGAGAAAACGGCCGCAGCCCCCGCCGCGACGATGACCATCACCGCCGTAGCTGCCGATCCCAAGTGTCTAGCCCATCTGGAACTCACGGAAATGGCATCGGCTGTGGAGCGGGGGGTTCTTAAGAGAAGTCGGGCTTTCGGTCGATTAGTTCTTCATGAGAAGGTGGGTTGCCTTGAGCGGCACATTCCTGATTCTCTTCGCCCTGGCACTGCCCGCTCGGGCCGGCCTCGGAGACCTTCTGGGTGGCGTGCTCGAAGACCCGATCTCCGAGCTCACCGAGCCTCTGGCGCCTCTGGTGACAAGCGTGCCTCTCGTCGAAGATCTCATTGAAACCACCGAAGCCCTGACCTCACCAGTCGTCACGGTCATTGACTCCCTTGCCAGCCCGGTGGTCACGGCTGTCGACCAGTTGGCCAGCCCGGTGGTCACGGCTGTCGAACCGGTTCTCGAAGTAGTCGAGCCTTCGACCGACCCGGTCGATCCCGTGATCGAACCAGTGGTAGAGGTCGTGCCCGTGCTTGAGGACCCTCTCGCTCCGCTCCCTCCCGTGGAGACCACACTTCCAGCTCGGGTATTGAACACGGTGGAAACCGCCACCCCACTTGAAGTCGTCAATCTGCCCTTGGATGAGGCCCCGGTCGCGCCGGTCGAAGCGGACAACGAGCTGTCAGGGCGCTCGATCGAAACGGCATCGATACAGAGGGCGCTTCTGACTTCAATCAGCGACGCCACGCTTTCCCTACAAGACCGCGAGGGCAACGACCCCGTCGTGACGAACTCCGACTGGTTGAGTGCGCTGAGAGGCTGGCTCGAGTCGGGAGTCTCCGGCTTGCTCGATGTCCTTGCCATGCCGGCCCGGCTGTTGGAGATCCTGCTGAGGGCTCTCATGTCTGCCGGATCAGGCTTGGTAGCACCGGCAGCAATCCTCGTGGCGCTGGCAGTGGGTGGCCGGCGGAGGTTGCTCCCGGCTTCATAAATACTCGACCCGGGACCTTCTGGTCCCGGGTCGAGCAGGTTTGATTGACGTTGCCGTTAAGCGGCCAGAGCCTGGATTCGGGTCGAGAAGTCTGCCCAGAAGTCCATGAACTCAGCAGAGAGATCAATGTCGGACTCCGTCACCGCATCGGTGAGCGCCTCGGCGGCATCCTGAACCGGCTGAATCTCATCGGTCGTGAGCTCGAGGTCGGAGGCAGCCGATACCAGGCCAGAAAGCTCGGTCTGGACATCCTCAAAGGCCGTTACCACGGGCTCGGGAGCACTCGCCTCAATCTCGGCGGCGTGCGCAGCCAGGTCAGACTCCAAAGCAGCGATTTCGGTCGCTACGTCAGCAGCGCCAGCAGTATCGGTCTGGGTGTCATCGGCCCCCGTCGCCGTTGTCCCCGCGCTGGCCATCGTCGTGGCCGTCCCCCCTAACGAGGTGTCATCAGTGGGTGCGAGGATCGAATCGTCAGTAGTGGTACCGCTTCCGCAGGCGGCCAAAATTACGGCAGTTACTGCGAACGCGGCCAGTGATTTTCTAGTCATTGAGAATCTCCTTTCAATGCGGAGTTCACCCCCCGCTCTCCCCATTGATACCCGCCCGAAAAGGCACGAAACCCCAGATCACGGGTTCTGCCAATTCCTAGATTTTTCCCATTTGTTCGGGCGCAAATGAACCGATCCCGCCTTGGTGCCGTCCATTCATTGGTCGTCGGGGTTAGGGCCTGCCGACCACAATCGAGGTGGCGGTACCGGTGCGAGGAGCAATTGAATGGAGAGTCCAGATGTTGCCGACGTGGTGGCGGCAGCCGCTGGCGACATCGGGGCCTTCGAACGGCTGGTCCACGCCACCGAAGGTCATCTCTGGCGCTACCTGGTCCACCTTCTCGATGACGGAGCCCTGGCCGAGGACGTGAGACAGGAGGTATTCATTCGCGTTCATCGAAAGCTGCCCTCGCTGCGCGACCCCAATCGGTTCGTCCCCTGGGTCTTCGCCATGGCTCGAAATGCTGCCTATGACGCCAGCCGCTCCCGTCGTCGGCGCAAAGACCGGTTGCAGCTCGTCGTTGACGAGGCGCGCCACTCTGCCAGCCCCGATCCGCATCTTGAGGTGGAGGTGGCCGACGCCCTGATGCGCCTTGACCGAGAGCTGCGCGAGGCATTGGTTCTGATCGGGATGATGGGCCTGTCGTACGGAGAAGTAGCGGAGACCCTCGGCATCCCTGAAGGCACCGTGAAGAGTCGAGTGTTTCGTGCCCGACGTCAGCTCGTGTCGAGTCTCGAAATGGAAGCGCCCGATGCCTACTGATCTCTTCTGCGAGCACACGCAGCTCGAGCTCTCCATCGCGCATGACGAGAGTCGAGAGCCATCGCCAGAGGCACGCCTTCACCTCAACACATGCGAGCACTGCCAGCGTTTTGCAGCCGCGCTTTCCACCCTCGATCAAAAGCTGGCGCGGGGGGAAACTCACCTCAGCCCGCCTCAGCTAGCACCGAGCCCACGCAGACGGCTCAACTGGCAGCCGGTGGCAGCGGCACTCCTTGCCGGGCTGATCGCCGGTGCTTTGATGTCCGGGTTCGGCCGGCTGGCTTCCCTGCAGGCGCACGAACTGCGAGGCCTCTACGACCTGGCCAGCCCTGCGCTGGGCGGCCTCTCGGCCGATCTGCGCGTGGTGGAGCGGGGTTGGCACCCGGCCGTGGGCGAACGTCGTTACCGCGGAGAGCTCACCTACTCGGCCCCTGAGTCTCTGGCGATCAGCCTGATCGATGAAACCGTCTATCCGGATTCTCAATGGCAAGCCAACCACCTCGACTTGCGATTCGTCGACGGGGACTTCTTTGTTCGCTCAACGCTCTCGTGCCCAGTTAGCGCTCTGCCGGCATGTCAGCCGGAGCCGATCGTGCGGGCTATCGCCGGCCTCAAACCCTTCGACGAAACCGTTCTCACCCCACTCGAAATGATCGGACCCTCACGCAGCTTGACCTGGTGGTCGGGGATCAGGGTTCTCGGCGAAACCGAGCTGGAGAGCAGATCAGTGATTCAGGTGGAGACCACGGTGTCGGGCTCCGACATTCTGACCGCGATCACCGAACACGGCGGGTGGCGAGAGATGCATCCAACCGATCGGGCATTGATCTGGCTCGACCGCGAGACCCTCGCCCCCCTCCGCATCGAAGTCTTTGCTGCTCGTTCCCCCGAACGTCTCCTCTGGGCGGGCCGGCACGGCTATCAGGATGGGGACCGCGATCCCTATTTCCTGGTCGAGATCGATTCGCTCGATCTGGGCGGATTCGAAATCGAAGCCGAATTGGGGCCTGACGTCCTCTCGGGCGGCTTCAGCCAGGTCGAGGCGCCAATCCCGACGCCCTCGCTGCCGCCGGACTTCGCCGACCATCGACAAGGACAGTGGCTCCTGCCCGAAGGGGGCATCGTCTGGGCGCGGGCGTGGAGTGATGGACGTGCCTGGCTGATGATCGAGTCGACCCGTGAATGGCGAGAGCCTCACCTCTTTGGACTGCCATCGCCGTTCGTGGAACCGCTGGCACTTCCCAAAGGGAGAACCGGATATCTGAGTGCCGACCAGAACCGGTTAGCCCTCCACTCCGAGGACGAGGACGTGGTGATCTCCGGATCCGTACCGGTCGAGACGCTGGTCGCGGTGGCCGCCTCCCTCGAAATTCGAGGCCAAGAGGTCCCGGCGGACTGGGAAGAGTCGGCTGTCGTGGCAGCCGACTCGCTTCCTCCTGGCACGCTAGTGCCCAACGTCTCGGGGTGGTCGTTGGCCGGCCTAGTCAACGGCGATAGGCGGGTGATGCTCTTGGTCGGCTCGGGGAATCAGAATGTGCTCATCGAGGCCGAACCCGGCGATCGTCTCGATAGCCCAACGGGGCCGGACTTTTCCGAAGTGGAAGTCCGGAGCACGAACGGTCGCTACGACGCCGGGAGCGGCGCCTTGGAGTGGATCGAGGGCGGAGTTGTCATGCGAATGCGCAGTTCGTCGGTCTCGCTCGAGACCCTGATCGAAATCGCAGAGTCGATGAAACCGCGGTGAAGCGCCGCTGGTCGCTCGCCGCCGTTCTCGCCGGAATCCTGATCGGATACACGTTGCCGGTGGCAC
>DATFFB010000238.1:0-3634 GCA_035250485.1 Acidimicrobiia bacterium
GGCCAAGTACGGGTGGTACTCGAGCGAGCCCTACATCGACGGGGCGATCCAGTCGACCATCGACCCCGACATGGCTCCTCCCGGAAAGCACGTGATGAGCTGTTTCGTCCAGTACGCCCCCTATCACCTCAAGGGCTCGGACTGGGACCGGGAGCGCGACAACCTCGGCGATGTGGTGCAGCGCACGCTGGAGTCCTTTTTCCCCGGCTTCTCGAGCCTGATCCTCCACCGGGAGGTGGTGACGCCGCTCGATATTGAGCGGGTGGTCGGGCTCACCGAAGGCAACATCTTCGCCGGTGAGTTCCTCGCCCCGCAGATGTTCTTCTTCCGCCCCGCCCCGGGTTGGAATCAGTACCGCACCCCCATCGACGGCTATTACCAGTGTGGTTCCGGCACCCACCCCGGCGGCTGCGTTATGGGGGCACCCGGCAAGCTGGCCAGCCAACAAATCCTCAAGGACCGGCAACAAGGTCGATGAGCGTGAGAATGGCTCCGGGGGAGCGGCGAGACGCGATCGTCGCTGCCGCTTTGGCCATGGCCCGCCGCAAGGGGCTCGGCGCCACCACCGTTCGCGACGTTGCCTCCGAGATGGGCACCTCTTCGGGGTTGATCCACCACTACTTCGACTCCATGGATGACGTTCTCGCCGCCGCCTTCGACCGGGCTGCTTCCGATGATTTGGCCCGAACCACAGAGGCAATGGCCAAGGGCCGCGATCCCGTACGCAAACTCGTCGCCTTCTTTGACAATTACTCGGTCGCCGGGTCCGACTGGACCTTTCAGCTTTGGCTCGATGCCTGGGCCGACGCGGGACGGCGGCCCGCGGTCGGCGCCACATCCGAGCGGCTCAACATCGCCTGGCAGCAGCTCCTGGCCGGGACCTTGAAGGAGGGGGTGGCAGCCGAGATATTTGATTGCCCTGACCCCGACGCCACCGCCTGGCGGATCATTTCCCTGCTCGACGGCCTCTCGTTACAGGTTGTCGCCCACCAGGCGACGCTCGCCCGCGAGACCGTTTCGTCGTGGATCAGGAGTTACGCCGAAAGCGAAACCGGGCTCGCCGCCGGTTCACTCCGCTAGCTCGCATCGAGCGCAGTCAGCCACTCCGACCAGTACTTCTTCCACAGCTCGACGTCCTCGGTCGACTTGAGCTTTTCATGGGCGATCGTCACCTTCGTCCGCCCATCGACCAATGGTTCGATATAGATCAGGGCGACACCACCTCCGATTCCGATCCGGAGTGTGTTGGCGTCTTTCCGTGAGCGAAGCTCGGTCTCGAAACCGGGAAAGAGAGCTTTGCGATCCTTCTCGCTAACGAGCATCTCGCGCACTCCCGTCGCGTCGGCTCGGATGGTTTTTGACTTGTTGGCGGTGAAGGTGCCGTCAAGACCCTGGTACTTCAGCCGCAGCCCCTTGATCCTCTCGTAGCCAACGGTGACCGACTGCGACCACCATCCATCGACTTCGTGTTCCTCGCGCAGGTGTGTGGCGATAGCGGTGTGACCCTTCCTCTCCGCCGACCACGCATCCAGAAGCTTGGTCCACTCGTCCCAACCACGGCCAGTGTTGGCCTTGATGGTCTCCTCGCTGTGCTCGGGCTCCGCCACCCAGCTGCGAGGCGAAGACTTGCGGCTCTTCGACTCTTCGATCAGCACCCGCCGAGCCGCGTTATAGCGCTCTCCGGTTTTCTCCATCCGAGATCGGATTCGCTCTTTAAAGGATTCCTGCTTGGTCATCTCAACTTCTTTCCGTGTCCGCGCTCGCTTAGGCGATCCACGCTCACCAAAGCGGCCATGACACGCCAGTTGGTTTGACCCTTGTCGAGCACTCAAGGTCCCCTTTGTCTCCCGAGGCCGGCTGCGTGGAAGCCGGTACGGAGGTCGGGCGTGACAAGACGCCGCTCGAATCCTAACCCTGCTTATTTGGTCCGGGTCTTGGGGGCGATTTCTACGCCAGAATGGAGGAATGAAGATCTCGGCCACCGTTCTCAATTCGCCCGACCCCCATGCCCTGGCCACCTTCTACGAAAAGCTCTTGGGCTGGACCAGGGTGGCAGACGAATCTGACTGGGTGAAGATCGAACCACCCGAGGGCGGCACCGGCTTGTCGTTCCAGCCGGAGTCGATTTACGTCCGTCCCACCTGGCCGGCCGCCCCCGGCGAACAGCAGATGATGATGCACCTCGACATCGCCAGCACCGACGTCGATGGCGACGTAGCCCGCGCACAGGCGCTAGGTGCAACCCTGGCCGACCATCAACCCGAACCGGAGAACCGGGTCATGCTCGATCCCGACGGCCATCCCTTCTGCCTCTTCCCTGGGTAACAGCCTCAGGCGAAGAGCGCCTCTAGGTGATCGTTGAGGAATGTTCCCGCCGGGTCGAGACGGCGCCGAACCGAGACGAAATCGTCGTAGCGGGGAAAGAGAGAGGCCACGCGCTCTCTAGTCATGAAGTGGAGCTTGCCCCAGTGGGGCCGGCCGCCGAACTCGGCGAAAAGATCGTCACAGGCGCGGAGATACGGCCAGTAGTCCGTTCCGGGTTGTCCCGAGATGGAGACGACCAGGTTGTCGCGCTCATAGTTGGGACTCATCCAAGCTTGCTCGCCACCTACCACCCTGATCTCGAGCGGGTAGACACTGAGCGGCAGCCACCTCAACATCAGCTCGCGCATTGATCTCAAGACTTCCTTGGAGTCTTCGATTGGGAGGAAATACTCGACTTCGTGGAAGTTGGGGTCATAAACCATGGGATAGATCTCGTACGAGCGTCCCACTCGCTCGTGCGGTCCCAAGCCCTCTCGCGACGTCCCCAGCGGAACCTCGCGATAGCGCTTGACAACGCAGTCGTCGGCTCCTGCCCTTTCCAGGTTGTAGAGCCTTGCTGAAGCGTCGGTCGGCATCCAGAAGAAGCCGTAGTGACGAAAATTCTCTACATCTGATTCGAAGCTTTCGATCATCTGGTCGAAATGCATGACATCGGTCCGGGCCCAGAGCTCATAGGCAGGAACGACGGAGATCGTCACCTCCGTCATGATTCCGAGCAGACCGATCGACGTCTGCAATGCGGGCAACAAATCGGGTTGGGACGTTGCGGAGATCTCGATCCGGTTGCCCTGACCATCGACCAGTTTCGCTGCGACGAGGGACGATGAGAAGCTTCCCAAGCGGCGGCCTGATCCATGAGTGGCGGTGGCGATGACTCCGGCGATCGCCTGGGTGTCGATGTCACCCTGGTTGGCAAGAGCTAACCCCTGCTGCCAAAGCGGCTCCCCGAAGTCCCGAATGGTGGTTTTAGGCCCCGCCGACACCTGCTGGCGCTCCACATCTACGTGGGAGATCCCCCGCATCGACGATGTATCGAGCAGCACATGGGTCTTGACGATGGGAGTGAATGAATGACCGGTGCCGTAGGTGCGGACCCGCCGGCCAGCTGCCGATGCTCTGGCAACCTGGTCCTGCACCTCCTCCTCATCTGCGACTGGAATTACCTCTTGAGGCGCAAAGCTCTGGTTGCCGACCCAGTTGGTCCAGGCGCTCACTCGCTGGGAGTCAGCTGTAGCGGTCGATGAAGGCCAGCACCCTTTTCCAGGCGTCGGCCGATTCTTCGGCAAACTGCTCTTGGGCGCGGTCGAAG
>DATFFB010000239.1:0-5050 GCA_035250485.1 Acidimicrobiia bacterium
AGCACCTCTCGAATGATCGCGTTGATCCGGCGGGTGCGGGGAAACGACGGCTTGCTCATGGCTAGTCCTCCGAGTAGTAGACGGCCACCTCGCACACCTCGACCTCGAGGTTGTCCTCAACGTAGCGCCGCACCTTCTCAATTTGAGACTCGAGCCGGGCGCCGTCGGCCGCCACCAGCGCCACCCCGACGACCGAACGCTGCCAGGCATTCTGATATCCCACCTCGGCCACGCTGACCGCGAGGCGGCGTCGCAGGCCTTCCGTCATAGGACGGATCACTGCGCGCTTTTCCTTCAGTGAGTGACAAGTGGGGAGAAACAGCTCGAAACGAAGGGCGGCAGCCCGCATCAGGTGCGGGCGACTTCTTCAATCTGGTAGGCCTCGATCGTATCGCCCTCTTTGACGTCGTTGAAGCCGGCGAGCCCGATCCCGCACTCGAACCCGGCCGCAACCGACCTGACATCGTCTTTGAATCGCCGCAGTGAACCGATGACCCCGTCGAAGACGACGACGCCGTCGCGCAAGAGCCGGGCCTTGGAGTTGCGGACGATCTCCCCTTCGGTGACGTAACAACCGGCCACCGTTCCAAGGCGCGGCACCTTGAAAAGGGCCCGGACCTCCGCGCTTCCCAGGACGACTTCGACTTCATCCGGAGCAAGCCGACCCACCAGCATCGCCTCGATGTCTTCGAGGAGTTCATAGATGATGCCGTACGTTCGGATTTCGATCGCTTTTTCCTCGGCCAACCGGCGGGTCTTGGCATCGGGGCGGACATTGAATCCGATGACGACCGCCTCGGTGACCTCGGCCAGCTTGACATCGTTCTCGTTGATTCCGCCGATGGCTCCGTGCATGATCTCGATCCGCCCGCCCTCGCGGGTGATTTTCCCGAGCGCTTCCCGCAGCGCCTCGAGCGAACCGTGCGCATCCACTTTGAGAATGACTCGAAGCTCAGCTTCCTCGGCTCGCAGTTGTTCGAGAAGATTGGCCAATCGCTCCCGAGCCGTTCCCGGTGTGTTCAACGTCGCGTCGCGGTCAGCATCGGCGCGCTGCTGCGCCTTTGAGCGCGCTTCCTTCTCATTGGCCAAGACCTCGAACGCATCACCGGCGGTAGGGATCTCGTCCCAGCCCATGATCAGAACCGGTGTCGAGGGAACCGCCTCTTTCTGACGATTGCCGCTCCAATCGAGCATTGCCCGCACCCGACCGGCTGTGTGGCCGGCGACGAAGGAATCGCCGGTGTGGAGCGTTCCCCGCTGGACGATCACCGTCGCCGTTGGCCCCATGCCAGGGTCGAGTTGCGACTCGATCACCACCCCGGAGGCAGCAGGCTCGGGATTGGCGCGGAAGTTCTCCAACTGGGCGATGAGATCGATCAATTCGAGCAGGTGGTCGACCCCCTGGCCGGTCACCGCCGAGACCTCCACCACTGGAACTTCACCGCCGAGGTCCTCGGTGATCACCTCGTACTCGGTGAGCATGGTTCGAACCCGCATCGGGTCTGCTTCGGGAAGGTCGACCTTGTTGACTGCGACGATCATCTTGACTCCGGCGGCGCGAGTGTGACTGATCGCTTCGATCGTCTGCGGCATCACTCCGTCGTTGGCGGCGACGACCAAGACCACGATGTCCGTGATCTCGGCCCCGCGGGCGCGGAGAGCGGTAAAGGCTTCGTGGCCGGGCGTATCGATGAATGTGATGAGCCGATCGCCAATCTGAACCTGGTAGGCGCCGATGTGCTGGGTGATGCCCCCTTGTTCGCCGGCGACGACGTTGCTCTTGCGAATGGTGTCGAGCAACGTGGTCTTGCCATGGTCGACATGTCCCATGATGGTTACTACAGGTGCCCGCGGCGCCAGTTCCGACTCCGAATCTTCGAACGTGAGGCGGGGTGCGACCTTGGGTGCAGGAGGTGGGGGAGCTTCCACCTCGACGATGGCGGCGAACTGCTCGGCGACCGATTCGAGATGCTCGGCGGGCATCGGTGCCCCAGCTCCCACCAGGACTCCCCGGCCCATGAGCGCCTTCACCAATGCGGCGGGGGACTCCCCCAAGGCCTCCGCCACCTGAGCCACGCTGGGATTGGCGGGGACGGTTACCAATCGAATCTCGCGGGGCGGCTCTTCGGGCTCGGGCTCGGGTTCGGGCTCCGGTTCCGGTTCAGCCGGCGGGGCATTGGCTTCGCCGATGGCCAGCCGAACTAGGTCGGCATCGGTCTCCTCGATGCTCGAAGAGGCTGTCTTGGCTTCAATCCCCAATTCATGTGCCTGGTCGAGGACCTCTTTGGATTCGAGGCCCAGCTCACGAGCGAGCTCATAGATCCGAAGCTTTGCCACCTACTGAACCCTTTCGCTGGCTTCGGCGTCGTCGACTGACTCGGTGGTCGACTCCCCTACCGCAGCCGGCTCGGTCTCTTCATCAACCGCATCGGTGGCTACCTCCACCGCCTCGGGCTCAGTCACCGCCTCGACCGGTTCGGGCGTCGGTTCCTCGACCAGTTCGGGCGTCGGTTCCTCGACCGGCTCCGGCGTCACTTCCCCAGCCGGGGCGGCTTCTTCGACTGGTTCCTCCATCGGAGGCCGGTCGGAGCGGATGTCGACCTTGTACCCCGAGAGCCGGGCGGCGAGTCGAGCGTTCTGACCCTCCTTGCCGATGGCCAGAGAAAGTTGGTGATCGCTGACGATGACTTCGGCCACCTTGTTCTCTTCGTCGACCTTGACCTCTTTCACCTTTGCCGGCCCGAGCGCCTCCGCGATGAACTGACTGGTGTTCTCGCGCCATTGGACAACGTCGACTTTCTCCCCCCGCAGCTCATTGACGACCTGGCGGACCCGGGAGCCGCGGGCGCCGACGCAGGCACCTTTGGGGTCGACATTGGGATCATGAGAGATCACGGCGATCTTGGTGCGGTGGCCGGGCTCGCGGGCGATAGCAACGATTTCGACGGTTCCATCGGCCAACTCAGGGACTTCGAGCTCGAGTAGCCGGCGGACAAGATCGGGATGGCTGCGGCTCACGACTATCTGGGGCCCCTTGGTCTCGTTGCGAACCTCGAGGATCAATGCCTTCACCCGGTTTCCGCGGTCGAGCCGCTCGTAGGGAATTCGCTCCGATCCAGGGAGGATCGCCTCGGCATCGCCCAGGTCGAGAATCGTGAAACGGCCGTCGACCTGCTGGACGATGGCGGTGACGAGGTCACCTTCGCGGCCGGCGTAGACATCGAAGACCTGCTCCCGCTTGGCATCGCGCAGCTTCTGCTGGATCACCTGTTTGGCAGTCTGAGCAGCGATTCGTCCGAAGTCGGCGGGAGTGTCCTCCCACTCTCGGGTGACGTTGCCGTCGTCGTCGAGCTCCTGGGCATACACGGTGATGTCCCCGTCGTCGGCGTCGATGGTGACCCGCGCTTCCTCGGCCGCTCCCGGGCTGCGCTTGTACGCAGAGACGAGGGCGTTGGCGATGGCATCGAGAATCGTGTCCACCGAGACCCCGCGCTCGCGAGCAAGCAGATCCAACGCTTCCAGGACTTGGGCGTCGATCTTCATGAGCTCCTCGGCTTCTGCCCTGGTTTGGGCGGCTTCTCCCAGGTGAAAACGGTCCGGGCGGACACGACGTCAGAGAGGGCAATCGACTCCGGACCCTGGTCGGTGGTGACGACGACTTCGTTCTCGCCTGAGGCGGTCAGCACCCCGCGCCGCGTCCCTGCCTCGGTCTTGACCACTACCTCGCGGCCGAGGGACTTCTGGAAATGACGGGGACGGGTGAGCTTGCGCTCGAGCCCCGGGGAGGTCACCTCGAGTTGATATGGTCCTTCGAGTTCGGAGGGCTCATCCAGGTTATCCAGCAAGCGGGAAAGGCTCCGGGACACGTCGGCAATGCGATCGAGGTCGACTTTTTCGGTCTCCGAATCGATCACCACGCGCAAAGTACGGGCGCGCCCGCGGCCGACCAGCTCGAGGTCATCGAGCTCGATCCGCTCGGCGGCGAGATACGGCTCCACCGCATCCCAAACCGCCCGCAGTTGCTGGCTTTCCATCACTTGCACGAAGTTCCTCTCAAACACACGAAAAAAGGCGGGCAGGGCGCCCACCTACTCCTGAAAGCGTCCTTAACTTGGCCGGGGAATTATAACGCCCGGTGGCTCCTAGCGAATTCCTCCATGAACTCGCTGAGGACCTCAACCGAGTCCACCGGCAGAGCCGCATAGAGACTCGCTCGGCAGCCGCCGACGCTGCGGTGACCTTTGAGTCCGATCATGTGTCGTGACTCTGCTTCCTTGAGAAAGAGGGCCTCGAGCGAAGGCTCAGGCAGGCGAAAGACCACGTTCATGTGCGATCGGTATTTCTCGCCCACGGGATTCCGATAAAAGCCCTCGCTTCGGTCGATGGTCTGATAGATGAGCCCGGCCTTCTCGGCCGCCTGCTTTTCCAGAGCCCGTACTCCCCCGGCCGCCACGAATCGCCGCAGCACCTTTCCCATCAAATAGATCGGGAACATCGCCGGAGTGTTGCCCAATGACTTCGATTTGGCGTGCCAGTCGTAGCGGAGGTATGAACCGAGGTCGTGGCGCGCATTCTCTAACGCCCGCTTGCGGATATAGACGACGGCTAGGCCCGCGGGGGCGAGGTTCTTTTGCACGCCTCCATAGACCAGATCGAAAAGGTCCCACTCGATGGGTCGCGACAGATAGTCGCTCGACATGTCGGCCACCAACGGCACCTCGGCGCGGGGGAAGTCGACCATCCTGATCCCGCCGATGGTCTCATTCGAGGTCACATGGAGGTAGCGCGTTCCTCCGATCACCTTGACCTCGTCCATGGTGGGCATCGTCGTGTAACCGGCCTGCTCTCCATCCCACGCCGCATACACCTCGCCGTGGGGCGCGGCGTCCTCGATGGCTCTCTTGCCCCAGGAACCGGAGACCACGTAAGCCCCCTTCTCTCCCGACCGCAGGAGGTTCATCGCCACCATGGCAAATTGGAGAGTGGCGCCGCCCTGGACAAAGAGGACCTCGAAGTCGTCAGGGACCTCGGCGACCTGGCGAGCGAGCTG
>DATFFB010000240.1:0-8509 GCA_035250485.1 Acidimicrobiia bacterium
TGGCCGCTCGCGCGGCTTCGGATTTGTCGAGATGGCCGATGATGCGGCCCGCGAGGCAATCGAGGCGCTCGATGGCAGCGACCTGGCAGGTCGGCGCATCGTCGTCAACGAGTCAAGACCCATGGCCCCTCGTCCCCCTCGTCAGGGGGGTGGGGGCGGTAACCGTTACCGGGACCGCAACTAGCCACGGATCACTGAAGGAACGCCCCCGGATCGGGGGCGTTCCTGTTTCTCTCCGCAGGCCGGGATCCCTATGCGATCCTGGCCCTGGCTTTTTGAGCAGCGCCGCGTTCGCTGGACGAGGTGGTCAGGATCTCTCCTTCGCTCGACTCGAGATGAGCCCGAACGAACCACTGCAACAACTCGAGGGTGCCGAGATGGCCTACCAGCATGTCCTGGGTCACGAGGTCGGTGTCGCCCAGCTGTTCAGCCAGCCGGCGATGATCCTCGATGATCCCGGTGTAGACCACATCGAGGGCAGCCATGTGCTCGGGGACGGTCGCCTTTCCCAGGTCGTAATCGTTCCAAGTGCGCACTCTCACCAGATGGCCCGGAGTGCCGTTGGGATGTCCGCCCAGAGTCGCGATTCGTTCGGCGGTCTCGTCCACCATGGGCAGCACCTTGGCGAGATGGTCGTCGAGCATCTCGTGCGCGGCGATGAACAGTGGCCCCACCACATTCCAATGGATGTGCTTGAGGGTCATCGCCAGGTCGAATATCGCGACAAGCCGGAGGTCGAGATCATCGGCAATCTTCTTGGCGTCGGCAATCTTGAGTCCGGGAACGGTGAACTTCGGCGAGGGATTAGAGGCTCGCCGGGCGGCTCGCTTGTGGGCCATGGATCCTCCCGCGATCGATACGCCCGGGAATTACCCGCGGGTAGCGGGCGATAAACAATCCGGGCGAGCTACGTCTGCTAGTCGCCCTGCTCCCGAAGGAACCGCTCGATTTCCGCGGCCAGCTGCTCGCCGGACACCGATTCCGTCGCATCGACCATCGACTCGAGTTTTTGCACAGCATCGGCCAAATCGGGCCGTTGGCTAGCGACGGTGTCCAGGTCCTTTCGCTGTGCGTCCGCGGCTTCCGCCAAAGTGCCGGTGGGCAGCGCCTGTTCGAGGTGTTGCTCGAGGCGGCGGATGACCGCGAGTGCCGCCGCCGGATAGGCCACGCTCACATATTGGGGAACCCGGGCATAGAACCCGACCGTCGGGATTCCGGCTCCTGCCACGAGGAAATCGAGGGCGCTGACGGCCGCGGCCGGCACTCGCAGCAATCCCCGAGCGTGATCGGAATCTCCGGTCAACAGTGACTGGTCTGAGGCGGCGCTGATGATGGGAACCTCGCGGGTGTGAGGCCAGGCCCAGGGGATACCTCCAATCGAAATCTGCTGCCGAACCTTCCACTCGATGGCCAATTCGGAGACCTCGGCCCCGAGTCGCCGCCAGTTCCAATTGGGCTCCACCCCTGACATCACGAGCAGGTCCCAGTCGTCGAGAGGAAGGCGGCGGATCACGAGCTCTGGCCAGACGAGAGACGTCATCACGCCGTCGACGAAATCGAGGGTGGGCCGGCTCACTCGATAGTCGAAGAGGAGATCGGAACGGGCCTCGCCCACCTGATCCCCGCCGAGCGTCTCGGCTACCAGCGTGGCGACTCCGCCGGCGTTCACCCAGCCGTTGAGGCATACCACCATCACAGGTGACCGCAGGGGCCGATCGACGTTTACATCGAAAATCCTCATGCGGTCCATTCCAGCAACACCTTGCCGCTTTGTCCGCTGCCGCTGACTGCGAAAGCCTCTTCGAAGGCTGTCACGGGAAAGCGGTGGGTGATCACGGACTCCACATCGAGCCCTCCCCGCAATAAGGCCGCCATCTTGTACCAGGTCTCGAAAATCAGCCGCCCGTAGATGCCTTTCAAGGTCAAGCCCTTGAAGATCACGGCGTTGATATCGACCGCCACCAGGTCGGGCGGAAGGCCAAGTAATGCCACCCGCCCGCCGTGGTTCATCACCTCGATCATTTGACTGAAAGCCTCTCCGCTGCCCGACATCTCCATGCCCACGTCAAAGCCCTCACTCATGCCGAGTTCGTCCATGACCGCCTTCAAATCAGTGGAGGCGGCGTCGACCACGCGGTCGGCGCCGAGCTTTTGGGCCATGTCCAGCCGGTAGGGATTGAGGTCGGTCACCACCACGTAGCGGGCCCCGATGTGTTGGGAGATGGCGGTAGCCATCACCCCGATGGGGCCGGCCCCCGTGATCAGCACGTCTTCGCCCACCAGATCGTATGCCAGGGCGGTGTGGGTGGCATTGCCTAATGGATCGAGGATTGCTCCCACTTCATCCCCAACGTGATCCGGAAGCGGGAAGACGTTGGCGGCCGGAATCACGACATATTCGGCAAAGGCGCCTGGCCGAGTGACCCCCAGCCCGAGATGGTGGTGACAGAAATGGCGCCTTCCCGCCCGACAGTTGCGGCAGTGTCCGCAGGTGATGTGGCCTTCGCCGGAGACTCTTTGCCCGGGCTCGACTCCCTGAACCGCCTCTCCGATCTCGGTGATCTCCCCCATGAACTCGTGGCCGACGGCCATCGGCCATGGAATCGTCTGCTGGGCCCACTCGTCCCACCGGTAGATGTGGAGGTCGGTGCCGCAGATCGAGGTCTTACGGACGGCGATCTTCACGTCGGCCGGCCCCATCGCCGGCTCGGGCACCTCCTCGAGCCAAAGACCCGGTTCCGGCTTGGCTTTGACGAGCGCTTTCACGCCGGCACTCCCAGCTCACGGCCAACTTTGACGAAGGCGGAAACAGCGAGGTCGATGTCCTCGGAGGAGTGGGCCGCCGACATTTGGGTCCTGATCCGGGCTTCCCCCTGCGGAACGACAGGGAAGGAAAAGCCGATGACATAGATCCCCTCCGCCAGCATCCGATCCGCCATTTCCGTGGCGAGACGGGCGTCGCCCAGCATCACCGGAATGATCGGATGATTTGCTCCCGCCAAATGAAAGCCAGCAACGGTCATCTCCTTCCGGAAGTGCTCCGAATTCTCCGCCAGCTTCGCTCTCAGACCGGCGCTCTCCTCGATGATGGAGAGAGCAGCCAGCGAGGAGGCCGCCAGCCCAGGGGCCAGGCTGTTGGAAAACAAATATGGACGCGAGCGCTGTCGCAGCCACCCCACGATCTCCGAGCTGGCAGCGGTGTAACCGCCACTGGCCCCGCCCAGTGCCTTGCCGAGGGTCCCGGTGAGGATGTCCACCTTGGTGTTGGTGAACTCGGGAGTGCCACCGCCGCCGGCGCCGACAAACCCCACGGCGTGGCTGTCATCGACCATCACCAGGGCGCGGTGTTTTTCAGCCAGAGCCGCGATCGCAGGGAGGTCGGCGATCACTCCATCCATCGAGAACACGCCGTCTGTTGCGATCAATCGGTAGCGGGAGTCGGCTGATTCGAGGAGACATTGCTCGAGCTCCTTCATGTCGTTATTGGCGTATCGCAGGCGCCGGGCCTTGGAAAGCCGGATCCCGTCGATGATCGAGGCATGGTTGAGCGCATCGGAGATCACTGCATCTTCGGCGTCCAGCAGTGTCTCGAAGAGTCCCCCGTTGGCATCGAAGCAAGACGAATAGAGGATGCTGTCGTCCATGTCGAGAAATCCGGCGAGGCGAGCCTCGAGCTCCTTGTGCACCGATTGGGTGCCGCAGATAAAGCGAACCGAGGCTGTCCCGTAGCCATGTTCGGCCATGCCCGCGGCGGCGGCCAGCTCAAGGCGCTGATCATTGGCCAGGCCCAGGTAGTTGTTGGCACAGAAGTTGATCACCCGGCGCCCATCGGCCAGCTCGATGTGGGCCCCTTGGGGCGAGACGATCGTGCGCTCCTCTTTGAAGAGGCCCTCCTCGCGGAGCTGTTGGGTTCTCTGTCGGAGATCGTTGGAGAGACCCGTGTCCATGGAAAGAAACCTAGATCTGGCCCGTGGTGGTGAGCATCGAGATCTCGGTGAGATAGTTGGGGTCCTGGTAGCGGTCGGCCGAGAACGCCGGGGCGTAGTCCGGTAGGGGGCTGCCGGTGATTATCTGGGCCGCCAGTTCGCCCGCCCCGGCGGCGGCCATCACGCCGAAACCAGAGAAGGCTCCGACGACGAATGCTCCCCCGATCGGGAGCGGGCCGATCAGCGGCCGGTTCTCCGCGGTCTTGGTGTAGTAGCCGCCATCGACTACGGGTGTGGGGAGATGGTCGCGGTAAACGGACAAGCCGGGGACGGCGGTGGTGAGGCCTCGAATCACTGCCTCGGGGTAGAGAGGGTCCTCGGGCAGGGGCCAGGTCGGCTCCTGCACGATCCGGTGATACTCCCACAAGCCCACGACCCACTGGGATCCGGCTCCTCCCTCGGGCCGATAGTGACAGGCCGCCGGCATGACGCCCAGGAGATCGTCCCGGTTCTGCTCGGCCAGCCACGCCCGCTCATCAGGCGACCAGTCGATTGCTTGCGGGTCCGACCAGATCATCATCGGCGAGGAACGGGGGATGACGGCGGCGTGATCGCGGAACGCCACCTTGATGTGGACCTCGGAGTGCACCGGCAGCTCGGTGTCGAGCATGCGAGCGACGTCGTTGAGCATGGGGCCAGCCGCGTTGACAAAGATCGAAGTTTCGATTTTCCCCGCATCGGTCGCGACTGCGCCAACGCGCCCCCCGGCGGTCTCAACTCCGAGCACTTTTCCTTTCAAGAGTTCGGCTCCATGGTCTCGGGCCCGCTCGAGCAGGTAGGCACCGAGCTGTTGGGCCGAGAACCAGCCTGCCCGGCGAGCATGGAGCCCTCCTACCGACGTTGGAGTAAGGAAAGGGAATCGAGCTCGGAGCTCATTACCGCTTCCATAGAAGTCGAAGGGCCCGCCGCCGAGTGCGGTGATCAGCTGCGATTCCGCCTCCATTTCTGAAAGCCGAATCGGATCGGCGGTGACGTAGAGATAGCCCTGTCTCGTCATGTGAATGGCGTTGTTGGTTTGCCGGGCGATTTCCTCCAACAGGTCGATCGAGCGGTTCATCAGTCCCACCATGGGTGCGTTGGGCCACCAATTCCGGTAGCACTCGGTCGACTTGTCAGAGGTGAGAGTGAGCGGTGGTAGCGGATCGACGATTACCACTCGCCGGAGCCCGAAGTTCTCAACCAGCTGGTAGGCAGTGGCAACGCCGGCGATCCCGGCGCCGCAGATGATGGCGTCGGCCTTCACCCGCCGGAGACGGCCTGCAAGAAAACGATCTCGTCGCCGTCGGAAAGCGGGGCGGTGCCGTGGGTCACATCGCGATCCGGCGTTCCGTTGTGAAAGCAAAGCACGTGGGGCCGCAGATGGTTCTGCTCGTCGAATAGGTGAACCTGGAGGGTGGGCTGTTGGCGCAGGAGATCTGTGATCGCTTCTCCGATCGTGCTGCCGGTCACCTCGACCTGACGAACCGTCCCCACCGCCGGCTCGAGCAGGCGCGGCAGCCTCACCACCGCTCGCGCCATCAAGCGGCTTCGACGGCGAGGATGCGCGGTAATGAGATCGGAATCTGGTCCCAGTTGTCGCCATCGTCGTCTGAGACGAAGATCGAGCCTCCGGTGGTGCCGACGGCGATACCGCCCTGGCTATCGACCGCCATGGCGTTGCGGAGCACGCCGTTGAACTGGCCGCCCTCCGGCCACCCCCGTCCCGACTGGTGCCACGATTTGCCATCGTCCTGTGATCGGTAGACGGCCAGATGTCCATCGACCGGAACCCGGTTTTCGTCGGCGGTGAGCGGGGCGACGAACAGGGACCCGGTCTCGTGGTTGCGCCCGATGGGGAATCCGAAGGCGGCGGGCAGACCTTCCTCGATCCGCTCCCAGGTTTCGCCGCCGTCGGTGCTGCGGTAGACACCCGAATGATCCTGGCGCCAGATGCGATCAGGGTCCATGGGATCGGAAACCAGCCCGTGCACACAGCGGCCGGGTTCGACCGACTCCGGATCTGCATCGGGATCACCTACAGCCGTCACGCCGCGATCCCGTCGTTCGAAGGCTTTGCCCCCGTCGTGGGAGCGAAAAACGCCGACAGCTGAGATCCCCACCCAGAGTTGCTCGCCGGCGGAAAGGATGTGGTGGGCGGCGAGCCCGCCGAAGCCGGGTTGCCAATCGGCCCGCCCCGGATATTCGTTGAGGGCCGGCACTGGATCCCAAGACAGCCCCTGGTCGTCGGAGTAGAAGAGACCGGCTTGATCCACCCCGGCGTAGATGCGGTCGCCCGTCGTGTGAAACACCCAGATCTGGTTGAGCTTGAGACCCGACTCCTCCGGATAACGCGGCCCGTTCTCTACCTGCTGCCAGTCCCGGTAGTCGGTTGAACGGTGGACTGAAGCGCCGAACCAGTTGGAACCGAGCCCCGCCAGGAAGCTGCCGTCAGGAGCCTTCCCAAAAGCGGACACTTTCCATCCGGGAAAGGCGGGTCCCTCGACCTCCCAAGAGCGTCGGCCTTTGGTTACGAGGTAGCCGCCCTTCTCGGTACCAACGATGAGCTTTTCCATGACTCCATGATGGCAGGCCACGCTCTGCGAGTCCCCCTCCCGGCTATTCGTAACTGATCGCCTCGAGGATGTTGCGCCGCGAGGCCCGCCAGGCCGGTATGGCCGCGGCGAGGAGCCCGGCGAAAGCGGCACCGAGCAACGAGAGGGCCACCCGGTCCCAGGGAATGGACATGCGAAGGATCTCGTCGTCCAGCGCGGTGATCACCGCCCATGCGAATGTGAGCCCAAGGCCCAATCCCAGCACGGCGCCAAGAAGGGCAATCAGGATGGCCTCCCAATTGATGGCCGACCGAAGCTGACGGCGGCTGAGGCCCACCGCGCGAAGAAGCCCGATCTCCCGGCGGCGCTCCAGCACGGAGAGGGTGAGGGTGTTGGTGATGCCGATCAGCGCCACAACCACCGCCACCCCGAGGAGACCGAACACCAGGCGTACGAGCTCGTCGATCCGCGAGGACGCTTCGGTGGCGAGTTCCTCCTGGTCAAGGACTTGGCTGCCGACGTAGCGGGCGGTGATCGACTCCACCTGGGCCCGCCCTTCGTCGAGTGAGACTCCAGTGGCGAGATCGAGAAAGATCTGCGAGTCGAATTGCTCGGTGAAGTTGTCGGCGAAGGTCCCCGAATCCACCAGCAATCCGGCGCCAATCCCGCGGGCGTCGAAGATCGCCGCCAGCTCCAGGGACTGCTCGCCTGTCCGGGCGAACTCGATGGTGACGGGATCACCGATTGAGAGCCCTTCGGCGAGGCCGCTCCGCATTCCGATCCGATTGCCGGTGATGTCGGCGATGTCGCCGTCTGTGATCGTGAAATTGACCAGCTCCGGCAAAAGAGAGGTGGGTCCGCCCAGAAGGGTCCGTGACTCGCCCTGATAAAGAACCTGCCCGTCGCGGACCGCGGCGAGCGAGGCCACCTCCGGCAAGCTCGCCAGCTCGGCTGCCAGCTGAGGAGAGAGCCGCCCCGCTCCGAATCCGGCCGGACCCACCACCAGGTCGGCTTCGAACCGGTCGCCAATCAGGCGGTCGGCGGTCGTCTTCAAAGAATCGGCCAGGACCAGCGTCAAGCCGACCAGAGCCAGCCCCACCATCAGAGCCGAAGCGGTAGCTGCGGTTCGCCGCGGCGATCGACCTGCATTCTCCACCGCCAGTCGTCCCGGGACCCCCAGCCGGGTGAGCGGAGCACCGACGGTCGAGGTGGCCTGGCGGGCGAATACCGCGGCGAGGACTGCCACTCCGATGAAGACGATGCCGGCTCCGGATCCGACCAGTACCAGGTTGGACACCGGCAGCTCGAATCCGAGGAGCCCGAGCGTCAGCAGGCCGACTCCGCCCAGCGTGATCAGAATCCCCCCGATGCCCCGGCGGCGAGTGGTCACCGACGACTCCGGCGTCAGCACTCGGCGGAGAGCGGCAATGGGATTGATCCGGCTCGCTCCCCGGGCAGGGAGGAGCGCCGAGGCGAGCGTGATGACGAGGCCGGTCGCCACGGCCACCAAAACAGTGCGGGGAGCGAGCTCGAACGCGGCGGCTGGCAGTGTTCCCCCGAAGGCCAGCAGGCCTCTGATTGCTTGGGCCAGCACGACCCCCAGCACCAGTCCCAATCCTGAGGCCAGCAAACCGACGAGTCCGGCTTCTACCAGCACCAAGCCGAGCACCTGACTGCGTGAGGCCCCCACCAGGCGAAGGGTGGCCAGCTCATGCGTTCTCTGCGCAACGATGATGCGAAAGGTGTTCTGTATGAGAAAGGCGGCGACGAACACGGTGACCCCGGCGAAGACCAACAGAAAGGTGTTCAAGAACCCGAGAGCCTCTTTGAAGGTAGCCAGCTGCTCCTCGGCCGCGCTTTGAGCAGACACTGCCTCGATCCCCTGGGGAAGCACGGTCTCGACCCGCTCGATCATCGCCTCGAGGGGCTCGTCCGTCTCGACCTCGATGGTGAGCACTTGACCTTCGAGATCGAGCAGTGCCTGAGCCGTCT
>DATFFB010000241.1:0-3707 GCA_035250485.1 Acidimicrobiia bacterium
CCGAGGTCGCGCACCGTTTCGAAGGTAAAGACGACATCGGCCGACGTGATCGGCGCCCCGTCGCTCCAGGTGGCGTCCCTTCGGATCGGCACCGTCACTGCCCAGCCCGCCTGGCTCTCGATGGCTCTGGGGACGGCGGTCGTCGCGGCCAGGTCGGACACCAACTCCACCCCCGGATAGTTCACGGTGAAGAGCGCTGGCTTGGTCGGAGCCAGGACATAGGTGTTCCACACGCTGGCGTCGCTGTCCTGGGCAGCCCAGAAATTGTCGGTGGTGGTCTCGCCCAGTAAGCCGATCTTGTAGCTCGAGTGCGGGTCGTCGACCTCAGGTGGGCTGAGTTCTCCCCACCCCGGCGGCGCCTCGTAGATCGTTCGCTGACAGCCCGCGGCCAAGAGCAGGAAGGCGATGGCTGCGAGCAGGAATCGGGATGTCCTCATCAGTCTCCAAGAACTCGGGGAGACGCTGGTCCCGGTGCGCTCGGCCTTTTATGCCTCCGAGTCGCCCTTGCATTTCATGGGACTACATAGCCACCAATGGCTGCACCCAGGCGGTGCCGCTTGGATCCGCTACTCGAGCCCTCAAGGAGAGGGCGCTCCCCAATCGGCAGAAGCCCATTTCCCCTTCGACCCGTTCGACCACTTCCCCGTCGGCGATGAACTCGATCATCGACCCGCCGTGGGTGAGGATTCGAAGACTCTCCCCCGCTTGAACTTCGACCTGAGACAGCTCCGGACCATTGGAGGCATAGAAGCGACCGGCGGCCAGGGAGGCGGTCAAAGCCGCCGTGGTATTTTCCTCGGCTTCTACCACTACCCACCCCCGACCGGGATTCGAGAACTCCGCACCCCACTCCTGGAAGTAGTGGGCGTCATCGACAGCCAGCCCCCACACGCGTTGGCCCTGCAGAAGCAACAGGTCCCAAACGGTGTCCATCGACGGCAAGTCCTCGGTGCCATCGTTGTAGGAGAGAGGGTGGCCGTTAAAGACCTCGAAGAACTGCAGTCGGCGGAGGGCAGCGAGATCTTTCCACCCCACCGACGACCAGAAGTTGGGGTGGTTGACCGAAGCCATCCCGCCGTTTTCGACGATCCGATCGATCAAGCCCTGGAGGACGCCTCGGACCGATTCCCCTCCCAGGCCTCCCAGAGAAGAGCTGGTTCCATAGCCATTGACGTGGAGAGCGTATGTGCGTTCCTCGTCTTGCCACCAGCTCGTCAATTCCTCCCCCGGAATTAGGTGAATGCGTCGTCCCTCGTCCCAGAGCTCGGACTGGAGCAAAACCGGATCGAAGCGGACGTTGTGGTCGGAGATGCAGAGGAAGTCGTAGCCGGCGTCGTCGTACCACCGCGCCACTACCCCCGGGGGACTGTCCCCATCGGAAAGGGAGGTGTGGGTGTGCAAGTTGCCCTTGAACCAAGGCATCGGGACCAATTCTCGCCGCCCTGTGAGCTTCGTCCCCGCCCTGGGTAATCTCAGTTGAGGCGAGAGTCCCGTTAGGAACTATGAAATGATCTTCGCATACATTGATCCCGGAACCGGGAGCTTGCTGCTCCAGGCCATTCTCGGCGGAATCGCCGGACTGGCTGTGTTCTTCAAGACCACAGGTCGGCGACTGTTTCGTCGTAACAAGAACACACCGGTCGAAGCGGAAACCACAGACGCCTAGGGGTGGACAAGCCCGGCTCGGGTGACGCTTGGTTTGATTCGGGCTCCTTTCGTGACCCCGCCAGTCGTGTGCGCTGGCGGGGAGACCAAGTTGAGCGCGTCCTCAGTCCCCAAGGCCTTGCCGACTGGAAGGCGCTTTCGGAAAGCGGGCTCTTAGAAGCGGAGCACAGGCGCCTGATTCTCACGGAGTCCGACGTCGACGGTGCATTGCTCCGGCACGAGCGGATTCCCTTCTGGACTTATCCCTACGAGTGGAGCTTCGGCATGCTCAAGGCCGCCGCCCTCCTGCAACTCGAGCTGATCGAGTCCGCTCTCGATCGCGGACTTACTCTCAAAGACGCCACTCCCTACAACATCCAGTTCCGCGGCGTAGACCCGGTGTTCGTCGACATCGGCTCGTTTCGGCCCTACGAGCAGGGAGAGCCCTGGCTCGGCTACGGGCAGTTCTGCAGGCTCTTTCTCTATCCGCTCATGGTGCAGGCCCACGCCGGCATACCGTTCCGTCTGCTCCTGCGCGGGTCCCTCGCCGGCATCGATCCCGATGTCGCCCAGGCCATGTTGCGCGGCAATCGGTTCAAATCGGGTGTCCTGCTCGATGTGGTGATGCAGGCTCGCGCCCAGCGGAAGACGGCGGGAAGAGACGTCCGCCAGGAGCTCTCGGAGGCCGGATTCCGGCCGGAGATGATCAAGGCCAACCTGACTCGTCTCCATCGCATCGTCGCCGGTCTCGATTGGCTCCCAGTGGGGAGCACCTGGTCCGATTACAGCGAATGCGCTCACGTCGGTACCCAGCGAGAACCCAAGGCCGACTTCGTCCGCCGGATCGCAGCACAGAAGCAAAGAAGTGTCACCTGGGACCTGGGAGCCAATGATGGATATTTCTCTCGGCTCGCGGCCCCCCACAGCGATTGGGTCGTGGCTGCCGACGCCGATGAGCTCGTCATTGATCGGCTATTCCAAGCGCTGCTGGGATCAGAGACGAAGAATGTGCTCCCCATGGTCTTCGACCTCTCCGACCCTTCTCCCGGGCTGGGTTGGAGGGGGAGGGAACGCAAGCGGCTCGATGAACGGGGTCGACCCGATCTCGTGCTCTTGTTGGCGGTCGTCCACCACCTGGTCGTAAGCGGCAACCTCCCGCTGACCGAAGTCATCGATTGGCTGCGATCACTGTCCTCGGAAGTGGTCTTCGAGTGGGTGCCGCCCACCGATCCCATGGCTCGAAAGCTGGCCCTCAACAAGCGAGCCGGCGAGATCCACGTCGACTATGACGAGTCGACCTTGCGCCGAGCAATCGACCAACGCTTCGACATCGCCACAGAATCAGCGCTCGAAGGGCGCATCCTTTTTCATCTCGTCCCGCGGTGACGAACCGACTCACCCGCACATCTGCGCTCATCACCCTGGCGACGATGGGAGTGGCGTGGCCGGTGCTCGACATCCTCGGCCGCAACGCCGAATTTTTCGTCGCCCGCGGCTCGGGACGGCTTGAAATCGTGTTGCTGGTACTCGCCATCGGATTCGGAGTTGCCGCCGTAGCCGCCCTGCCGGGGCTGATTCCATCCCGGGCCGGAACCGCAATTTCGACCGCCGAGGGCGTTGTTCTTGCCACCGTGCTTGGCTATCTCCTCTTTCGCCGGCTCGGGCTCGCTCCCGGAGTGGAAGAAACTCTGGCGGTTGGGTTCGGGGCGGGAGCTGTGGCGGCTGTTCACCGCAGCGCAGCCGCCCAAAGCCTGGTCCGGCTGCTCGCCTTCAGTCCCTTGATAGTCATTCCCTACTTCTTGCTCGCTACTCCCTCGGGCGGCATCGTGACCGATCGGGGGGTGCCGATCGCCTCGGCGGTCGAACCGCAACGGCGGCCTCCGATCGTCTTTCTCATCTTCGACGAGTTTCCGCTCGCCTCCCTGATCGACCCCGAAGGCAACCTCCGTCGCGATCGCTACCCCAACTTCGCCGCGCTGGCCGACGACGGGACGTGGTTTCGCAATGCCATGACCGTCCAGCAACAGACTGAGCATTCGGTTCCGGCGATTCTCACCGGGATC
>DATFFB010000242.1:0-2016 GCA_035250485.1 Acidimicrobiia bacterium
AGGGGGGTCGGCCTGGCAAGGCGGGCCTCTCGGGGATACACACCGGCATGACCAATACCGCCAACACGCCGATCGAATCGCTCCACATGCACTATCCGTTCAGGGTGACCCGCTACACCCTCCGTCGTGGTTCAGGTGGAGACGGTCGACACCCCGGAGGGGAGGGGCTCGAGCGCGAGATCGAGTTCCTGGAGGGAGCGGAGCTCTCTCTGATCGGCGAGCGTCGCCGTAACCGCCCCTGGGGCCTGGCCGGGGGCGAGCCGGGGGCCAGCGGAGAGGACTGGCTGCTGCGGCCCGATACGGCGCCCGAGCGCCTCCCGGGCAAGACCACCCTCACGGTCAGGCCGGGCGATCGTCTGCTGGTTCGAACTCCGGGGGGCGGTGGTTGGGGCCCGCCTTAACCGTTTTTATCACGTAGCCGTAGCCGATTACGCCACGGTTGCGTCGCAAGAAGCCGACGGCCGAGCGTCGCGAAAACTTCTCCTAGTCAGAACTCTGTTAGGGAACGCAGGGTTCCGACAGGCTGCAGCCAGTGAAACATGACCAGGTGATTCGCGATCTAGCGCGCACTCAGCAGCTTCTCGTTACCCGTCGCCAGTTGCTGGCAGCGGGGCTCGATCGGAGAGCAATTACTCGACGCATTCAATCCGGACTCCTCGAGGAAGTCACCTCCAGGGTGTTACGTCTTGGCGGGTCGCCAACTTTTCCCGCCCAGCGCCTGATGATTCCTCTGCTGCACGTCGGAAGAGAGGCCTACCTCTCTCACACCACAGCCGCGGCATGGTGGGGGATCGCAGGTTTTCGACCCGATCGCATCCATTTGTCGGTCGAACGCGTTTTTCATTGGCAAGAGGAGATGCGACCGGTGATAGTCCACCATTCGACGGTGATTCCTGATTGGTGTCGCAAGGTCCACCGCGGCATTCCCATTGTCTCTCCGGCTTTGGTCATCTTGCAGCTGGCGGGCTCGATCGACAAGGATCGTGCCTCCCGTGCGCTCGACAATGCCTGGTCCCTCCGCCTTCTAGACGGTCAGACAATCGATGCGTTGCTGCTGCGGCTTGGTCGGAGGGGCCGCAATGGAGTGACCGTTCTGCGGGAACTGCGGCGTCTGCGCCCCGATCCCTGGGTGCCTCCGGCCTCGAACATCGAGTCTCGCTTTGGGGAGTTGGCAGATAGGAATGGCTTGAAATTCCGGAGACAGGTCAATGTCGGCTCCGAAGTGTGGAGTGGTCGCGTGGACTTCCTTGCGGATGATCTTCCACTGATCGTCGAGATTCTCAGCGAGCGCTTCCACACTTCCCTCACTGACCGGACAGACGATGAAGCTCGTCGGGATCGACATGCTCAAATGGGATTCCTGGTGGTGGAGGTCTGGGATCACGAGATCTTTCACAGCCCTGGTTTGGTGATCGAGCGAATCATGCGAGCGCGGTCGGGGCTGTTGGCCCGTATTTCCGTTCTCGCGACCTAGGCGTACCCTTGTCAGGTACGCCTAGGTGATAAAAACGCTTCATGAGTGAGATGATCGACGAACTGCGAGCTGCTCTGGGACGAGAGCGCGTCATGGAGAGCAAGCTCGAGCTTCACCTTTACGGCCGCGATGCCGGCGTCTATCGAGGGAATCCCTCGGTGGTGGCCATACCGGAGACCACCGAAGAAGTCGTCGAGATCGTCAAGATCGCCGGCCGCCACGAGGCGCCGGTGGTCGCTCGCGGCGCCGGTACCGGACTCGCCGCCGGCGCGGTCCCGACCGAAGGCGGAGTCGTCCTCGTCACCACCCGGATGAACCAGATCCACGAGATCGATCCCGTTAAGCGGACGGCCTGGGTCGGGCCGGGAGTGATCAATCTCGATCTCTCCACAGCAGCAGCCCCCTACGGCCTCTACTTCGCCCCCGATCCTTCCTCGCAGGCGGCCTGCACGGTCGGGGGAAACATCGCCAACAATTCCGGGGGACCGCATTGCCTCGCCGAAGGATCGACGGTGAACCATGTCCTCGCCCTCGAGGTGGTA
>DATFFB010000243.1:0-2725 GCA_035250485.1 Acidimicrobiia bacterium
GGGACCATGGAACGAGTCGGGGCTGCCTTCCCCGACGCCCACATCGACCACCTCGATGGGCTCACTGTTTCGTGGCCCGATCGATGGTTCAATCTGCGGCCTTCGAATACGGAGCCACTTCTCCGCCTCAACGTGGAAGGCCCCGATGACGAAGCCGTCGCGGAGCTGAGCGAAGAGGTGCAACAGGTGATCGGAGGTAGCGATGCCACTCATTGACCCGTTGCTGGCCGAGATCCTGGTTTGTCCTGTCGACCAAGGTGACCTCGACCAGGACGAAGCCGCCTCCCGACTGGTCTGCCAGATCTGCGGGCGCCGCTACCCGGTAACCGATGGCATTCCGGTGATGCTGGTGGAGGAGGCGGAGCTGCCGAATGGCAGTTGAGGACATGGAGGAACTGGTCGCCGGTCTTGGCGACCAGTTGCGATGGTCGGCCGAAACAGAGATCCCCGAAATTCCTCCCAGCCCCCTGCACCTCGTTGTGGGAATGGGCGGATCGGGGATCTCGGGTGATATCGCGGCCGCCCTCGCCAGCAGCCTGGTGGCGGTGCACAAGGGTTATGGGCTTCCCTCGTGGGTGAGGGTCAACCCGCCGGCCGTGATCGCCATCTCTTATTCCGGCAACACGGAAGAAACCCTCTCCGCCGCCGAAGAGGCCGGAAACAGCGGGTTCCCGGTTTACGCCCTCACCAGCGGCGGACGCCTGGCCGAGATGGCCTCGGCCCAGGGTTGGCCCTTGGTTGTCGTTCCGGGAGGGCTGCAGCCGCGGGCTGCCCTCGGCTATATGTTGGGATCGGTGCTTCGCATCCTCGAGGCGGCAGGTGCGATGTCCCTGGCTCCCTCGGATCTGAGCAGAGCCGCCGACCTGGTCGACTCCTTGGCGGCGTCGGGAGGCATGGGTTGGGCCTTGGCGGCGGACCTGGCGGCGGGATTGAAGGGAAGGGCGGTGATTGTCTACGGGGCGACCGGACTCACCGGCCCGGCTGCTCTCCGCTGGAAGACCCAGATCAACGAGAACGCCAAATGGCCGGCCTGGGTGGGCCTCTTTCCCGAGGTCGATCACAACGAGATCGTTTCCTGGACCTCGCTCTCGGAACTGTCGCAGGCCCACGTCGGAATCGTCGCCCTGCGGGACGAGTCGGAGCCTTCCGCCCTTGCGGCTCGGTTCGATCTCACTGCCCGGCTGACATCACAGAATGTGCCCTGGGTAGGCGAAGTTTGGTCGCAAGGCGTCAGCGGGCTCGAGCGGATGATGAGCCTGTGCGCCATGGGAGACTTGGTCTCAATTGAGATCGCCCGGGCTGCCGGCGTGGACCCGGTGCCGGTGGAAATCATCGAAAAACTGAAGGGCCTCCTGGCCGAGGAGAGTGGATGAAACACGACGTAGCCGATCTTGACCTGGCGCCGGAAGGCGCTCGCCGGATCGAGTGGGCCGGGCGCCGGATGCCGGTCCTCAAATCGATCGAGGAGCGCTTTGAGAAGGAAAAGCCGCTGGCGGGAAGGCATGTCGCTGCCTGTCTTCACGTCACCGCCGAGACGGCCAATCTCATGACGACCCTGCGGACAGGTGGTGCCGACGTGTCGTTATGCGCCTCCAACCCTCTCTCGACTCAGGACGATGTCGCCGCAGCATTGGTCGCTGATGGGATTCCGGTCTTTGCCGTGAGGGAAGAAGACGACGACCGCTACTACAGCCACCTCAACGCCGTGCTGGACCTCAAGCCGGACATCACGATGGACGACGGCGCCGACCTCGCCACTTTGCTCCACACCCAACGCACTGAACTCGAGCCCATTGGCTCGACCGAGGAAACCACCACGGGCGTCATCCGCCTCAAGGCAATGGCCGCAGAAGGGACGCTGCGACTCCCGGTGGTAGCGGTCAACGATTCGGCCACCAAGCACCTGTTCGACAATCGCTACGGGACCGGTCAGTCCGCGATGGACGGCATCATCCGGGCCACGAACATGCTTATGGCCGGCTCGACCGTCGGAGTCATCGGTTATGGCAACTGCGGAAAGGGCGTGGCTGCCCGAGCTGCAGGAATGGGGGCAAAAGTGGCGGTGGTGGAGGTGGATCCGGTGCGGGCGCTCACGGCGGCGATGGACGGTCATCAGGTGGTGACCGCAGACGATGCCGCCCGCCTGAGCGACGTGCTGATCACGGTCACCGGCAATAAGCACGTCCTTCGCCGCCAGCACTTCGACCTCATGAAAGACGGTGCCATCGTCGCTAATGCCGGTCATTTCGATGTCGAGATCGACCTCGAGGTCCTGGGCGAAATGGCCCGCGACCGGCGCCCGGTGCGACGCAATCTGGAGGAATACGAAATGGCAGACGGACGGCGCATCCTGGTGGTGGCTGAAGGACGTCTCGTCAACCTCGGAGCCGCCGAGGGCCATCCAGCGGACGTCATGGATATGTCCTTCTCCAACCAAGCCCTCGCAGCCGAATGGCTGGCGGAGCGGGCCGGGACTCTCGAGCCCGGGATTTACACCCTCCCCAGCGAAGTCGACTGGGAGGTGGCCAGGCTCAAGCTGGCCGCCTTGGGGGCAGGATTGGAGGAGTTGACCGACGAACAGCGCGACTATCTGGCAGGCTGGCGCGAAGGCACCTAACTGAGATCCGGCCTGGGCCGGTTCTCTGCCATGGTTTTGTCCCCCGGCTTTGTCACTGTGATGCGGTGCTCTGTCTGACTTGCGGGAAGCTCGGGCCGGACCTCTGCA
>DATFFB010000244.1:0-3698 GCA_035250485.1 Acidimicrobiia bacterium
GGTCGAGTTCCTGGCCCGTCAGGCGGGCATCCAGATCGAGTCCGATCCCGGTGCCAGCCGGCGCCGGGGCGAGCATGAGGAACTGGTCGAGGCCGTGCGTCAGGCGGTGCGCTTCTATCAGAAAACCCTTCGCGCGTCGCCCGACGCCGGACATGCCCGGGCCTATTTGCGCGGTCGGGGATTGGGCGCTGAAGCCGTCGATCAATACGAGATTGGCTACGGACCGGAGACAGATTCCTGGGACGCGTTGGTGCGGTCGCTACGAACCGAGGGGATCAAGGACTCCATCATGATGGGCGCCGGCTTGGCAAAGCGGGGGAGAGGGGGAAAGCTCTTCGATGTTTTTCGTGATCGTCTGCTATTCCCGATCCACGATCTGCGCGGTGACCCGGTCGGTTTCGGTGGCCGCACCCTTTCCGAGCGCGGCCCCAAGTACCTCAACTCAGCCGACTCACGCATTTATCAGAAGAGCCGACTGCTCTACGGTCTCAATCGGGCCAAGGGTGAGATCGCCCGCACCCAAGAAGCCGTAGTGGTCGAGGGATACTTCGACGTCATCGCTGTCAATCAAGCCGGGGTCAACACGGCCGTGGCCACCTGCGGCACCGCCCTCGGGGAGGATCATTTCGATCTTCTACGGCGCTTTACTGATCGAGTGGTGCTGGTCTTCGACTCCGACCAGGCGGGAGCCGGGGCCGCCCTCCGCGGCGACACCCTCCGCACACCGGTCGATCTCGACTTTGACCTTCGAGTGGCCGATCTCCCCGGCGGCATGGATCCCGCCGATCTCGTTCAGGCGGGAAGAGGCGAAGACCTCGCCAAGTCGATCACAGACTCCCGGCCCCTGCTGCAGTTTCGGATCGAGAAGGAAGTGCGCCGCCATCGGATCACCGAACCCGAAGGTAGGGCGCGGGCGATTCGCAATACCGGCCGATTGATCTCGAGGGTGTCCGAGCCGATCGCCCGGGCCGAATACGTGCGGTTTGCCGCCAAGGAGATCGGGGTGGATACCGCCGCCATCGAGAACGCCCTGCGGGGGCAGACGGCGTCGCCTGGGCCAGGACGAGGAAGGGTCGAAGAGGCCAGCCTCGACCCGATCCAGGCGGAGTTGATCCGGGTGCTGCTCGCCAACCCCCCAGAGCTCTCCGAAATCGACCTTGAGCGGACGTGGGTCGACGGCCAGCTAGCCGACCTCATCGAGGCGATTGAGGTCGCCCGGAAGGCCGCCCCGGCCGGGAGCCCGATCTCCCTCGATGATCTTCCTCACCAAGAACTGGTGCAGCGGCTGGCCTTTGACACCCGACCGCTGCCCGCCAACCCGGGTGAGGTCGTGCGGCGGGCGGAGGGAAAAGCCATCGAGCGCCAGATCAAGGAGATCGAGGTCGAGCTGCAGGCGCTCGACCCGGCGAGTCAGGCGTATTCCGAGCATCTACGGCGCCTATTAGGTTTGCAAGAGCGTCGACGGGGCCGTGAATGACTGACGAAAGCGAAAGACTGATCGAGCAGCTGGCCAAGCGAGGCCGGCAGCGGGGGTTCCTCACCGTCTCTGAGGTGCAGCAGGAACTCGAAGAAGCCGAGGCGCCGCCGGATGCATTCGAACGAGCGGTCGACCTCCTCCGGACCCGAGGGATCGAGCTCTCCGAGGACGAACCGGAAGCCGATCACGAGCTCACCGACGGCGATGAGGTCTGGGTCTCAGACCCGGTGCGGATGTATCTCAACGAGATCGGGCGCTACCGGTTGCTCACCGCCCAGGAGGAAGTCGAGCTTTCGATGGCCTACGAAGCCGGGCTCAAGGCCGAAAAGCACCTCGATAAGGAAGGCCCAGACCAATCCTCGGAGCTGAGCGCCGAAGACCGGGCGATTCTCGAGGTCACCAACCGGCGGGGGGAAGCAGCCCAGCGAAGGCTGGTGGAGTCAAACCTCCGATTGGTGGTCTCCATCGCCCGCCGGTACGTCGGCCGCGGAATGGCGCTGCTCGATCTCATCCAGGAAGGGAACCTGGGCTTGATGCGGGCCGTCGAGCGCTTCGACTATCGACGGGGGTTTCGGTTTTCGACCTACGCCACGTGGTGGATACGGCAGTCGATCGCCCGCGCGATCGCCGACCAGGGTCGCAACATTCGCATGCCGATCCACATCGTCGACCTGATCAACAAGCTGACTCGGGCTCAGCGTGACATGGCCCAGACCCTGGGACGCGAGCCCACGGTCGAGGAGCTCGCCATCGAGCTTGATCTCGGGGTCGATCGCCTCACGGAACTGACCCGTATCGCCCAGGACACCATCTCGCTCGAGACCCCCGTCGGGGAGGAAGAAGAATCCACCCTGGCCGATTTCGTCGAGGATCTCGACGCCGATGTCCCCGCCGACGCTGCCACCTTCAAGGTCTTGCAAGAGCACCTGGCATTGGCGCTCGAGGGTCTCAGCGATCGGGAACGTGAGGTCCTGATCATGCGCTTCGGCTTGGCCGACGGCCGGATGCGGACTTTGGAGGAGGTGGGTGACCACTTCAAGGTGACCCGGGAGCGGATCCGCCAGCTCGAGACCAAGGCGCTTGCCAAATTGCGTCACCCGGAGAAGTCCCGGAATCTCGAGGGCTTCCTTGAAAACGGGTAGCTAGGCCTCAGTCGGGGCCGGGGAGGGGTCCCCGCTCAATGCAAACACCGATCGTCTTCCCGAGAGGCCCTTGAACTCGTAGGCGCCGCGATCCTCGAACTCCAGACCCGTCACATCCAAGAGCTCGCGGGTGGTGCCGGAAATCAGTGTCTCACCCGCACCGGCCAGAGCCATTACGCGAGCGGCGGCGTGGACAGCTACTCCACGGACGTCTCCGGGCACGAGTTCGACCTCCCCGCTGTGAATACCCGCGCGTAACTTGAGGTCGAGGGCCGCCAGCTCTCTATGAAGCGCGGTCGCCGCCCGCACCGCCCGCTCGGCTCCGTCGAAGATGGCGAGGATTCCATCGCCGGTGGTCTTGATCAACCTGCCGCTGTAGCGATTGAGGACAAACTGAACCCGCTCGTTGTGGGCCGCGACCAATTCGAACCACCGGCTGTCGCCCAAGCGTTGCGCGGTGGCCGTCGAGTCGACGATGTCGGTGAACAAGATCGACGCCAGAATCCGTTCGCCGCGTCGCTCGGCGGTTCGCCCATAGTTGCGCATCGCGGCGAAGTCGACCGACACCCAGGGTTCGTCCCCCACAACCCAGGCGTCGTGACCGGGAGGAAATTCAAAGACCTCCCCTGGACCGACTTCGAGCTCGGTTCCGTCGACCATCTCGGCCCGAACCCGCCCGGAGAGTGTCACTCCGAGATGGTGGTATTGGCACCTGTCCGTCCCTGCAATCGGCTTGACGTCGACCGACCACCGCCAACCGGGTTCATAACTCATCCGACCGACGACCACGTCATCGAGTTCGACCACTTCGACCCTCCCGCGCGGAAACTCACGGACGTCGACCGCCTCCGTGAATCGTTTGCGCTGGAGACGGGCGATCAGGATCCCCTGTCATCAGAGCCGGTTGCGCCTTCGTAGGTGCTCATTTCCTCTGAGGTGAGGGCACGCAAGACACAGAACTCGTTTCCCTCCGGGTCGGCGAGAACAACCCAAGACTCGGTCCCCTTCTGACCGATGTCCACTCGCTTGGCCCCCAGGGACTCCAGTCGCGCGACTTCGGCGTCCCGATCGTCGGGTCG
>DATFFB010000245.1:0-2133 GCA_035250485.1 Acidimicrobiia bacterium
CATCACCGTCTCCGGCCTCAGGTCGACGCTCCTGGTGTCCGGCGCAATCGCTCGAAATCGATCCAGCACCATTTGATGGGTGGAAGCGTTTGGCAAGACCCAAAAGCGGTCGTCGTCCCACCACCAGACGAGAAGATCGTCTTCGATTCCGCCTTGCTCGTTCAAGAGCAATGTGTACTGTGTTCGACCTGGCTCGATTGAGTCGATGTCGTTGGAGAGAAGCGAACGCAGGCTGTCTCGGGCCGTTGCACCCTCCCAGAGGAAGCGCCCGAGGTGGGAGACGTCAAACCAGCCAACCCCGTTGCGAACCCCCCGATGCTCTTCCAGCACCGACCGGTATTGGACCGGCATCTCCCAGCCGCCGAAATCGACGAAGCGGGCGCCAAGCTCGCCGTGGAGTTCGTGGAGGGGTGACCGGCTCAACGAGCCCCGGTCAGCGTATTTGAGGCCCGCTCCCCCGCTCTCCCAGTCGTGTCACCGAGGGAGGCCCTGGCAACCGAACTGGGCGCGGCTCATGTGGGAGGTTGGTGGGTCGCTCGAGGCCGTACTTCTCCACCAGATGAAGGTAATCACGTTGGTAGAGGATTTTGCAGCGCACGGTCGGATACAAGCGACGGAGCGTTCTTACCTTGCCGTTTTTCTTGGTCACGAGCTTCTGGCTCATGGTGGTGATCTCTATAAAGAGGTCGTCTTCGGGAAGATAGAAATCGGGGGTGAAGTACTGATTGGGACGGCCCTCTCCATCCCAGGAGATCGGAAACGCTCGCGGCTCGTACTCCCAGGGAACTCCGTAAAAATCGAGTAGAGAGGCGAATTGGCGTTCGCTGTTATGAGCAAACTGATGCGAAACCGCAGTGACGCCAGCCTGAATCTGATCGAGGGACTCGAGTCTCAGGAACCCTCCGCCGCTAAGTGGACATCGCGCTCGGGGTAGAGATCATGGAGGTCGCCTTCGAGTTCGTCCTGGGCGGGCCTGACCGCAATGACGAAAACGCCCTGGCCGCGCTGGAGCACATCGAAGACCTCGTCGGCGGAATGGGCGGCGTAAATGGTCTGACCGTCGGAGAGCAGGGTGACGTCGGCCAGGGGTCGCTCGCTCTGCAGCTGCTGGCGGAGGATGGCCACGGCCTGGCGAATTTTCTTCAGGCTCATCCCGGCGTCGAGCAGCCGCTTGATCACCTTGAGCTGGACGACGTCGCTAAACGCATAGAGGCGCTGTGAGCCGGATCCCTTGGCGTCCTGGACCGATGGCTTGATCAGATTGGTGCGGGCCCAGTAATCGAGCTGGCGATAGCTGATCCCCACCAGCTTGCAGACGAGCGGCGCCCGGTACCCCTGCGTTTGTTCTGCGAGCAAGTTGGCCGTCAACGGAACCTCCCGGGTTACAACTACGTAATTCCGCCGCTGTAGCCAAGCTAGCCCGAGGCCCGTCGAGTTGTCAACAACCGCTGTGGAAAAGACCAGAAGACGTCAGACTTCATCAGACATCAGATTCCGCTCTGATATCTGTTGTCTGCCTGGGCCCAACCAGGGCCCAGGCGTGTCTCGAAGGACTTTCCCAAAGAGGACGATCAATCGTCCTCTTTGAGAAAATCCTCCACGGTGACGTCTTCCAGCATTTCCCGGAAGCGCTCGATCTCGTCCTCCTCGGTCTCCTCGGAGAACTCGATTCCGGCATCGGCCAGGACCTGGGCGGCAACGAACACCGGCGCCTGGGATCGGACTGCCAGAGCGATCGAATCAGAGGGGCGGGCGGAGAGGTGGAACGTGCGCCCTTCCCGGCTCATCTGCAACTCGGCGAAATAGACGCTGTCGCGTAGTTCGACGACGTCGACTCGATCGATCTTGGCGCCGAGCGTTTCCACCACCAGCCGGAGGAGGTCATGGGTTTGGGGACGAGGAGGCTCCAAGCCGTCGAGGGCGGCGGCGATCGCCTGGGCTTCGGGGGCCCCGATCCAGATGGGAATGTGCCGGCGACCGGACTGCTCGCGGAGCAACACGATCGGGGTGTTCGAGGGCAACTCAATCCGGACTCCAACGACTTCGACCGGTATGCGGTCACCGTTGCCGCTCATCCGTTCAGGTTATCACCGGTGCTGGTAGAGATAACGGGCGCTGCCGGCAGGGTCTCGG